>NZ_JAICZW010000185.1 GCF_029057325.1 Bacteroides sp. | reverse complement strand
AATAATATTATTATGAAGTTTAACAAGTATTTTATGCTGGGTTTGGCCGGTTTGGCATTCGCGGCATGTAGTAATGATGAAGACATTACAAATCAAAAAGATGGTGACAAGGTATTGCTTAAGTTATCATTGGGTAGAACGGAACAAACCAGAGCGGTAGAAACATCTGCTGCCGGATTATTCAACAATGTGTTGGATTTAAAAGCTTATTTTTTCACCTCTGATAGTAGAAGATTGGAAATTGATGCTGAATCGCAAGCAAAGAACGAAGCCGAACTTGCAGCAGCAGTTGCTACTTTAAATAATGCGGGGACAACCGAACGTGTTGCTACCATCGCTCTTACAGGTGTGCCTGCAACTGCCACCCAAATCTATGTGGTTGCCAATGAAAACACACCCATTCAAACAGGAAACTTGGATGCGGCAAGAAACACTACTATTTATTTGAAAGGACTGGTTAAAAGAGCTGATGAAATGGAACATGTTTTCGCTCAACAAAACTCTTTAATGACAGGACTTGCAGGTATTGCGGACGGAGGAGACGGCGCAGCAACTGCAAATGTACAGATTACTCCTGTATCATCTCGCTTGGAAATCCAAAAGCTTACAGCTATGAAAGTTGAGGGAGCCGATGTGGTGAACATTGAAGATTTCCAATTGAAGGGCATTTACGTTAATCGTTTTTATTCTGAAGGTAAATTGGATCCTGAAAAGAATGCACCTGCAGAAGACCGAGCAACTACAAGAGAAGAGCATGGTTCTGTTACGACAGAATACACAGCAGAGACCTACGAAACTGATGGTTTTGGCTTTATGTGTGACGAATATACGACTCCTATCGGAAGTACGGTATCTACAACAACAGGTGCTATCTGTGAAGTTAACTGCCCGACGGAAAATAAATGTTGGGGATATCCTGTGCTTGCAGGTAAACAAAATGGAGAGCAAGTTGATGGTGTTTATGACGTAGCAAATATCGTTATTGAGTTAAGTGTTAAAATGGAAGGTGTTGCTGAACGAAGAAATAAGTATCTAACTATCATTGGATATAAGCAAGCAGATGGACAGAATACACCTGTGTTGACATTCGCAAGACGTAACGTATATCGTATCAATGATTTGCAGTTCGATATCAATGATTTGACAGACGTTCCTTATGAAGGAACAAAGAGTGTAACTGCGACCGTAACAGTTATGCCTTGGATTGGTGTTCCTGTAACTCCTGATTTCCATTAATCCTTTTTCTTACAAAAGAGAAATTGACCTATAGACCCTAAAGGCGAGGATGCACCTGCCGGAAATCGCGGTGCATCCTCCCTTTCCAATCTCTTTATTTTGATTTACATAGATTTATACAACTACAGATAAACTACTTGCGATGAAATATTCAATCAAGACAATGCTTCTGACAACTGCCTTGCTCTGCGGCTTTTCGGGTTGCATCAAGGAAGACCGCTCCGAATGTAACCCCGGAGTGCTGCTGAAGTTTGATTACTCGCTTAACCCGGACTACACCAACCTTTTCGGGGACGAAGTGGGCAAGGTTACCGTTTACGTATTCGACGAGAATGGACTTTACTACGACCGTTTTTCCGATGAGGGCAAGCACCTCACCAACGACTGGAAGATGTTGCTGCCGCTACCGCCGGGAAACTACACCACCGTGACGTGGGGAGGTCCGCTGGGCACCATGTACCGCATCGGCGAGACCAATGCCGACGAAACGGCGTTTCAGAGCGAGTTGAAGAAAGGGGTTACACACATTAGCAACTTCATGCTCACTGCTGAAAACAACGGACAGCCTCTGGTAGAGCTGGATGACCTTTACCACGGAAAGGCTGACGTGACCTCGGTCTATTGGCCTGAAGAGTTCACCACCGTTGACCTGATGAAAGATACCAAACTGCTCACCGTCACCGTAAAGGATAAGAGGGTGGGGCAAAGCAGGGCAGACGCTACAGACGTGCCCTACGAAGTATATTGTACGGGTACCAATGCCCGCTACCTGGCCGACAACAGCTTCGGCAAGAAAGCGGAGACCATCACCAACCTCCCGTATAACACCTACATCACCCCCGGAAGAGCCATCTCGGAGCTTAATCTGATGCGCCTGACCATCGGCCGCTCCTTCCGCTTAGTGGTGAAGGACAAAGAAGGCAAGATCGTCTTTGACAAAGATCTGGTGGAAACCATGCAAGCCACCGGACACTACAACACGCAGGAGGATTTCGACCGCGAACCAAGGTACGATGTTGTCATCAACATGGATGGAGATACCAACATTGTTATTACTATCAATGGGTGGGAAGTAGTATATATCATACCGATTTTATAAAGTAAGGAAAGGAATTGAATTATGATCCATATATCCCCCAACAAATATGCTCCGCTGCTGCTTTTCTTGTCGCTGGCACTATGGCTGGCCGCATGCAATCAGGACGAATACCCCGACAGCGCGGAAGCCGCAAAGGAAAACATTACGATAAAACTTCAGGCAACGTCGCGTGCCACCGATAGCGACACTTGGATGCGCGATGACGATGACCAATTCTCAAGCCTGGCCATATACGTATTTGACCAAGCCGGAGATTTTCTGGCTTTGCATAAGGTTTCTCCCGAGGAAAGCGTCAACGTGTTGACGGAAGTGTTCACTTGCAGCCCGAAAGCACGCTCGCTCTATGTGGTGGCAAACTATGCTGCCTACACGGGGTTGGATGCCGCGTTGACCCCCAAATCGAAAAAACAGGTCAAGGCACTGGTCGCCAACCAGGCGGGCGGAACCCAATTGGGCAACCAAAACATCCTGATGGCGGGTGAAGCGACCATCGAGCCGTTTGCAGAGGACGAACGGGACGAGACAAGAAGTGTGGCGGTGGAACTGCATCGCCTGGCCGCCCGTGTGGATGTCTTCGTCTTCAAAGAAGCGGGTTGGGAAAGCGAGGTAAAGGTGACCAAGGTGGAGTTCAGCGGAGGCGTAAAGAACACCACGTTGGATACGGAAACAACGCTGCCTTCCACTCCGGCACCCGAAGCGACCTTGAGCGAGACCTTCGCCGACGGCAAGACTTTGGTAGAACATAGCGGTGAAGCGGAACGCTTATGGTTTACAGACGACTACCTGCGCGGACGCTTCTACACCTACCGCACTCCCGCAACGCAAACAGCCACCGTCAGCGTCAGCGTACTGATTAACGGTACGATTGCGCACACCTACTCGGCCGACCTCACTCCATACCTCACGCCTGACAAGGATGTCGCCCTCCAAGCCGGACATGTCTATCAGGTGAAAGCCGTCCTGACAAGTATCGGATTAATCATAGAAATCGCCATAGCCGATTGGGACAAAGCCGACGATTATACGCTTACGTTCGACTACCCTCAATACACACAGATGACTCCGCTTGTTGGTGGAGGAACCACGCCCTATGCGCAACCCACGGTCTATTATGCCAACGAAGGCTCCACAGAGGGAGCTTACACCTTCAACTTCCGCATCACCGGTCCCCAGGGGCAGGTATGGACTCCGACCCTGAACGGAAACCCCGCTTACTTTGACGTGGAGGTGTTGCAAGGCGGAGCGGTGGTAACTCCCGCGGACGGCAAATATCCGATATCCGATCAAGACTACCAAATCCGGGTAAAGGCACTGAAACCCTACGAGGGCACCGAGATGGAAACCGCGCTCGGCATCTCCTGTCCGCCCGCATGGGCTCCGCAGGAGAACCTTTTGCTCTTGATTGGAGGAACCACGGACAAGTTGAACTGGAAGGGTAGCACGATGCCCGAATTGATTAAAATAAAACAGATTGAACGACCGACTAATTAGAAGAGCTATGAAACGGACAGCAATATATAATATGATTATAGGATGTATGGCAGCCTTTTCTTTTGCCGCTTGTATCAGCGAAAACGACGCATTGGTTATAGACGGAAACGAAAAAGGGGACGGCAACAGCATCATACTCGATATCTCGTCAGCCGCATTGCCGGTAAGCCGTGCGGCCACCGAAGAAGCCGTTGGGGCAGAAGTGAAAGTCAGCCATATCGATGTGGTGATTTTCAATGCGGATGACGATCAACTGGAACATCACGAACGGGTGACAAGCCGCATCGACGGCAAGACCGGCACCATCACCATATCGGCTACGCGAAACAGCTTCGAAGCGGATAAGGCATACAAAGTCTATCTGATAGCCAACAGCACGCTTGCGAAGGATGTGTACGCCGGCATCACCGGTCTGAACGAACTGCGTGCCCTCGAACAAGAAGACCGGGAGATTCACATGACCGGTCTGGAAAATGTCACCAATGCACCGCAGACCTTCCTGATGGACGGCATGGCCCGCCTCAAAGGGACGGCAGAGACCGACAACCCTACCGTGGTGCTGAACAGCGGCAACCAGACGGACGACACCGTGCTGCAGGCCACCCTTCGCCGGGCAGCGGCTAAAATCGTCGTCCGCCTGATGCAGGGAGGCGACGTGCAATTCACCACTACTCCGACTGCCGATGGAGCCGTCTATTATCTCCGCAACATGCCTTATTCCACTTCCGTCCTGTCGGGAATAGATGGAGAAGCGAAATTGAGGGCTACCAGTCCCAGCCAAGGTGCTTACTTCAACTGGGGTACTCCCGATGAAATCACTCTCACCGCCTATGCCTACGCCCACGACTGGAACGACAAAAGTTCGTTGGAGAACGAGGTGCGTTTCATCGTGAATATCCCGCTGACCTACCAGGGAGTGGAAGTTAAAAGCAGCTACTACCAGATTCCGGTAAGCAAGGAGAAACGGTTGAACCGAAACACCTATTATTATGTCACCGCCACCGTGAACGCTCCCGGTGCGGAAGACCCGTCTGAACCGAAAACCTTGGAAAACATCCAATACTCTGTGGCTTCTTGGGAAGAGCAGACGGTCAATGTAGGTGGCGAGACCGACCGCCCCAGATACCTCTACGTAAACGAAGAGGAGATGGAGATGCACAACATCACGGATGACAACACAACGCTCTCTTTCTCTTCCTCGTCAGCCGTGCAGGCTCGTGTTGTCCGTGCTTACTTCATCGACAAGTTAGGCCAGACACAAACCATATCCACCAATGGGATTACCGCCACGCCCAGTGCGGGATTGAACGGAGGAATCGACATACACAGCCCGATACCTACCAACAACACCATCCGATATATAGAGTTGGAAGTGACCAACGAAGACGGTGTAACGCCCCGCAAGGTGACTGTTAAGCAGTATCCGTTGGAGTATATTACCAATATACAAAGTTGGTATTCGTATCGGGACGACTTTAAAAATAACAATTCACAACCAACGACGTATGAGTTTCAAGGAGATGGGATTGTGGGTATAAGCTATAATAGCCGAAATGAGACTTATTCGAAGAGCCAAAATTCTAGCGGTTTTTGGCGTTCTAAAGTGGCAAGTAGCCACAACAACGATGGTAGCTCTACCATTTCCTATTATCGATGGCAAGCAGGAGGAGGTTGGACTGGCTGGACCAACGATGGTTCAAACCGTTCCATCCAAACAGCGCAAAGTAATGGTAATGCCAGAATGTATCATATACGGATTACGGCTTCTTCCGGAGACTATACATTGGGTAAACCTCGTTTGACACAGGAGGGTTATACAGATTCCGGTGCAGATAATGCCAAGTTGGTATCACCCTCTTTCATGATTGCTTCACGTTTGGGCTTTTTGAATACAAGCGGCAATATTGACCTTTCACAAAGTTATGCACAGAATGTTGTAAGAGACCATTGCGCTAATTATGTAGAAGTCTATAAAGACAAGAACGGAAATACCGTAACGTTGAACGATTGGCGCCTGCCTACAGAAGCTGAGTTGAACATTATCATGAAGTTCCAAGGTGGAGAAAAAGATAATGCCGATGCAATTGACTACCTTCTGAACGCAAACTATTACTGGAGTGCCAGTGGACGGATTTTGAACTCTAAATCTAATTCCAGTGGAACTTCCGTCCGTTGCATCCGCGATGCCTACGACGACGAAACCGTCAACCAATAGTGATAAGATGATATATTAAAGATAAGAGCTATGATAAAGAAAACGATACATACAGCAATAGCCCTGCTGGCCTTGTCGGTGGCATTCGTTGCCTGTCAGGATGAGCGTGAACCGGAAATGCCCCGTGTGCCCGACGGTTATGTCAACTTGCAGTTCAACACCGATGTGCCGGCCATGCAGGAAGTGGTGACCCGCGCCGTGGACGATGACGGAAAAGGGGTGCAGGACATGACCCTCTTCTGCTTTGACAACTACGGGCTGTTCATATCCACAACGACAGCTACCCTGGCTTCCACCAGCGAAACAACCGGCAGCTTCAACGCCCAGGTGCCCGACCATACACGCACCATCCATTTTGTGGGCAACCAGAACATGAGCCAGTTTCCGGAGAACAGCTTCGCCAACAAGTCCGAAGCAGAAGTGATGGCCTTGCTGCAAGGCTCCTCCGGCAGAATGATTTATTGGGCGCGTTTCGCTTGCGCCCCGGACAATGAGGCAAAGATTGACGAACAATTGCGGGAGGCCGGTAATCAGATTACGCTCATCCGCAACCATGCGTTGGTGACGGTGGCCGAAAACGCCGCAGGGTTCACGGTAAAAGGGTTCAAGGTATATAACACGAATGCCTTCGGTACGGTAGCCCCCTACCACCCCACAAAAGGCTTCGACTTTGCATGGCCTTCGGCCGATGACGCCTTCGTCACCCTTCCCGACAACAAGGCGAAAATGAGCGATGTCCGCGAAGTGACTACCGAACTGGAACAATACGTGTTCGAATGCGAGAACAAAGAGGACGACCCTGTCAGCGTCATCCTTTACGGACGGAACAATGGAGATGCGCAGGACCTGTATTACCGTGTGATGATGGTGGACGCCAACGGCGAGCAAATCCTGATACGCCGCAATCACAAATATATTGTGACCATCACCGGCAAACTCTCTTACGGGCAGGCCACGTTTGAGGAGGCTTTGACAGCCGCCGCCACCAACAACGTGTGGGTGGCCATCTCCGACGATGTGAAAGAAGTGAGCAACGGGGCATACAGCCTCTCTGTGGAGCAGACCTCCTACGTGATAGACAGCGAGCAGGCTCCGGGCACGGGTTATAACAACATCCGCTACACGGTGACGGCCGCTGCCGGCACTCTGGATGCCGAAGCCGACAAACCCACGGTGACCTGGCTGGAAGGAAACAACGTGGCCTCCGCAACCATCGGAAACTCCTTCACCGTGAACGGTGCTACCGGAGAGGGACAAATCACCATCACCACCTTCCCGCTGGGAGAGGATGAAAACCGCCTGGAAGGTACGCTGCTCGTCAAGAAAGGACGGCTGCAACGCAAAATCAAAATCATCAAGATGAAGAAGCAGACGTTCAAACCGGCTTGGATGGGTGCCCAGCTGTACGGAAACATCGGCGATGCCACTCCGGACAAACGTCCCAAGGCGACAGCCGTATTCACCATCCCCGAGACCTGTCCGCAGGAGCTCTTCCCCATGAAGGTGTTGATTTCCGCCAACGACTTGGACGTGCGTGCCGCTTCCGGCATGAAACTGTCTGTCATCAATAAAGGAGACGAGGGATATGGTACGGACGGCACGCTGGAAGGATGGAACACGTGGGGATACAAGTATGTCTATATCGCGGAAGCGCCCGGCGTGCAACGCATCTATCTGGAAAGTATCCTGACGCAGACAGACGGGGCGGAACGACAGCTGACCATCGAAGCGGACCACTTCGAACGGATGAATCTGAAGTTCCGTTTCTCGGAGAAACTGGCTACCATCACATTGGACGGATTGAACGAGTATGACGGCAATGACAACCCCAACGCACCAAATGACGAACCTATCCTCTACCGGTTGGTTCCACAGAAGAAACACGCGAACGTACAGTTCAACATGCAGATGAGGAACCTGACCGCGACGTATCAGCCGGGCGAACCGTTCAATGCCGGCGCGAATGATGAGTTCCTGATTTACACGAGCAACCTGATGCACTATGCGGAGGGTGAGGAAGCGAAAGCGGGCGTGAAGGAATTCGAATGCGATTTCCATCATAGCGAGGCAACCGCCTGGTCGCAGATAAACAACGCCAATGGCGGAACGGCCTGTATGTTTACTCCGAAACGTCCGGACAATCCGGCACAGGGTACGGGTAAATACAGTGTGTTTATGTACACCGCCAAGGCTAAAAGTGCGGAAGTGATCCGTATCGCCTCCAACCTGAACACGTTGCCTGCGGTATTGGCCAAAAACAACGATAATGCGGGCAAGTATATGGGAAATACCTACCGCAGCGTGATTTTCGAGCTGGCCAACTACAATCCGTTCCGCTTTGCCGCACGCGTGACGTACAACAACACCGCCGCCGCGGGTACGGACGCCACCGGCGACGCCGCAGAGCCTACAGACGCTTTGGAATGGGATTACACCCCCGGACTTCCGGTGGACATTGAGATAGACGTGACCAGCTTCGCGGGTTCGGATGGCAAATCGGCCGATCCTTTCGGAGAGCCGTTCGATATCTACATCGACGCTCCGATGCTGGAGATTGACAATGCCCGCCTGGCCGACTGCAAGCTTACCACAGAAAAACTGCAAGCCGCTCCGGGCGTTCCGGGACGCTTCATCTACCGGGTGGATGCCGACAGAGAGAAAGAACGCGCGTTTGGCATATCCGCAGCCATGAAGACTGACAACACTGCCGGAAACCAATCCGGCGAGCGCAAGAAGCTGCCGTTCAAGGTAAAAGAGGCGGTAAGCGCGGGCGACATCACCGTATCTTCCGACAAAGAGTGGGTGGTTTATTTCGACAAGACGTTCCGCGTGAACAACCGTTCCATCACCGGCACCTTAAAGTATCGGAAAGCGGACGGTGCGGTATCGGATGTTCCGGCAAGGACATTCGTTCCTTTCGAGCGTGTGAGCAACAACAGCCGCATTGGTGCGGTGACGGTGCCCACAGACGGGACTTTCGATTTGCGCCTGCGTAAGGAGTATGAGTTCAATTGGAATACGGACAAGGTGGAATTCCGTTGCGAGATCGACGGAGTGACCTACAGAGCCGAAGTGGCAAGTCTGGCCATCCTGTCCGGCAACCGCCAAGTGGTGCTTGAACCGGCCGACTGACCGTTGGAATCACTGACAGAGAAATAACTTTGTATGAATATTCCACGTATTCTGCTCTTCGTATGCCTTTTCGGTAACCTCTTCTCCTGCCTGTATGCGCAGGTTCCGCAGGAGCAGTCGTTCCGCCTGCCCCATATCCCGGAGATATTGGTCACTCCGGAAGAACGCGCCGCCTACCTGTCGCTGCACTACTGGGACCACTTCGACTTTACCGATGCGGTTCTGATTGACCGCCCGGAGGTTACCGAACAGGCATTCGTCGATTTCATCGGCCTCCTGCCCTATGCCCCCAATGCGCAGGAGGCCGTCGATACCCTTTTCCGTCGTGCCTCAGCCGCAAGAAGAATGTTAGACCATTTCATCACGCTGACCGACAAGTATCTCTACGAGCCCAACTCGCCCATGCACAACGAAGAGCTGTACATCCTCGCGCTGCGGGCACTGGTGAACCATCCCGGCCTGAAGGAGACAGACAAGCTACGCCCCCGCCAACGGTTGAAGACAGCCATGAAGAACCGCCCGGGCGATGTGGCGGCGGACTTTGCCTTCATTTGCCGGGACGGCACGCGCCGACGCCTCTCCGAACTGAAAGCCGATTACCTCCTCCTTTACTTCAATGACCCGGACTGCGACAACTGCCGGCGTGTGAAGGCACGGCTCTCTTCGTCCCAACCGGTGGACCGGCTTTTGGCATCCGGCCGGTTGAAAGTGCTCTCCGTCTGCGTGGAGGGCAGGACGGACGTATGGGAAAAGACAGCCTTTCCTGCCCGCTGGATAGACGGCTACGATGAAGGACTGCAGCTCACCCGCAAACAGATATACGACCTGAAGGCCATGCCTACGCTCTACCTGCTCGATGCCCGAAAACGGGTAATACTGAAGGACGCCTCTGTGGAGCAGATTGAAGCACGGCTGAAATTTTAGCCTGCTGTTGAAAGAGAAACTTCCGCTTTCAATCGGAACGCAGGTGTCGGATTATTATATCATCACTATACAGGCGCTGTTTAAATCAAGATGCTGGTCGTGTGTGGAAACAGCAAATATTCGCAAAAGGAAACTGAAATTTTTGAAGTTTGATGCAAGGTTGTAAATGAATAAGAACGAGAAAACTCTCAGTAACAATTAATTTTCAGGGTTTTCTTGTATCTTATTGCAGCGTTATCACTATCGGGTCGGGAAGCGCCTTCACAAGATTGACCGGAGGAAGAATGATATTGGCAATTTCGGAACCTGCTTGCTCACAGCGTGCGTGTATTTCTCCTCGGGCTGCGCCCACGTTGATAGTGGATAGGTATTGCGAGAAAAACGGTTGAAGCGTGAATGTGTTTCCTTCAAGCATCGTTTGGAAGGCATCAGGCTTAACGTCGAAGGTGCTGACAAGTGTCATTTGTAATAGTTCAGTTTCGGCTTGAAGGTAGGTGTATGCAAGTCTGGCCATAACCAGGTGATTGTCGGGATTCACGCCGAACTCATAACCGGTACGTACTTCTACAGGTATCTCTTTCTGTAGCTTATTGCCTGTCAGTTGAAAAGATTCCACCTGAAGACCTACAACACGAAAAGGAATTTGTTCACTCATAAATATATATTATGCGGCAATGGCATAAAATGCCTCTGACTGGGTTTGACGGAAATTCTTGCCGGCAGGTGCGGTGGTGCGGACTGATGATGAAGTCCATGAAGCAACTGCCCGTTGTGGCAATGCTGAGATACTTGTAGAATAATGCAAAGGAGCGCTTGCGGAAACAAACGAACGGACTGCGATTGTTTCTGCATTAGGAGAAAGCGAGAACAAACTCTCTTCGTCAGTGAACAGGGGCGCTTCGTCGCCATAGGTGGCATTCATCTCATCAGCAAATTGCATGGCATCAAGATTGAACTCGTCTGAAAGTTCGATTTGGTTTAATGGTGAAAAAGATACCATAAACACACCGCGGCTCTCGCAGAATTCGAATTTGATAAAGAGCCAAGTGTATTTTTTAGTCATCCGGGAAGCCCAAGCACGTAACTGCTTCTCAATATTTTCTTTGTTCATAGGTTTCCGGAATATGTTTTGAGGTTGGTAATTAATGTATTCGCAAGGTCCCTGCAAGTGATACTCTCTTCATCGGAAAAATCTTTGTGATGATAGTCGGCATCTACACGGTTGTTTTTTAGCAGTCTTACCGTTTGAGTAAATGTACGAATCATTTGAGGTTTTGCATTGATTCTGTTCTTTATTTCCGTGAGGATATATTCATGTGAGGACTCTCCGCTATGTGCATCTTGTGTTGCAAATGTTATGGGCCTATCAGATGTATTGGCAAGCATGTATTTCATATACTGAAATACGGCATAATAAGAACAATGTACACTCGATGTGAATTGTTTATTATCAATCAGTATTTGAGCTGACAGCATATTATTATCAGACTTGTTTTTCATTACCTAATGAGCTCATTTCCTTTTTTATGCATACAATCGGCGCACAAATCTACTGCTTTTTTCTTGAGAAAAGGCGAAGATATGCTATTAATCGATTGATAATCACGTTTTTTAACATTATAAACTTTTGGAATGCTTTTTGTTGCTATTCAGCCGTTTACGTGGCTAAACTTCAATCCTTGTCGGACTATTCCCGATACAGCCGCCCTCATTTGCATGCCGGCAATCGGTGTCACGGATGCACCGGGGGATATCCCTGCATTGATAATGAATACGTTATATGCGTTGCGACGGGTGAATGTTGCCTCCTTCGCGAATCGTAAAAAAGAAAGGAAAACGCGTCTCGCATTGGAAAAAGCGCTATATTTGCACCAATCAACAGACATTGACTCAAGTTTCGCAAGTTTCTGAACTTGCTTTCAGTGAACAAGTAAACAAGGGTACAAGATTCTCCTATCTGCCTGTTTCATGAATAGGATGCAGATAGACTCCTGGGTGACTCCGCCTCGTAGCCTCGTCAACTTGTATCCTGACACCCTATCAGAGATATGCGAAACTTAGATTAAAGTCCCAAAATCTGCTAACTGATGAAACCAACTACTGCTTTCTCACTCTTTTCGATATGCCTCCTGTCTCTCCTCATCGGCAACATGAAGGCATGTCCTCTTTGGAAGGTTCCGACAACAACCGCCGCAGGCAGTCTCCCGCCCGATACCCTGGCTCTTGACCTGCCTCTGCCTGCCATCCCCTCTACCTTGCGCACTCCCCACGAGCGTGCAGCCTACCTGCTGGCGCACTTCTGGGACTGCATGGACTTTGCCGACACCTTGCGCAGCCGTCATCCCGACTTCGTGGAGCAGAATATCGTCAACTACCTCTCCCTCTTCCCTCATGCGCAAGCCGATGCACGCACCCAAGCTGTGCACTCCCTGATGCAGCGTGCCGAGGCCGACAAACCTGCCTACCTGCTGCTTGCCGAACTGGCGGAGAAGTACCTTCATACTTCCGATTCGCCCATGCGGAACGAGGAACATTTCATCCCTTTTCTGGAAGAACAGGTCCGCACCTCTCTGCTGGACGAAACCGAGAAGTCGCGTCCACGCTTCCTGCTTGCCGCCGCCCTGAAGAACCGTCCCGGCACCCCGGCAACCGACTTTGCCTACCGCACCCGGGACGGGCAGAGCCAAACGTTGCACACCACTCCTTCCGCCTCCCGGTTGCTCCTGCTGTTCTATAATCCCGACTGTCGCCACTGCCGTGAGACCATCGCACAGTTGCAAGCCGACCGTCTCTTAGGCGAGCTGTTGCGCGACCAACGCCTCACCGTACTTGCCATCAATACCGAAAGCGAGCACGAGACGGACACCTCCTCCGGATATCCCCTCCCTGCCGGGTGGATAGCCGGAACGGCCGACACCTCCTTCACCGACAAGGAATTGTACATCCTTCCCGCCATGCCTACTCTCTACCTGCTGGATAAAGAGAAAGTCGTGCTCCTGAAAGAAGCATCGCCGGTGGAGATACTGACACAGCTGGAGACGGAACCCCGATAGCACCTGAAGGGGCCGGACTCACCGTAGATTCCACCGGTTGATGCAGAGGTGTCTTCAGCGGCAAGGGTGGGGAAGACTAATCAACCGGCAATGTCCGCTTCGCCCCTTTGTCGCCCACTACCACATACTTGTCGCGCTCAATCAGCACCGCACGTCCGCGTTTCTTCTCGCGGTTCTCCTTGTTGTCCACATTGACACCGATGACCTTTCCGCCATAGAAGGTGGAGATGTCCTTGAAGATGGTGTGTCCTACGATGATGCGGCGCACCTTGTAGCGTTTCAGCAGCAGTTGCAGAGAGTCGGCAGGCAAGGGGTGGTACTTCGCGTCCTTCCTCACCAGCCCTCTGTACCAGATGGGACCGTTGTTTCCGTAAAGAAAGGCCGTGAGGGGCGACAATGCCTTGCGTTCCTTCTTGCTTAGGAACAAGGCACGGCTCATTTCGCGGTTCACTGTCGGGATGTCGAGGTTGCGGTCGTAGAACTCCTTTCCCAGTCCGGCGTGTACATAGAGGTCTTTCCCGATGACCTGCATCGTGTTGCGGGTGCCCAGCCAACGTCCCAGCTCCGTGTCGGCGCCGAACAGCTTGCGATAGCTGATGCCTAATTTCTCGGCAAGCGCCTTATACTTCTCCTTCGCATAGCGCAAATCTCCGGCAAGCACCATCGGTTCGTGGTTGCCCAGCAGGAACGAGACGCGCCCGCCTGCCTGCTCCGCTTCCGCCTCCAGTTTGTAGAAGAGCCAGAAGATTTGCGGCACGTCTTTGCCACGGTCGAAGATGTCGCCGATGACCACCAGGTGATTCTTGCCGAAGTCCCAGCGATACTCCTTGTTGATGATGCCGTTTCCTCGGAGCAGGCTGATGACGCAGTCCAGCCTGCCGTGCGGGTCGGACATCACAAATACCTTGTCCGGTTGACGGTAGTTCCAGTCGGGACATTTGATGGGATGCAGCTTGACATCGAACGACGATTTCCCTTTGTGGTCGGTCACGTGCAGCCGGAAGTCCTTCGGCAGCACCGTGTAGGTGGTGTCGCAGATTCTTCCTTTGACATCCACGCTGACGATGCGCGTCTTGCCGTCCGGGCGGTAAATCACGTAGGGACCGTCTGCCGACAGTTCCACTTCCTTCTTCTCCTTCTCTTTCTTCTTGCCGTCCAAACCAAGAGTTCCGGCAGAGATGCCGGAACTCATAAAGGTCAGAATAGATACCACAAGAGAAAGCTTCACTAAACTTATCTTGTTCATAGGTTATTTATTTAAGGGAGTGTGTCAGAAACATGCTTTTCATTTTCTTTTAGGCACGGAATTACACGGCTTTCTTCTTAATTAATTCCGTGAAATCCGTGCCTAAGATCTATCATTTCATTCTCTTTTTCGTGTTTTGAGACCTCCTTGAGTTATCAATAGCCGGGGTTCTGCACCATGTTGGGGTTCGCATCCATCTCGCGTTTGGGGATGGGAAGCAGGATTCTGAAGAAGTCCCAGTTGATGTCTTTCATGTACTTCGCGCTATGCTTGGTTTTCGACAGTTTCTTGTCCGTCTCGTTCAGGCGTTCTATCGAAAGTCCGTTTCTTACGGCATCGTACATGCGATGTCCTTCGCACACCAGCTCCTTGCGGCGTTCGTTCAACACGCGTTCCAGCGTGACGGTGGTTCCCTCTACCGTATTGTCGGGGTTCGCCCTGCGCACGATGGGGTCAAGGTATTTCACGGCAGCGGTGTTGTCGTTCAGCTTCACGGCAGCCTCGGCAGCTATCAGATAGGTTTCGGACAGACGGATAAGCGGGATGTTGGCATCCTCGATGTTCTCGCCCTCCTGCGGCTGGTACTTATTGACGTAGGCATAATAGGTCTTGTCGAAGCTCAGCAACTTCAGGCGCACATCGTCCGGGTCTTCCAGCAGGAAGTGATAGAAGGAGCAGGTGATGCAGATGTCATCGTAACCATCTTTGGAACTCAGGTAGCCCATGCTCTCCTTGCCCGGGCTGTCGGTGGTCAGGTTGACAATCTCGAACAGCACTTCGCCCGGTTTCGAGGCGGAAGCGTCGTTTGCCCAGATGGTGGGATACTCTTCGTTGGTCCACAACGCATACTTCTGCTTCTCGGCTCCCTTGATGGCTTCCGTCGCATACTTGAAGGCATTCTCATTGTCGTTTTTGTACAGATAGACGCGGCTCAGCAGCGACATGGCCGCCCACTTGTTGAACTTACCTTTCTTAAACTTTCCGCTCAACAGGCTGACGCTCTGCTCCAGGTCGTCTATCACTTGGGTGTAGCACTCTGCCACAGTATTGCGCTTCGGCTTGCTGTCGATGGTGGAGAGTCCTTCCACGATGGGCACACCGAGGGAGGCGCCGTTGTCCTTCGTATAAGGATAACCGAAGAGACGGGTCAGGTCGAACAGTGCCAATCCGCGAATGGCAAGTGCCTCTCCCTTCAGGTCGTCGCGATAGCTGGCATCATCTTCGTCAATGGCAATCTTGTCGATGTTCATCAGAATCAGGTTGCAGTTCTGAATGATGGAGTAGAGATAGGACCAGTGGCTGCTGGGACCGTTGTCGGCAGAAAAGCCGAACAGGTAGTAATTGCCCACACGCTTGGTGGAGCTGACTGCCTGCATGTCATCGCCCGTAGCGTCTGCATAATAGACCAATCTGCCCGAATAGGCATTCGAATTCTGCATCGTGCTGTAGATGCCGTTCAGCGTAAATTCCACGTCCGACAATATCTTGATGCTGGTTTCCGTATCCACCGAAGTAGAGGGTTCCAAATCCAGCCAGTCGTTTCCGCAGGAAGTGGCGGTAAACAGTACGGAACTAATCAATAAGTATTTAAATATCTTCATAACAGTTCGTTTTTTTAAGGGTTAGAAATTTACGTTTATACCGAAAGTAACCGTCTTCAGAGGAGGTGTTCCCCAGATGGCAGTACCGCTGCGCACGGCTTCGGGGTCGTAGTAGTCGAACGCCGCCCATGTCCACAGATTGTTTGCCGAAGTGTAGAGGCGTACATTGTCGATGCCAATCCGGCGAGTCCACTCCTTCGGCACGGTAACGCCGAATGTCAACGTCTTCAGACGGATGAAGTCCGTGCTGTGCAGACGACGTGTAGAGGTAATCTTGTTCATGGCGTATGCCGAAGACTTGTCATAGAACAATTCATATCGGGTTACATCGCCCGGCTTCTTCCAGCTGTCTCTATAGTAGGTAGGAATATTGGCTTCCAGGTCATAACCACCGTGTTCGGTCTTCTGCGCCCACGTGTCGTACGAATAACCGCCAAACTGATAAGAGAACATGAAACTGAAGTCGAACCACTTGTAGCGCAGCGTGTTCGTCAAGCCACCGATGGCGGTAGGTTCGGCATGCTTATCCAGTACGATGGCACGAGCCTCCGTGCTTTCCTCCGTGATGTCTTTCTTGTAGCGACCGTTTTCATCCAATTCGTTGGTATAGAATTGCGGAGCACCGGTCTCAGGATTGATGCCTGCAAACTCTTTCATGTAGAAGGTACGGTAGGAGTGGCCCACTTTGTGAATCTGCGTACCGCTGATAATCTCGGTCTGCATGCCGTCCAGCGTCACCACCTCATTCTTGTTGTGCGAGATGTTGAAGGTTGTGTTCCAGCTGAAATCCTTGGTACGGATGTTCGTGGAGCTTATTTCCAGTTCCACACCCTTGTTCTTCACCTCGCCGATGTTCATCAGGTAACTGCTGAAACCGGTGGTCATGGAAACGGGACGGTCCATCAACAGGTTCTTGGTGGTACGTGTGTAGTATTCCAGCGTCACGTTGATGCGGTTCCACAAAGCGAAGTCCAGACCTAAGTTGAAGTTATAGTTGGTCTCCCATTTCAAGTTGTCGTTCCTGATTTGAGACTGGCTGATGCCCGGTTGCTCCATATAGCCGTTGGTCAGGCTGCTGAGTCCCATATAGCCGAAATAGTCGGAAGGAAGCGTACCGTTCACACCGTAAGAGGCACGCAGCTTCAAGTCGGTCAGCCATCCCTTGACAGGCTCCATGAAATTCTCTTCGATGGCACGCCATGCAGCAGAAACAGACCAGAAGTTACCCCAACGGTTGTCGCGCTGGAAACGCGAACTGCCGTCGGTACGGAAGCTGGCGCCCAGGTAGTAGCGGTTCTTATAGTCGTAGTTCAAACGGAAGAGGTAAGACACCATACGGGTACGGGTGTCGCTACCGCCTACCGATTCGGTCTTCATACCGTTGCTGATTTCATTCTTGTCGTAGGTCGCGAAATTGGTGGCATAGCCCGACAGGTAGTCGCGATACTGGTCGTCAATCTCGTAACCGGCCAGGGCGTCGAAGTGGTGGTCGTTGGCAATGTTCCAGCTATAGGTCAAGCGGTTGGCCCATACCATTTTCTTGTATTCATAGAACTTCTTGCTCATACCTCCGTTGACATCGTCACCGTTGGAAGTACGTGGGTCGCTCCAATCCTTGCCCTTGGTATTCACATAGTCGTAGCTGAAGGTAGAACGGAACTTCAAGTTCTTCAGGAACTCGTATTCACCGTAAATGGTATTGAAAGAGCGGGTCACGTATTCGCGCTGGTAGTCGTAAGCGGCCGACAGAGCCGGGTTACGGTCTCCGTTGCGGATAAAACTGCGGTTCCAAGAGCCGTCCTCGTTGTAAACGGCATCCGAAGGAACTACCGCATTACGGGACGAGTAGAAAGGAGAAGTATAAGAAGTACCTTCGCCATACACATCCTGATTGACTGTGGCAAACAGCATGTTAGCCCCTACCTTCAGGCGGTTGGTAGCCTGGTAATCCACATTCAGGCGGCCGCTGATGCGCTCCAGACCTGAATTGATGGCAATACCCTCTTGCTTCAGATAAGAGAGTGAAGAGTAGTATTTAAACCGATCCGTACCTCCCGAAAGAGATGCCTCGTAAGATTCATGGTTTCCTTTCTGGAACATGACATCGTCCCAGTTCACATATCCGCACCAGGGCACGGGTGCAAAGTCATCGATTTCTTTATCGGCAGCTGCCGTAGCCTCTTCTTCGCTCTTTCCTTTCAGCAACTGGGCTGTCTTCAAGCCATCGTAGATATACTGGCGGCGTTCTGCTCCACCCATCACCGGACGGTAGTCCATCGCGAAGTCCGACTTACCCCAATCTGCCTTGAGCGAGATTTTGGGTTTGCCTGCCTGGCCATTCTTGGTGGTAATCACCACCACGCCGTTGGCAGCACGTGAACCGTACAGAGATGCGGCAGCGGCATCCTTGATGACCGTAACCGACTCAATATCGGAACTGTTGATGGTGGACATGATGTCGAGCCCTGCATCCGAACTCATGGTGTTGATGCTTCCCGAGCGCACAGGCACCCCGTCGATGACATAGAGCGGCGAGTTGCTGGCGTTGAACGAACCCATACCACGGATGCTCAGCGATGTGGAAGCACCCGGCTGTCCGGACGGAGAGGAGAACTGCACACCCGGCGCATTGCCTTGCAGCAGGTCCTTGAAAGAGGTGGCCGGAATGTCCTGCAACTTATCCGACTTCAGGTTGGAGGCCGAACCGGCGTATGCCGACTTCTTGAACGTACCGTAACCGGTCACCACCACTTCCTCCATCAGGTTGGCATCGGAGTGCAACTCCACCTTCACCTGCCGGCCGGCAGTGGCTTTCACCTCTTGGCGCACATAGCCCACATAGGATACCACCAATGTCACTGTAGCCTGTTCCACCTTGATGGAGAAATGTCCGTTCAGGTCGGTAATCTGTCCGTTGGCGGTTCCCTTCACCAGGACGTTGGCTCCGATGACCGGTTCGCCCGTTTCGTCCACCACAGTACCGGTGACAACGCGTTCCTGCTCCACCGCCTTCACTTCGTGGGCAGGACGGATGGCTATCGCACCGTCTTTCACCATATAGGCCAAACCGCTATCCTTGAGGCAGCGGTCCAGCACAGCCGAAATCTTCTCGTTCTTTACATTCAGATCCTCCACCTTCACCTTATTCACGTCACTGGTGCTGTAGATGAAGGTAAAGTCCGTCTGACGCTGAATTTCCCACAAGACGTCACTCAACGTGACATCCTTTAAATTTACTGTGACTGTTGCCTGCGCAAACGCCGTATTGGCAGCCTGCACAAAACCAATCATAATGAAACTGAAAAACAGGAATGCAATCCATATACGTTTTCCACTTTTCCAAAAACTGGTGTAGCTCTGTTCTTTAGTCATAATTGAACAATGATTAATGGTTAGTTATGAAATGTAATTGTTTTCCCGTCTATTCCGGCATGTATGTTTCCCGTCGCCTCCAGCAGTTCGAGGAAAGGGGTAATCTCTTCGTAACGGTTCACGTTACAGCCGAATCGTTTGTTCTTCAAAGCCTCGTTGGCATACTTCACCTCGATGTTATACCAGCGCGACAAGGTCTTCATGATCTCCTCCAATCTCCGGTCCTTGAAGTTGATTTTCCCCTTCACCCACGAGGTGTAGAAGGTGGTATCCACCGTACGCACCTGCATCTCTCCGTCGCCCGGCATCCACAAAGCTTGCTGTGAGGGACGCAGCACCAAACTCTCGCCTCCGTCGGCATTCACTTTCACCGAGCCGCAGACAAGGGTGGTCTGGTACTCTTCTCCCGGATAGGCCGAGACATTGAAAGCGGTTCCCAGCACCTCTATCTGCATGCCTTTTGTACACACCACAAAAGGAGTCCCGGCTTTGCTTACCTCAAAAAAGGCCTCTCCCACCAGCTCCACCTCCCGTTTTCCGGCCTCAAACGTAACCGGAAAACGCAGGCTGCTCAGTGAATTAAGATGCACTTTCGTGCCATCGCTCAATACCAGCTTATATTCTCCACCCTGAGGTATTTCCACCTTATTATACATAGGAGCTGACTGCTCCACCTTTTGCGCAGCATGGTAGCTCAATGTGGTAGAATCCACCAGCATCTGCTCGCCCAACAATCGTGCCTGCTGCTCACCGACGTTCTTGTCCAGAAAGACAGTCTCGCCATTGTCCAACGTAAGAATCGCCTTTGCCTCACCCGGCACTATCGACTGAGCGGCCAACAACGAATGACTTTCTGCCGACGGAGCTTCCGGACTGTTCTGAAGCGCCAGTGCCAATACCAAAACAGGCACCGCCAAAATGGCTGCATAACGCACCATCGTCAAGTACTTCCGCCTGAAATTCATACGCCTGATTCGCCGTTCCACTTCTTGCCATCCAGCTTGCGAATCATAGTACGTCTTGCGTGCCACTTGCTGCTTCCGGTACTCTTCATCGCAAATCCTTTGGAAAAGTGCTTCATGCTCCATGCTCTCTTTCCGCCATTCATCCAAATGCACACGCTCTTCCGGAGTGATGCTACCGGATAAATAACCGGAAATCAGACGGGCTATACGAAAATCCCCATTTATCATAATTTGACTAGTTTTAGAGTATCTTTTATTATAGAACAGGCTTATTTGAAAACATGGTGACTATTATTAAAACTTTTTTGTAGAGAAATAAATTCTAACCTATGGAAAACAACTTCTGTTTTGCCCAAAAACAAGTGGGCTGTCTATAGACAGCCAATTAGCTGTTTGCATACAGCCGATGGGCAGTCTATAAACAGCCTATTGGCTGGCTGCAAACAGCTCACTTATTTATAGGTAAAAGAGGAGTTATTTATCAACGTCATAACACTTGTTTTCAGGTACTCTGGAAGTTAGTAACGGCCTGAATGAAATTCGAATATTCTGCTTGATTCTAAGTTACAGAAAAAGAAGAAGGTAACAATAGTAGTAATCCGTAAGGTATTTACGCAGTTTCTTATAAGCTGTCTTTTTAAGTGTATGCACCGTTTCGGGAGAGATTTGGAGGGCTTCGGCAATCTCGGCATTCTTCTTTCCCTCCAACGCCAGCTGCATGATGGCCTTCATCTGCGGGGGCAGCTTCCCGATGGCTTTCGAAAGCATCCGGAGCGTCTCCTCTTCCACCACGGCATCATGGAAGAAAGCATCTGTCTGTTTCGCTTTGATTTTCTGTTCATATTCGTAGGCAACCTTGGAATGCTCCAGTTCGTTCAGCGAGCGGTTGCGCACTGTCGTGTAGAGAAAGGCTTTCACCTGGTGGCGGTAGTAGAAGTCGTTGCGCAGTTGCCACAGCTTGACAAAACCATCTTGCACAATGTCGGCTGCCAGCTCCGGGTCTTCCACATACTGGCAGGCAAACGAACAGAGTGAACCATAATATGCCTTGAAGACATCATGGTACTCCTGTTCGTTCAATTTGATGCTATTTCCCGGATTTAAAATCATTTTTTTCAGATTTAAGCCGCTAATATAAGGATTTATTGAGGAAAACCGCCTCTTTCCGGCAGAAAAACGGCACACTTCCGTACGACTTTCTCATTTGCCGGAGTATCACAAAAAGCCGTGTTTCTATCATGTATCTCATACAAAATCACTATCTTTGCGCCCCAAATAATAGGTATTTGTATGCAAAACATTCGAAACATTGCAATTATTGCCCATGTGGACCATGGGAAAACGACGCTCGTTGACAAGATGCTTTTGGCCGGAAACCTTTTCCGAAGCAACCAAAGCACAGGTGAATTAATGCTGGATAACAACGACCTGGAACGTGAGCGAGGTATAACGATTCTCTCGAAGAACGTCTCCATCAACTACAAAGACACCAAAATCAACATCATCGATACTCCGGGACACAGCGACTTCGGCGGCGAAGTGGAGCGTGTGCTCAACATGGCGGACGGATGCATCCTGCTGGTGGATGCCTTTGAGGGTCCCATGCCGCAGACCCGCTTCGTGTTGCAGAAAGCGTTGGAAATAGGACTGAAACCTATCGTGGTGGTGAACAAGGTGGATAAACCCAACTGCCGCCCCGAAGAGGTGTACGAAATGGTGTTCGACCTGATGTTCAGCTTGAACGCCACCGAAGACCAGCTGGACTTCCCCGTTATCTACGGTTCGGCAAAGAACAACTGGATGAGCACCGACTGGCAGCAGCCGACCGACAACATCTGCCCCTTGCTGGACTGCATTCTGGAGAACATCCCTGCTCCCGAGCAGTTGGAAGGCACGCCGCAGATGCTGGTGACTTCGTTAGACTACTCTTCTTATACCGGACGTATCGCCGTGGGCCGCGTGCACCGTGGCACGTTGCGTGAAGGCATGAATGTCTCTCTGGCAAAGCGTGACGGCAGCATCGTGAAGTCCAAAATCAAAGAACTGCATACCTTCGAGGGCATGGGCCGCGTGAAGGTGCAGGAGGTCTCCTCGGGCGATATCTGTGCGCTGGTGGGCATCGAAGGCTTTGAAATCGGCGACACCATCTGCGACTACGAGAACCCGGAGGCATTGCCGCCCATCGCCATCGACGAGCCTACCATGAGCATGCTCTTCACCATCAACGACTCTCCCTTCTTTGGTAAGGAGGGTAAGTTCGTCACTTCCCGCCACATCCACGAACGCCTGACGAAGGAATTGGACAAGAACCTGGCACTCCGCGTACGCAAGAGCGAGGAGGACGGCAAGTGGATTGTCTCAGGCCGTGGTGTGCTCCACCTCTCTGTGCTGATTGAGACCATGCGTCGCGAAGGCTACGAACTGCAGGTGGGTCAGCCGCAGGTTATCTTCAAGGAGATTGACGGCGTGAAGTGCGAGCCTATCGAGGAGCTCACCATCAACGTGCCCGAGGAATATGCCAGCAAGATGATTGATATGGTGACCCGTCGTAAGGGCGAAATGGTGAAGATGGAGAGCACCGGCGAACGGGTGAACCTGGAGTTCGACATGCCGTCTCGCGGCATCATCGGGCTGCGTACCAACGTATTGACCGCCTCTGCCGGTGAGGCCATCATGGCGCACCGCTTCAAGGAGTACCAACCCTACAAGGGCGAGATAGAGCGCCGCACCAACGGCTCAATGATTGCCATGGAGAGCGGTACGGCATTCGCATACGCCATCGATAAGTTGCAGGACCGTGGTAAGTTCTTCATCTTCCCGCAGGAGGAGGTATATGCCGGTCAGGTGGTGGGCGAACATTCCCACGACAATGACTTGGTAATCAACGTCACGAAGTCCAAGAAGCTGACCAACATGCGTGCCAGCGGTTCGGACGAGAAAGCGCGCCTGATTCCTCCCGTACAATTCTCTTTGGAAGAAGCGTTGGAATACATCAAGGAGGATGAATATGTAGAGGTAACTCCGAAGTCCATGCGCATGCGCAAGGTTATCCTTGATGAGTTGGAGCGCAAGCGTGCGAACCGCAGCTGATAATAATTTTTATTAGATATCAAGTATAAAAGAAGGAGGGTGTCGAAACAGCGGCATACCTCCTTTTTTCATTTATTTTAAGCTCTCCCGATAAACAAACTCTTCATTTATTTGTTAGATTTGTATTGGTTCTGGAGTGTACAAAGTGCTTTCAGGACTTGTGTATGAAATAAATAATAGATTTTCAACTCTAAAAAGAAAGAATCATGAAGAAATTGACATTCCTCCTTGTGTGCCTGTTCACCTTGTGCACATCAGTCCTTCGTGCCGACAACGAGAAGCCCATTCAGGTGAACCAACTTCCCGCCACGGCGCAACAACTCATCAAACAGCATTTTGCCGACCGTAAGGTGGCGCTTGCCAAAGTAGAGACCGAACTCATGTCGAAGAGCTATGAGGTAATCTTTACCGACGGTGCACACATCGATTTTGACAGTAAGGGCAATTGGGAAGAGATAGACTGCAAGGCATCGTCCGTCCCCTCTGCCATCGTGCCGGCCCAGATTCAGGAGTATATCCGGAAGAACTATCCCGATACTACGGTCAAAAAGATAGAGAAAAACCGCCGGGAATATGAGGTAAAGCTCTCCAACCGTGTGGAACTCTCGTTCGACCTGAAATTCAACCTGACGGACATAGATATGTAATCTGTTTGGATAAATTTGGATAAAACGAATCACCCTTGTCACAGCTGACTGCGGCAAGGGTGATTTGTTTTATAGTGGAATTGTTTTCCGCTTATTTCTTCGGATGTATATCCAGTTTCACGGGGTGCAGCATGTTTTCGGGGCTTAAGATGGTGTCGAGGTCTTCCTTGCTCAGGATGCCGTGCTCCAATACCAACTCATAAACGCTTCGTCCGGTTTCCAAGGCTTCCTTGGCTATCTTGGTCGAATTCTTGTAACCGATGACGGGGTTCAGTGCGGTGACAACGCCGATGCTGTTGTGCACGTATGTTCTGCAACGTTCCGCATTGGCTGTGATGCCTTCCACGCAGCGGGTGCGCAGGGTGTCCAGACCGTTAATCATCAAATCTACCGATTCGAAGCAGCATTGTGCCATGACAGGTTCCATGGCGTTCAGCTCCATCTGGGCGGCTTCGCCGGCCATGGTGACGCAAAGCTCGTTGCCGATGACTTTGTAGCAAATCTGGTTCATCACTTCCGGGATGACCGGATTGACCTTGCCGGGCATGATGGAGGAGCCGGGCTGCATGGCGGGCAGGTTGAACTCTCCGAATCCGCAGCGCGGACCGCTTGCCAAAAGGCGCAGGTCGTTGCAGATTTTGTTCAGTTTTACAGCCACTCTCTTCAAGGCAGAGGCGTAGCCTACCAGGCAGGAGGTGTCGGAAGTGGCGCCTACCAGGTCGTTGGATAGCTTGAACGGGAACTTTGTTATCTCTGCCAGTGCTGCCACGCATTTCTCGGCATAGCCCGGTTCGGCGCAGATACCGGTTCCGATGGCGGTAGCTCCCATGTTCACGGTCAGGAAGTCTGCTGCCGCTTCGTCCAGGTGGTGGATTTCATCTTCCAGGATGCTGGCGAAGCCGTTGAATGTCTGTCCCAAAGTCATGGGAACAGCATCTTCCAACTGGGTGCGTCCCATCTTGATGATGGAGGCAAATTCCGTTCCTTTCCGGCGGAATGCCTCTATCAGTGCCTGCAAGTGGGGCAGGAAGCGGAGGTGTGAATAGTACATGCCGATGTGGATGGCGGTGGGGTAGGCATCGTTGGTGGATTGCGAGCCGTTCACGTGGTCGTTGGGCGAACAGAATTGGTATTCGCCGCGTTGGTGTCCCATGATTTCCAGTGCGCGGTTGGCAATCACTTCATTGGCGTTCATGTTGGTGGTGGTTCCTGCGCCGCCTTGAATCATGTCTATGGGGAATTGTTCATGGTGTTTGCCGTCGATGATTTCTTGGCAGGCGGTAATGATGGCATTTTTTTGTGTTTCGGTCAGCAAGTCCAGTTCATAGTTGGCTTTGGCGGCAGCCATCTTGGTGATGGCAAGTCCGTTGATGAACAAAGGGTATTCGTTCAGATGAAATTTGCTGATTGTGAAGTTTTCAATGCCTCTGAGCGTTTGAACTCCATACAGGGCACTGGCGGGTATTTCGCGGGCGCCGATTAAGTCGCTTTCTATGCGAGTGGCTTCTATTCTTTTTGATTCCATGATTAGATTGTTTTAAAGTTTCATTCTTATTTGTACGGCAAAAGTATGAACTATCATTTTGAAATCAAAATATAAATGAAATATTTAATTTTATTGTGTGTTGTTTCTTTGTTGTACTGTCTGGCGGCTTGTCTTGTTGCAAAATGTCAGTCCGACCGTCTTTATACTGCCGGCAGACTGTTTCCGTTTATCTTTCGGTAGAGGTCGAGCGCGAAGACGTCGGTCATGCCGGAGATGTAGTCCAGTACGGCCTGTATCCTTTCGTAGAGCGCGGTTGCCTTTATGTGATATTGGCTCGATACACGGTTGATGAGCAATTGTGAATACGCCTTTTCCGGTGAGGCGACCGCGTCCATCATCAGTTCGAGCAGGGTGCTGATGATGCGGAATCCGGCAAGCTCTATGTCCAGCACATCGCGTGAGCGGTAAATCCTCTCTTGCGAGAGGGCGGAGCAGTGGCTGTAGGCATTGGCGGGCAGTTCGGAGATGTGTTTGATGAGGCTTCCTTCGAACTCCCCTTCCAGGATAGCCTCTTCGTTGTTGACGAAGGCCTGCACGCACTCTTCGATAAGCAGTCCGATGACGCTGGAACGCAGGTAGGCTATCTGCTCGTTGGTGTCGCTCACAATCTCCATTGTCCGGAGCCGATGTGCCCGGCGCTCTTCCGAGAAGTAGGAGAGAAGCAGCTCTTTGGTCTCCTGCGTGGTCAGGATTTTCAGCTTGTGGGCATCTTCGATGTCCATCATCTGGTAGCAGATGTCGTCGGCGGCCTCTACGAGATAGACCAATGGATGGCGGGCATATTTCAGCGGAGAGTCGTTCTGCTTCTTCATGCCCAGCTCTTCGGCGATGCGGCGGAAACTCTCTTCCTCGGTGGTGAAGAATCCGAATTTTGACTTCTTGCCGGCAAGACTTGCCGAAAAAGGGTATTTCACGATGCTTGCCAGGGTGGAGTAGGTGAGGACGAATCCTCCCTTCCGTCTTCCTTCAAACTGGTGGGTGAGCAGGCGGAAGGCGTTGGCGTTTCCCTCAAAGTGGGTCAGGTCTTCCCATTGGGCGGATGTCAGTTGCTCTTTCAGGGAGATTCCTTTCCCTTCGGAGAAGAAGGTGGAGATGGCGCGTTCGCCCGAATGTCCGAAGGGCGGATTGCCCAAGTCGTGTGCCAAGCAGGCGGCGGAGACGATGGAGCCTATCTCGGTGAGGTAGCTGTTTTGCAGTTCCGGGTGGCAGGCAATGAGGGCTTTGGAGACATCATTGCCTAATGAACGGCCTACGCAAGAGACTTCCAGACTGTGCGTCAGTCGGTTGTGTACAAAGATACTGCCGGGCAGCGGGAATACCTGAGTCTTGTTTTGCAATCGTCGGAAGGGGGCGGAGAAGATAAGGCGGTCATAGTCCCGTTGAAATTCCGAACGGTTTTCGTGACGTTCCTGGTGAAACTCTTCCAGTCCGAAACGTTTGGCAGATAGGAGGGTATTCCAATTCATCATGGTTCTTTTGCGTTGAAGTTACTATTATTTAACTGCAAATGTATCACTATTTTCCTTTAAAAGCCGTATTTTCGCCCAATTAAATAAAGAATAAGAACTTACAAAGAAGAAAACATATCATGCTGAACGTGCAGATCATCAATAAATCGAAGCATCCGCTTCCGTCATACGCCACGGCGTTGTCCGCAGGGATGGACCTCCGTGCTAACCTCGATGAACCTCTATTACTGGCCCCTATGCAGCGGTGCCTGGTGCCTACAGGCCTTTATATAGCCCTGCCCGCAGGCTTTGAGGCACAGGTGCGCCCCCGCAGCGGACTGGCTATCAAGAAGGGAGTGACGGTGCTGAACTCCCCCGGGACGATTGATGCCGATTACCGCGGCGAGATTTGTGTCATTCTAGTGAACCTTTCTGCCGATACATTTGTGATTGAAGATGGAGAACGTATCGCCCAACTGGTGATAGCACGCCACGAACAGGCGGTGTGGCAGGAAGTGGAAACACTGGACGAGACGGAACGGGGTGCCGGAGGCTTCGGTCATACGGGCAAGAAATAGGTATATATTGACTCGTTTGACAGACACTTGTGTCTGTCGTCTCAAACACTTGCGTCTGTCTCGTCAAACACAAGTGTCTGTCGTCTCAAATACAAGTGTTTGTCAAACGCAATATTATGGTCTAAAAAACTTATAGCTAAACAGATGAAAATCAGTCTGAAAACAATACTCTTTCTTTTGGCCTGCTCTTTCAGCCTCTCTTCGTACGGAGCGTTGTTGGGCGGGGTGACAGGCGGCGTTGTCGGCGGAGCGGCTCCTCTGGCTGCGGCGAATGCGCCTGGAAAGGAGAAAAAGAGAAGCAAGAAACCGAAAAAGACGGTTGTGCCTACCATACAGGAACTTACTCCCGAACAGCAACGGCGCTACGACTACTATTTTCTGGAAGCGGCACGTCTGAAGGTGAAGAAGGAGTATGGCGCCGCTTTCGACCTGTTGCAGCACTGCCTGGCGATTAACCCGAATGCATCGTCGGCCTTGTATGAGGTGGCGCAGTATTATATGTTTCTCAAGCAGAAGGCGTTGGGACAAACCGCTCTGGAGAAAGCGGTGGAGAATGCACCCGACAACTACTGGTACAGCCAGGGATTGGCGAACCTTTATCTGCAACAGAACGAAACGGAAAAGGCCGCCGCTCTGCTGGAAGGGATGAAAAATCGCTTCACCGACAAGCTGGATCCGCTGTACAGCCTGCTGGACATCTACAACCGGCAGGAGGAGTACGACAAGGTCATCGGCATACTGAACACGCTGGAGGAGCGGATGGGTAAGAACGAGCAGCTCAGCATGGAGAAGTTCCGCATCTACCTGCAAAAGAAGGACGACAAGAATGCCTTCCACGAAATAGAGAGCCTGGTGGAAGAATACCCCAACGACATGCGCTACCGGGTGGTGTTGGGCGATGTCTATATGCAGAACGGCAAGAAGGAGCAGGCCTACGAAATCTATAAGACAGTGCTGGCGGAAGAGCCGGATAATGCGATGGCGATGTATTCGCTCGCCTCCTATTATGAAGAGACGGGGCAGAAGGAGCTGCACGAGCAGCAGCTGGATGCCTTGCTCCTGAACAAGAAGGTGGCTTCGGCCACCAAGCTGAACGTGATGCGCCGGTTCATTGTGCAAGGCGAGCAGGAGGGCAGGGACAGCACACGTGTCATCACGCTTTTCGACCGAATCCTGGAGCAGGAAGCCGACAATGCCGACCTGCTGATGCTGTATGCGCAATACCTCCTTTCCAAAGAGATGAACGAGGAGGCCGCTCCCGTCCTGAGGCAGCTCCTTGCCGTGGAGCCTACCCATACGGCGGCACGCATGACGCTGCTGGGCGAAGCCGTGCGGCGGGAAGACTACAAAGAGATAATAGCCCTCTGCGAAGCCGGTGTGGAGTCCAATCCCGATATGTTAGAGTTCTATTTCTACCTTGCCATCGGCTATAACCAGGCGGAGCGGATGGACGATGCCCTCGCCGTCTGCCAAAAGGCACTGGCACACGTCAACGAGAACAGTAGGAAGGAGGTGGTATCCGACTTCTATGCGATTATCGGCGATGTCCATCACAGCCGGAACCGGAACGAAGAGGCGTATGCCGCCTACGATTCGGCTTTGGTCTATAACCCCTCGAATATCAGTGCCCTGAACAACTATGCGTACTACCTCTCCGTGGAACGCCGCGATTTGGACAAGGCGGAGGAGATGAGTTACAAGACGGTGAAAGCGGAGCCGAACAACGCCACTTACCTCGATACCTACGCCTGGATATTGTTTGAAAAGGGCAATTATGCGGAAGCCCGTCTCTACATAGACGATGCGATGAAGAGCGACGAAGAGAAAAGCAATGTCATTGTAGAGCATTGCGGCGACATCTATTACATGACAGGAGATGTGGAGGGTGCCTTGAAGTACTGGCAGCAGGCGCTGGATATGGGCAGCGAGTCGAAGACATTGAAACAGAAGATACAAAAAAAGAAATATATAGCAGATGAAACCAAACCTGTTGAATAAAGAGCCGGTGAGGGCGTTCCGCCTTTTGCCGCTGCTGTTCGTGCTGGCCGTGTGCCTGGCCGGATGTAAGACCTCCCGCCAGGGAGGTAGTGCTTTGGGCGATACGGGCTACCTCTCTTCCAAAGTGCAACTGACCGTTCCTCACAAGGATGCGGCGCTCACGGTGAACGGCACCATGAAGCTGAAGAGCGGCGAACGGATGCAACTCTCCTTCCTGATGCCGATACTCCGGACGGAAGTGGCGCGTATGGAGGTCACTCCGGATGACATCCTGTTGGTGGACCGTATGGGGAAACGCTATGTGCGGACCACACGCAAGGAACTGAGGCGGCTGCTGCCCAAGAAAGCCGATTTCGCCCATCTGGAGAAACTGCTCTATGCCGCTTCCAAACCCGGCGGTAAAAGGGTGCTGACGGCAAAAGAGCTGGGAATCGCCTCTCTGGAGGAGGGAAGAGTAGAACTCTCGAACTTCTCCAACAAGGAGTTTTCAATAACCCCTACGCAGCTTTCACAGAAATACAAGGAAGTGGAACTGAAGGAACTCCTGAGACAATTGACGATTGCAATTGATAATTGACAGTTGATAATTGATAATTGAGAAATCTAAATCATAAATCTGAAATCTGCCCCTTCCCATGAACTCCCGTTTCCTTCTCCTCCTCTTCGCTTTCTTCTTGCAGGCTTCCCCGCTTCTTGCCCAGTCCAACAAGCTGATCAAGGAGCTGGAGAACAAGCGTGGCATTTTGCAGAAACAGATTGCGGAGTCTGAATCTTTGCTGAAGACCACCAAGAAGGATGTGGGCAGCCAACTGGGCGGACTGGCGGCATTGACAGGACAGATTGAAGAGCGGAAGCGTTATATCCTGGCCATCAACAACGACGTGGAGTCCATCGAACGGGAATTGACCTCTTTGGAACGGCAGTTGGCGCGTCTGCAACGCGAACTGAAGGACAAAAAGAAGAAATACGAATCGTCTGTCCAATATCTGTATAAGAACCGTTCCATTGAAGAGAAACTGATGTTTATCTTCTCTGCCAAAAACCTGTCGCAAACGTATCGGCGGATGCGCTATGTGCGCGAATATGCCACCTATCAGCGTTTGCAGGGAGAAGAACTGCTGAAAAAGCAGGAGCAGGTGAAGCACAAGAGGCAGGAGCTTCGTCAGGTGAAGAGTGCCAAAGAAGAGTTGCTGAAGGAGCGCGAGGCGGAAAAAGCCAAGCTGGAAGAACAGGAGAAAGAGAAAAAGGTGCTGGTAGCCAATTTGCAGAAGAAGCAGCAGGGATTGCAAAACGAGATTAACAAGAAACGTCGCGAAGCCAATCAGTTGAACACCCGCATCGACCGCTTGATAGCGGAAGAGATAGAAAAAGCCCGCAAGCGTGCGGCGGAAGAGGCACGCCGTGAAGCGGCCGCCCGCAAGAAGGCCGAGGAGAAGAGTGCGGACAAGACCACCGCTTCTGCCACTCCCAAAAACACCACCGCTCCTGTGGAGGCTTTTTCAATGAGCAAGGCAGATCGTGAACTCTCCGGAAACTTTGTCAACAACCGGGGCAAACTGCCCATGCCCATTACGGGTGCTTATATCATTACCAGTCACTACGGACAATACGCCGTAGAAGGCTTGCGCAATGTCAAACTAGATAACAAGGGCATCGATATTCAGGGAAAGCCCGGTGCGCAGGCGCGTGCCATCTTCAACGGTAAAGTGGCGGCGGTCTTCAAACTGAACGGATTGTTCAACATCCTCATCCGTCATGGCAACTACATTTCCGTCTATTGCAACCTCTCTTCCGCTTCCGTCAAGCAGGGGGATGATGTCACCACCAAACAGACCATCGGCCAAATCTTCTCCGACAACTCGGACAACGGACGCACCGTGCTGCACTTCCAGTTGAGGAAGGAGAAGGAGAAACTGAATCCGGAGCCGTGGCTGAATAGATGATGAGAACGTATTTTTGCCAACTTAGGAAATGAAAATGTGCCAACTTGGGAGATACTGCTGAAAAATATTGTCTTTGCGCTGATTATAAATAATTTGTTCTGTTGTATAAGCAAAAGATAGCAGATAGGATTTCCCGGTTCTATCTTCAAGGAGCGGTATTGATATCATCTTTGATTCGTAAAATCACAGGAAGTAGTTTGGGAAGATGAATTTTGACGATTCTAAAGATTTCAGTTGGGTCTATTGATAGATATTCGTGAGAAATAATGTTGCGCAAACCGATTATGCTTTTCCAAGGGATGTTATCGTAATCAGCCAATAATTGGTGATTAGTCAGATTATCAATATTCTTTATAGCTTCTCCTATTGTTTGCAAACGCATACATGTTACATCAAAAACATCCATTTTATCAGGGGAAGATAAAAAATCATTCACCGAAACAATGCGGTTGCATCTTTCAATAGTCAATGTAATCCGTTCTTCTACAAATAGAAGCATATCCAATATGTCTATCTTAGATATAGATTGCATCTTTTTCAATATGATTCCGGAACAAGGTACGCATCATTGCGCTCAGAGAAACAACATCTACTTTAACCTCCAAACGTTGCTCTAAGAACTCTTTTATTTCCATTCGGGTGAAGTAATCTGGGGTTTGAAGTTGCACACAAACATCCACATCGCTATCTTCCTTTTGCTCGCCACGAACTGCAGAACCGAAAAGCCCTAACTTTTCGATTCCATATTTCTCTCCAAATTCATCTTTGAACTTACGGAGGATAGCTATTATTTCATCTGTTGTTTTCAATTACACAATATGTTTTATGCAAATATTGCAATTTATATTGGAATGAACAAATCTTCGGCAAGTTTTATTTCCAATCGTTTACAGCAGTTTTGCCCCATCCAACAGCTCCAGATACATCCCGATCGCCTCTTCAATCTCCTTCACAAAAATGAACTCATCCGCCGTGTGCGAGCGGGCACTCTTTCCCGGTCCCATCTTCAGAGAAGGGAAGGGCATCAGCGCCTGGTCGGAGAGGGTGGGGGAGCCGAAGGGGGTGCGCCCTATGGCTACGGCTTTCCGAACAATCGGATGCTCCGGTGCCACGTGCGAGGAACTCAGACGTGTGGAGCGGGGTACAGCCGTGCAGGTGATGTGCTTCTGGATTTCGTCGAACAGCTCTTGGTTGCTGTAGCACTCGTTGCTGCGGATGTCCACTACAAAGGTGCAGCGGTCGGGGATGACGTTGTGCTGCGTGCCGGCGTTGACCATTGTCACGCTCATCTTCACCGGACCTAACAGGGATGATTCTTTGGGAAAGCGGTAGTTGCGGAACCAAGCGATGTCTTCCAGTACCTTATAGATGGCGTTGTCTCCTTCGTTGCGTGCCGCGTGTCCCGACCGTCCGGTGGCGGTTACGTCCAGCACCATCAATCCTTTTTCGGCAATGGCGGGCTGCATTTCGGTAGGTTCGCCCACAATGGCGAATGTTATCGGCGGCAGTTCCGGCAGTACGCACTCGATGCCGCCTTTGCCCGACACCTCCTCCTCGCACGAGGCCAGGAATATCAGGTTGTAGGCCTGCGTGGTGCGGCACAGTGTCAGGAATGCTTGCAGCAGGCTGACCACGCTTGCACCGGCATCGTTGCTTCCCAGTCCGTAGAGTTTTCCATTGCTCTCCAGGGTCGGTTTGAAGGGGGGCTTCCGCCATCCGTTTACGGGTTTCACGGTGTCGATGTGCGAGTTCAGCAGCAGTGTCGGTTTGTGGAGGTCGAACATCGGGCTGAGGCACCAGACGTTGTTGCCTTTGCGTCCTGTTGTCATTCCTTGCATTTCGATGTAGTTTTGCAGGCAGTCGGCTGCCTGCCCCTCGTCCCGGCTTGGGGAAGGGATGGCTATCAGTGATTGTAGCAGTCCGATGGCTTCGGATGTCAGGGTAGGTAGGTCGTAAGTCATCAATGGTTAAATGGGTTTATACGATGCGTCTGATGCAGCATCCTTCTGTGAGTTGTTTATTTGGGTTTGGGGAGTACTTGGAGCATCCTTAAAAACAACCTTCCGCATGTCAATTCTCCTCCTCCCAGAAGGAGAATTGACATGCAGCATGGTAGCTTTAACAGCATGCGGTCTGTGTGCTATCGCTTATTGAGCTTGCGCCAAGTTCTTGCAAATCTTCAATCCGTTTAGAAGAGGCAACTGAGCGATAGCATCAGGTTCCGGTTCTTGTTGCCCGAGTCCTTGATGTTCTCTATCATTCCCCAGTCATAGCCGATGGCAATTTGGAACTTTTGGTTGAACTCCACGCCGGCCTTCAGCCCGAGGCCCAGGTCGAAACGGCTCATGGCATCGTCGCCGAACACATTGGTAGAGTTGCCCTCCACGTCAAGCTCGTCAATAAGATCTCCTTCCACTTTGGCCTTGCCGAAAAGACCCACGGCCAAGTAAGGGCCGGCATTGCCGAATATGGCAAAGTTCTCGTTCACTGCATACTTGTAACCGATGTGCACCGGTACTTCCAAGTAGTAAGGATTGAACTTGATAGAAGCAGCAGAGCCTCCGTCTATCTTGGCTCCCTTCAGCGTAAGCAGGGCGCCCAGGTCGAGGTAGACCCCGTCAGAGACTTGCGGCAGTCCCACTTCCGCCTTTACTCCGGCATGGAAGCCTACCTTGCTGTCGAAGCCCGTGATAGAAAAATTACTGGAGTTCATACCGATTGTTGCTCCCCATTTCAGATTGTCTTGGGCATGGAGACCGCTCAACGAAGCAGCCAAGATGACCACTGATGCGAAAAACCTTTTCATGTTAGTAAGCATTTGGTTTATGATAATTTATCGAGGACAAATATAGAGCGAATCTGATATATGGACAAGAAATATGTGATAAAAAACGGCTGTATTTCCTTTTCGTCAGAGATTTCATTCTTTATATCGAAGTTGTTTCAAATGAAACTATTACCTTTGCACCATATTTACCAATATAAAGAGTCATGAGTTATCATCATTTGTCTGTGCTGGTGCATCGCCAGGCAGAGAAGTATGGAGACAAAACAGCCCTGAAATACAGGGATTATGAAACTTCGCAATGGATTCCTATCTCTTGGAATGAGTTTTCACAAACCGTGCGGCAGGCGGCCAATGCTTTGGTGGCTTTGGGCGTGGAGCCGCAGGAGAATATCGGTGTCTTTTCGCAGAACAAGCCGGAATGCCTTTTTATGGACTTCGGCGCGTATGCCAACCGGGCGGTGACCATTCCTTTGTATGCCACCAGCGCACCGGCACAGGTGCAATATATTGTCAATGATGCGCAGATACGCTATCTGTTTGTAGGCGAGCAGTTTCAGTACGATGCCGCATTTAGCGTGTTCGGATTCTGTCCCTCCCTGCAACAACTTATTATATTTGACCGTTCCGTGGTTCGCGACCCGCGCGACACGACTTCCATTTACTATGACGAGTTTCTGGAGAAGGGGAAAGGCTTGCCCTACAATATCCTCGTGGAGGAGCGTACGGCAACCGTTTCGGACAATGATATCGCCAATATCCTTTATACTTCCGGCACCACCGGCGAGCCGAAAGGCGTGATGCTGATGCACTATAATTACATGGAAGCGTTCCGCACGCACGACATCCGCATCCCTGTACTGACTGATAAGGATGTTTCTATGAACTTCCTCCCCCTGACCCACATCTTCGAGCGCGGGTGGACATACGTCTGCTTGCAGCGAGGAACGCAAATCTGTGTCAACCTGCGTCCGCAGGACATCCAGACAACCATCAAGGAGATTCGCCCCACAGTGATGTGCAGTGTGCCCCGTTTTTGGGAGAAGGTTTATCAAGGCGTGCAGGAGCGCATCGGGCAGGAGACGGGCTTGAAGAAGACCTTGATGCTGGATGCCATCAAGGTGGGACGGGTGCACAACCTGGACTACGTGCGCAAAGGGAAGAACCCGCCCCTGATGCTTCACCTGAAATACAAGTTCTACGAAAAGACGGTGTATGCCTTGCTCAAAAAGACCATCGGCATAGAGAACGGCATTTTCTTCCCTACGGCAGGAGCGGCTGTATCCGACGAGGTGTGCGAATTCGTGCATTCGGTGGGCATCAATATGGTGGTGGGTTACGGACTGACGGAGACGACCGCCACGGTCTCGTGTTTCCCCACCAAGAACTTTGTGATAGGTTCGGTAGGCGTGTTGATGCCTGACCTGGAGGCCAAAATCGGTGAGGACAACGAGATATTGCTCCGTGGAAAGACCATCACTCCGGGATATTATAAGAAAGCGGAAGCCACAGCGGCAACGATTGATGCCGATGGCTGGTTCCATACCGGTGATGCCGGCCGCATAGAGGGGGACACGATTTACCTGACGGAACGCATTAAGGACCTGTTCAAGACCTCTAACGGCAAGTACATCTCTCCGCAGGCACTGGAGGCGAAGCTTGCCATTGACCGTTACATCGACCAGATAGCCATCATAGCCGACCAGCGCAAGTTCGTTTCGGCTCTGATCGTGCCCGTCTATGGCTGTGTGAAGGAGTATGCCAAGGAGAAGGGAATTGAGTACAACTCCATGGAAGAGTTGCTGCAACACTCTAAGGTGCAGGCCCTATTCCGTGCCCGCATCGACACCCTGCAACAGCAGTTTGCCCACTACGAGCAGGTGAAGCGATTCACGCTGCTGCCCGAGCCGTTCAGCATGGAACGGGGTGAGCTGACGAATACATTGAAGCTGAAGCGTGCGGTTGTGGCGAAGAATTATAAGGAGATGATTGATAAAATGTACGACTGATACGCCGTCGCCGAAGTGAGGGCGACGGGCATCGGTTGCCGGTGAGGCTTCTGAGAAAAAGTAAAGAAAGAGCCCGTTGGCAGAATCGAACGGCAAGGGAACAACCCTCGCAATCGGCCTCAATATACCCCTATTTGACAGACACTTGCGTCTGTCCTCTCAAACACTTGTGTCTGTCTTCTCAAACACAAGTGTTTGTCGTCTTGAACACAAGTGTCTGTCAAGCTGTTTTTCTGTGCCTGATAATCAATGCGTTGGCTCCTTTGAAAAAGTGGGCTTGCGGATGAGGCTTCGTCTGCGGGCCAAAGAGGGGCTTGTTGAAACGTTCATGGCGGGTGGACGATAGGCGGAAAAAGCCATTCCTCGCTATTTCAGTCCTTTGCCTTTTGAGTAATTGCGTTTTTTTCATACCTTTGCCGTCCGAAAGACAGAAGAGGAAAAATATATGATTACCGTAGAACAACTGAAGAATATCAAGGAGCGTACCGAAGCGTTGAACCGCTATCTGGACATCGAAGGAAAGAAGATACAGGTGGAAGAAGAGCAGCTTCGCACGCAGGCTCCCGGATTTTGGGACGACCAGAAGGCTGCCGAAGCGCAGATGAAGAAGGTGAAAGGCTTGCAGCAATGGATTGAGGGCTATCAGGAAGTGGCTACGCTTGCCGAAGAGTTGCAACTCTCCTTCGACTTCTATAAAGATGAATTGGTGACCGAAGAAGAGGTGGATGAGGCGTATGCCAAGGCAGCTGCGGCTGTGGAGGCGCTCGAACTCAAGAACATGCTTCGCGAGGAGGCCGATCAGATGGATTGTGTGCTGAAAATCAACTCCGGAGCCGGTGGCACGGAGAGCCAGGACTGGGCAAGCATGCTGATGCGTATGTATCTGCGCTATGCCGAGACCAACGGCTACAAGGCTGTCATCGCCAACCTTCAGGAAGGAGACGAGGCGGGTATCAAGACCTGTACTATCGAGATTTCGGGCAGTTATGCCTACGGCTATCTGAAGGGGGAGAACGGAGTGCACCGTCTGGTGCGTGTGTCGCCCTACAACGCGCAGGGCAAACGTATGACTTCCTTCGCTTCCGTCTTTGTCACTCCGCTGGTGGATGATACGATTGAGGTGAACATCGAGCCGGCACGTATGTCGTGGGATACTTTCCGAAGCGGCGGAGCCGGCGGCCAGAACGTCAACAAGGTGGAGTCGGGTGTCCGTCTGCGTTATCAGTACAAAGATCCTTATACGGGCGAGGAAGAGGAAATCTTGATTGAGAACACCGAAACCCGCGACCAGCCTAAGAACCGTGAGAACGCCCTTCGCCTTCTCCGCTCCATGCTCTACGATAAGGAGCTTCAGCATCGCATGGCGGAACAGGCGAAAGTGGAGGCGGGCAAGAAGAAAATCGAGTGGGGCAGCCAGATACGAAGTTATGTGTTCGACGACCGCCGCGTGAAAGACCACCGCACCAATTTCCAGACCAGCGACGTGAACGGCGTGATGGATGGCAAGATAGAAGGCTTTATCAAAGCATATTTAATGGAATTTGCAGGAGAGGGAGAGTAATTTCTCCCTTTTTTATTTGGAAACTCCCCGAAATTACTCTTACTTTGCTCATCATTGAATTTTAAACTATCAGAAACACTATGGGAAAAAGTAAGAAGAAAGCGGCATACAGCCGGAAAGAAGAACAACAAGCCAAGAAAGTGATGATTACCATCGGCATAGTAGCCATTGTTTTGGTAATCGCCATGTTTGTGGGTTATTCTTATTGGGCTTGATAAAACGCACTACGACATGCCGCAGGAAATAGAACGTAAGTATCTTGTGACGGGTGAGTACAAGTCGCAGGCATACGCGCGGAGCCGCATCGCGCAGGGCTATATTTGCAGTGCGCAGGAGAGGACTGTCAGGGTGCGCATCTGCAACGGGAAAGGCTATCTCACCATCAAAGGAGAGACCGATGCCACGGGCATCAGTCGTTACGAATGGGAGAAGGAGATTCCGTTGGAGGAGGCCGAAGAATTGATGAAGTTGTGCGAGCCGGGCATCATCGACAAGACGCGCTATCTGGTGCGTAGCGGTCGGCATGTCTTTGAAGTGGATGAGTTTCATGGCGAAAACGAAGGGCTGATTGTCGCCGAGGTGGAACTTGCTTCAGAAAAGGAGCCTTTCGTAAAGCCTGACTTCATCGGACGGGAAGTGACGGGAGATGTCCGTTACTATAATTCGCAACTGAAAGCCCGTCCTTTCACCAAATGGAGGCAGGCGGGGGACTCCCACTAGCAGGACTATTGGCCTTTAACTTCCGAATAACTTCCTCTAACTCCCGATAACTCTTTCAGAATCTATGGAACAACTTTATCACTACTTGCCACGCGAACTGGTCATTTTTGTATTGGTCACCCTGTTCTCTCTGCTTATCGGGCTTTCGCAGCGTAAAATCAGCTTGAAGCGCGAAGGGGAGACTACGCAATTCGGCACCGACCGTACTTTTACCTTCATCGGCATACTGGGCTATCTGCTCTATATTCTCGACCCTGCGGATTATCGGCTGTTTATGGGAGGCGGGGCTGTGCTGGGGCTGCTGCTTGCACTGAATTACTATGTGAAGCAGTCGCAATACCACGTTTTCGGAGTAACTACCATTATTATAGCGCTTATCACCTATTGTATAGCCCCCATCGTGGCCACACAGCCCTCTTGGTTCTATGTGATGGTGGTGGTGACGGTGCTGCTTTTTACCGAACTGAAACATACGTTCACCGAATTGGCGCAGCGGATGAAGAACGATGAGATGATTACGCTTGCCAAGTTCCTTGCCATCAGCGGCATCATCCTTCCGATGTTGCCCGATAAGAACCTCATCCCCGGCATCAACCTGACTCCCTATAGCATTTGGCTTGCCACGGTGGTTGTTTCCGGTATCTCGTATCTTTCCTATCTGTTGAAGCGCTATGTCTTTCGTGAGTCCGGCATTTTGGTTTCGGGCATTGTAGGAGGGCTGTATAGCAGTACGGCTACTATTTCCGTGTTGGCGCGGAAGAGCCGCAAGGCTTCTGCGAAAGATGCGCCCGAATACGTGGCGGCGATGTTGTTGGCCGTAAGTATGATGTTCCTTCGCTTTCTGATATTGATAGGCATTTTCAGCCGGGAGACGTTGTTGAGCATTTATCCCTATCTGTTGGCTATGGCGGTTGTCTCGGCCGGTGTGGCGTTGTATCTGCATTCCAAGCGTGAACGGGGAGAGCGTGGCGCCGATGCGGATGAGGAAGAGGACAGCAGCAATCCGCTGGAGTTTAAGGTGGCGCTGATTTTTGCGGTGCTGTTTGTGGCTTTCACCATCCTGACGCATTATACGCTGATATATGCGGGGACGGACGGATTGAACTTGCTTTCTTTTGTATCGGGGTTCAGCGATATCACTCCTTTCATCCTGAACCTGTTGCAGGGCACGGGTAGCGTGGCGGTATGGGTGATTACGGCTTGCTGCATGCAGGCGATTGTCAGCAACATTGCCGTGAACATGTGCTATGCGCTCTTTTTTGCGGGCAGCAAGAGCCCGTTACGTCCATGGATAGGACGTGGATTCGGCCTTGTGATTGCGGTTAATGTCTGTTTGTTATTGTTCTTTCATTTCCTCTAAACTCCTTCCTTTTTCTTTTTTTTAACTACGGATTGTTCGTAAAAATATGAAAAGAGGCTAATTTTGTCCACTCTATTGTGACAAAATATAGGCAGATAACGTCTAATGTAAAGACAATAAACAGAAATGATAACTAAAAACTAAAAATGAGATGAGAACAAAATGGATGGTGCTGTTATGGATGCTGATGGTGTCCGGTCTGGCAATGGCACAAAACACGGCAACTTCTTCTTTCCAGATTAAAGGAGTTTTGCTAGACTCGCTAACCAATGAAGGTGAACCGTATGCTACCATTAAAGTTGTGAAGAAAGAGGCTCCCGCGAAAGCGTTGAAGATGCTGGTGACGAACATGAAAGGTCAATTCCAAGAGAAAGTGCCCGGTACAGGCAACTTTGTGCTGACCATTACTTCCGTGGGACGTACGCCCATCGTGAAGGAGTTTTCGGTGAAGGCGGGAGAGAAGTTGGTGGACTTCGGTACGCTCTACATCACGGATGCCTCCAACGAACTGGGCCAAGTGGAAGTGGTCGCCCAAAAGCCTTTGGTGAAAGCGGATATCGACAAGATAGAGTATAACGTGCAGGATGACCCTGATTCTCAATCGAATTCTCTGTTGGAGATGCTTCGCAAAGTGCCGCTGGTGACGGTGGACGGCGAAGACAACATACAGGTGAACGGAAGCAGCAGCTTCAAGGTCTATGTCAATGGAAAGCCCAACAACATGATGAGCAACAACCCTACAGAGGTGCTGAAGAGCATGCCTGCCAACAGCATCAAGCACATCGAGGTAATCACCAATCCCGGTCCTAAGTACGATGCCGAAGGGGTGGGCGGTATTCTGAATATCGTCACCGTGGGCGGCGGGCTTGAAGGCTACACCGTGACCTTCAGCGGAAACGCCAGCAACCGTGGCGCGGGAGGCGGTGCCTTCGGTACGATAAAGAGCGGCAAACTAACGGTCAGTGCCCGCTACAACTATAACTATAACAACCAACCGCGCTCTTATAGTAGCGGTAGCCAGCTCGTGACATCGGAAGCCGTAACCGAAAATTCCTCTAACTTGAACTATAGTGGTAATAGCAAGGGAAACGGTTCTTTCCAGTCGGGTAGTATGGAGGCCAGCTACGAGATAGACACGTTGCGTCTGGTCACCATGTCCTTCGGTCTGTGGGGTGGCGGAAACAAGAATAGAGGAACTATGGACTATCTCGCTTCTTCACCCATGTCTGTGGGTGCGGATCCTCTCTATGATTATTCCACATATTCTCACAGCAAGTCATCATGGTACTCTATCGATGGAGGCATCGACTACCAACGCCTGTTCAAGGTGAAGGACCGTATGCTGACCTTCTCTTATAAGATTAATACCCGTCCGCAAACCTCTAATTCTTACACGGAATATGATATAGAGGAGGGCTATAGCCCCAATTGGGAGGATTACTTGAACCGCCTGCGGAACCTGCATAATGACGGAAATCAGAACACTACCGAACATACCTTCCAGGCCGACTACACTACGCCCATTGGTAAACTACATACACTGGAAGCCGGTGCCAAGTATATCTTGCGCAACAACTCTTCGGAGAACGACCGCTTCGATGAGGACGATGCCGGGAAATATGAGTACAATAAAGATCAGAGTTCGCATTACAAGCACCTGAACGACATTCTTGCCGCTTATTTGGGATATGGTTTGAAGGTGAAGAAATTCTCGGGTAGGTTGGGATTGCGTTATGAGCATACCATCCAAGATGTGAAGTACCTGGTGGGTAGAGGTGAGGATTTCACGAAGAACTTTGATGATGTGGTGCCTTCCGCCTCCATAGGTTACAAACTGACGGACATGTCCAACCTGCGCTTGGGCTATAATATGCGTATCTATCGCCCGGGCATCTGGTCGTTGAATCCCTATTTGGACGATTCCAACCCTTCTTACATCAGCCAGGGTAATCCGGAGCTGGATAGTGAGAAGAGCCACTCCTTAAATTTGAGTTACAGCAACTTCACACGGAAGTTTAATATCAACCTTTCGGCCCGCTACTCTTTTACCAACAATAGTATTGAAAGCGTGACTGTGCTCATGCCTGATACAGAAATCGAAGGCTTGAAGAATCCTACGGGCAAGGATGTGCTCTATTCTACGTATGCCAATATCGGCAAGAGCCGTCGTGCCAGCATGAGTGCCTATGTCAATTGGAATGCCACTTCTCGCACACGTATCTACATGAATATGAGTGGTGATTACTCTTACTTAAAAGGCGGTGAGGGCATGTGCAACGATGGTTGGAGTCTTTTTGCGTTCGGTGGTGTGCAACAGACATTGCCCCACGATTGGCGCGTCAGCTTGAATGTCTTTGGGCAGACTCCGTGGATTATGCTGCAAGGCAAGGGAAGCAGTTTCTTCGATTACAGCCTGAATGTCAACAAGTCGTTCCTGAAGAAGCGTCTCACTTTGTCCGCTTTTGCCAGCAACTTCTTCAAGAACTATATGGAGCAAAGTTCTACTACCGAAGGTAATGGCTTCTTGCGTGAAAATTGTTATAAGTATAGTCGCCAGCGCTTCGGTATCAGCGTCAGCTACCGCATCGGCGAGCTGAAGGCAAGTGTGAAGAAAGCGGCGCGTACCATCAGCAACGATGATGTGAAGAGCGGCGGCAGTGGAAACGGTGGCGGTGGAGAGTAAGTATCTGGAAGAGGACAGGGGAAGTGCTGTTCCAAAAAAACACTTCCCTGTTCTTGCCTTTTCAGAGTATTTCCTTATCTTTGTGGCAGTCCTAATGAAAAGAACCACAACGTTATGAGTAAGTTTATCAATCCGTTCACCGATTACGGATTCAAAAAAATCTTTGGTCAGGAGATTTCAAAAGACCTGTTGATAGATTTCCTGAATGACCTGTTGGAAGGCGAGCGCGTGATAACTGACCTCACTTTCCTGAATAACGAGCAGCTGCCCGAATGGGAAGACGCACGTGCCTTGATATACGACATCTTCTGCACCACCGATACGGGCGAGAAGATTATCGTGGAGATGCAAAACAAATCGCAAGTGCACTTCAAGGAGCGTGCCTTGTTCTATCTGTCTCATGCTGTGGCACGGCAAGGGCAGGCGGGCGACAATTGGCGGTTCGACATAAAAGCCGTCTATGGTGTGTTCTTCATGAACTTTCTGCTCAACGATAACGTTAAGTTTCGTACAGACGTTATCCTTGCCGACCGTGAAACAGGAGAGCAATTTACCGATAAGATGCGGCAGATTTTCCTTGCTCTGCCTGTTTTCAATAAAGAAGAGGAAGAGTGTGAGACTGATTTTGAACGCTGGATTTATACTTTAAAGAATATGGATACCCTGAAACGAATGCCTTTCAAAGCACGCAAAGCCGTATTTGAGAAACTGGAAGAAATCGCCGATGTTGCTTCTCTTAATAAGGAGGAGCATGAGCTGTATTGGAAAAGTATCAATGCGTATCGTACCTTTTTGAGTGTGCAGGAAGCCTCAAAAGAAGAAGGTCGTGCGGAAGGTCGTGCGGAAGGTCGTGCGGAAGGTCGTGCGGAAGGTCGTGCTGCCTGACCACCGTCTCTATGGGAGGTAGTTAGGCGTGATGTATCGCAGGAGTTAGTGAG
>NZ_JAICZW010000184.1 GCF_029057325.1 Bacteroides sp. | reverse complement strand
TGTACACCCTCAGGGATTCGAACCCTGGACCCACTGATTAAGAGTCAGTTGCTCTACCAACTGAGCTAAGAGTGCATGCTTGCTTTCTCGTTTGCGGGTGCAAAAGTAGTCCTTTTATTTTATCTAACCAAATAAATCTACCTTTTTTTACGATGGAATCGGCTTTTTTTATTCAAACTCATACAATTCAGAAGGGGTGGTACGTTTCAATGCACACAATTGTATATCTTTTCCTGCGATGATTCCTTTCTCCCTCAACTTCCATTCCACGGTCTTGTATGCCAATTCAGGATGGTTGTTGTCTTTGCTTAGGTGGCAAAGCCAGACGTACTGCAGGTGTTCCGTTATGTTCTCCGCCAGAAATTCGGCAGTGGCTATGTTGCTCATGTGGCCGGTGCGGCTGGCGATTCGTTCCTTCAGGTATGGAGGATAGGTTCCCATGCGCAGCATTTCTTCGTCGTAGTTGGCTTCCAATATGAGGTAATTCGCTTTTTGGATGTATTCTGCGGCGGTAGGTGTTATCTCACCAAGGTCTGTGAGGAAAGAGAAGACCTTTCCGTCTATCTCGATGCAGTAGCCTACATTGTCCGTACCGTCGTGGGGCACTTCAAACGATTCGATGCGGAAATCCTCCAGTTGCATGGGCTGTTGCTTCTCCAAGTAGCGGGCGGAGGTATGCAGTTTTTCTGTCATGCAATAGCTTTTGCTTATGCCTTCGTGTATGCGGGCGGTGGTATAGATAGGGATGTTCAGTTTCTCGCCCAGTCCGCCTACGGCTTTGATGTGGTCTGCATGGTCGTGGGTCACAAATACCGCACGTATCATCTCCATGCCGATGCCTGCTTCCTTCAATCCTTTCTTTATGGTTCGTGTTGCAATGCCGGCATCGATAAGTATTCCGTATTTCTCTGTACCTATATAATAACAGTTGCCGCTGCTTCCGCTGGCAAGGCTTATAAATTTTACTTTCATTTTTGTCTCATTAATTAGTAGATGTGTCAAAACATGCATTTCGCTTTCTTTTAGGCACGGATTACACGGATTTGCATGTTTTTTTCTTGATTAATCCGTGAAATCCGTGCCTAATATCTATTATTCCATTATCCTTTTCTTATGTTGATACATCTTCTTTTTGAGGCGCAAATATACTAAAAGTACGCCAATATATTAAAAAACTACGCCTTCTTCTTTTTGTCAAGGTATTCGGTGGTCTTGGCGAAAACAAGCAACGCTATCGCCGCAGCCAATCCGATGCCGGCAAAGTAATACCAGATGTAATGTGCATGAGTACTGGCGGCTTCCCACGCCTCGCGCGTCTCAAACAGCGCCGGGTCGGGACAATATTTCGTCAGCAGCACGCCTGCCAGTCCGAATCCGAAGATGGAGGAGAGGAACGAGTCGAGATGGCTGAATCCGAGATACATCCCCTCTTCGCCTTTGGGGGCCTGCAAAGAGAAATACTCCAGGTAGCGCGGTGAGATGAAGCATTCTGCCAAAGCCTGCACCACTATGCCCAGTATCATCATCAGGGTGATGTTGCTTACACCCGCAATAAGGTTGCCTCCCAGCAGATTGCCGCACGCCATCAACAGCGCCGAAACCGGAATCAGGAACATCCCGATGCTCATGGAAGTGATGGCGCTGCGTCTTGCCATCAGGCGGGTAACGAAATTTACGCAGCAGACTACCACAAACGGATTCACATTGGCAATCCATCCCGGTTTTGCCGTTTCGCCCGCCATGCGTATCACGTATTTGGGCATTGTGGCATACAGCTGTTGCTGCACCATCCAGAAGCCGGTCACGATGAGGATAAGCATCAGCAAGCGCCAGTTGGTCATGATGCGCAGGAAGCCTTGCCCTATTTCGCGCATGCTTTTGCCTTCGCCTGCCGTGTGTGTCGATTTATACAATAGGATGACAGCCAGCAATGCTACAGCCGTCATGACTGCCGAGAAGTAATTGATGTAGATATATGCCTGGTCACCGATAAAGTTCCGCAAGGGGTCCACCACCGACTTTCCGGTGAAAGAGCCGATGTTCACCAGCATATAGAAGATGGAATAGCCTCGTGCGCGGGTTGCCTCCGTGGTCTCTTTGGCCACCGACCCCGATATGATGGACTTGATGAACGAACCTCCCACCATGATGATGAACAGGATGGGGGCAATCATCCACCGGCTGTCGCTATCCGGCAGTCCGCAGAAGCGGGTGGTCTCTCCATACTCCACCAATCCTGCCGCTTCCAGCAGCGTAGGGAGTACTCCCAGGCCCAGATATCCGACTGAGAGCAGCGCGAAGGCGATAATCATCGACTTCCGGAACCCGATTTTGTCGGCATACGCTCCCGTGAAGATGGGCAGCAGGTAGAGTCCGCCCGAGAACAAGCCGGAAATCATGCTTGCCTCAAAATCACTGAAGCCTAAGATGTTGGAAAGATAGAGTGTGAGAACGATGAATATGGCATAATAGGCCATGCGCTCCAGCAGTTCCACCGTACTGCTTACCCAGAAAGCCCTGCTGAAGCCTTTGGAGGATGTCAAGGGTGATTTTGTCATTCTTATGATTGTTTTTGGTTATGATTCTTATGGTTACGGCTATTTTCTTAAAAACTCGCTCTTCTTCCTGAACAGGCAGTACAGCTTCCAGCGCAACGACTGCATCGGTTGCAGGAGGTCGAACAACGGCAGGCTGAAGTAATACCTGCGCTCCTCATCCAGCTCCTTGGCCGTGCGGTTTACGACAACTGCCTGCACGGCGAAACGCAGCAGGAAAAGCAGGAAGGCAACACCCGCCGTCAGCCAGTGCAAGTGAGCGATGCCGATAGCCAAAGCGCTTGTCCATGAGGCGTGGAACGCCAAACATGTCAGAGTCTCCAGCCCCGCCAACTGGCGTTGCATGCCCCGATAGTGGCGTGCGGTGGAGGCATAGCCTATTTTTTCTTCCCGCCACTCCTTGCAACGCGGTACGGGCTGCATCCGCACGATGGCCTTTGCGTCGGTCTCTACGCGTGTGTTGTCGGCGTTTGCCACTTGATTGATGAACAGGTCGTCGTCTCCCAGTTGCAGGTTGAGGTGTGCCGAAAATCCTTTTTGTTTGTAGAACAATTCCTTGCGGTAGGCCATGTTGCGTCCGATGCCCATGTAGGGAGCACCTGCCAGGGCGAAGCCCAAATAGCGCATGGAGCCGAACAGGTTGTCGAATGCCACCTGTTTGTGCAGCCATCCTTTGCGGCGTTCGTAGCCACTGTAGCCCAGAACCACTTGGGTGCGTGGGGTGAAGTTTCGTGCCAGCAGCCGCAGCCACTGGTCGCTTTGCGGCAGACTGTCGGCGTGGGTCATTACCAGCCAATCATATTTGCTGGCCCTGATGCCAAGTGTGATGGCAAGTTTCCGTCGGCTGATGTAGCGCGAAGAGTCGGGTACGAAGCTGTGGTAGAGGTGCGGATACCGCTCTCCGAGCGACGACAGGTAATCTTCGCTTCCGTCTGCATCCCCATCGCTCACAACGATGACCTCAAACTGCGGATAGTCTTGTTCCAATATGGCGGGCAGGCTGCGGCGCAGGTTTTCCACCTCCTCGCAGGCGTAGATAATCACCGATACGGGAGGCACTTCTTGCGTGAAGTGCACGTCGCCCTGCTTCAGTGCCCGGTTGCGTGCGCAGATGCGGTTGTAGAGGCAGAGATAATAGCAAGTCTGGATGATGAACAGGAAGCCCGCCAGGGCGAGCGACAACTTTTCTGTGGTATCAAATACAAATGTTTCCATGTGTCATAAGACGTTTTTCGGATTGCAAAGATAACGCTTTTTCGTGTTTTTTCTCGCAATTCAGTCCTGTTTTGGCTCTATCGCTTCATCAGGAGGCTTACATCACCAAATCCTTCAGCAGCACCTTGCCTGCATTTCTGTAATACTCTTTCCGGGCATCCAGCAATGTTTTCCATTGGCTGTTGAAGGTGTGCTCCTTATCTATCTTGAAATCTTCGGAGCCGTGGGTGTCCAGCTTGTCCAGCAGGAAGGCTACGTTCAGTTTGTTGGTATCGATGGAGGGCTGATAGGCGATGTCTTCGCTCTTGTTGTCGGACACCACTTCGTGCAGCAGTCCCACTTCCTGCAATTCATAAAGGGTGTCGTGCGTCAGGCGGATGGGAATCTGGCACTCTTCCGAAAGTTGATCGGCGGTGTAGGGAGGAGCACCCTGTTCGAAGCGCTTGGCGATGAGCGACATGACCAGCAACACGATGAAGTCGCTGTAGCGGCGACTGATGTTGCGGGCATCCTTTTCAAAACTGAAATTGCGCACGTTCTGTCCCGCGTATGTCAGCTCCACCCCGAAGAGGCAGATGGTCCACGATACTTGCAGCCACAGCAAGAAGAGCGGAAGGGCGGCAAAACTGCCGTAGATGGCGTTGTAGCGCGACACCCACAACTGGCTGCTGATATACAGGAATTGGAATGCCTGATGCGCCGTTCCGGCGAGTATGCCGGAGATGAGCGCATGTTTCAGTTTCACCTTCGTATTCGGCATAAAGATGTAAAGGCCTGTGAACATGCACCAGGCCAGCACAAACGGGATGAGGCGTACCATGAACTTGCCGATGGGGGCAAGCAGGGCGAAGTTCTCCACATTCTTCACCATCGTGCTCATGAAGATGGAAAGACCGCCGGAAAGCACAATCAGGATGGGCATCAGCAGCAGCATGGAGAAGTAGTCCGTTATCTTGCGATACATGCTGCGCGCCTTTTTCACTTGCCAGATGCGGTTGAAGGTGATCTCCATGTTGTTAATCAGGTTGAGTACCGTCCAAAGCAACATCACCAGGCCCACACCGATGAAGACGCCGCTCTTGGTCTGCGACAGGTAGGAATTGACAAATTGTAGAATCACCTCCGTGGCCTCCGTCTGTCCACCAAACCCGTTCACTACCTGGCTCTCCATCAGGTTGTCGAACCCGAAGCCGCGTGCGATGGCAAACAGGATGGCAAGGATGGGGACGATGGCAAGCAGCGTGCTGTAGGTCAGTGCAGCCGCCTTGTTGGCAATCCGGTCTTTGGCGAAGCGGTTGATGCAGAGGTAGAGGGTCTTTATGATGTTGTACAACGAAAAGGTGGTATGGGGTACTTCATCCTCCGTGATACGCCAGATGTCGTAGGTGAGGAATTTCCAAAGGGAAGCGATGCGGTTGTTCATGTAGCTGTCAGCGTATTTTTTTGAAAGAATTGTCGGAAGTCATTCAGGACTTATCACTTCGATTCACTCTCTTAGAGAGAGAAAGCGGATAGTCCCCTTCACACAAGTTGGAGTATCAGCCTTTAACTCCCGAATAACTTCCGATAACTCCTTATCAGTCTGTAAAAAAATAAAAAGTAAAACAGTCGGCCTATAAGCCGGGTTCTGTACCTCATTGTATTGAACAAATCCGGACGGAAAATTTTCATTTTCCATTCTTCATTCTTCAATCAGAAGTGTCTGCCATTTATCTGAGCCGCATGTCACCATACAGGCTTTAGCGGTCCACCCTCCGACATGGAGCGAGCAGCTCTCGTAGCGCCGGTTTACATGACCTTACAACTCCCAAGACGCACGGCTCTTGTGTCGCCACAAGACCGGTGAGCTCTTACCTCACCTTCTCACCCTTACCGCAGCCCGGAAGCTGCGGCGGTTCTTTTCTTCTACGTTACTCCACCCTCGCGGACGGCTTTCTGTTAGGAAGTGGGATGCTCTCTGTTGCCCGGACTTTCCTCATACGCACGAAAGGCGCAAGCGGCAGACCGGCCAACTGCTTTACGGGCGACAAAGATAAGGAATATAAATGAAGAATGAAAAATTATTTGCGTTATCCCACGGTTCATTTAAAGTCGTTTTCATTTTTCAGACGCGGATTTAATGGATTGGGCGGATTATTTATTTAGCCGATAAAAATGAAATCCGCTTTATTCGCTCAATCCGCGTCTGAAAATAAGTGTAAGGCCTTTTTTCGATTCAATCCAGTTCGGCTATAAGTCACTTTGATTCTTGATAAGTACGCTAACTCCCCTAAAGAGAGATTGTGTAATCGGAAATATTTACATGGGGTATTTCTCTTCCGGAAATTTCTTTCTCCCTCGTCCTTCCGGTCATCGTCTTATCCGGTCCTTGTCTGCTTCGTAGTTTCTTCGGTGTTTCTTCGGACGTTCTTCGGACATTCTTCGGTCCTAGGGAGTGGAGTTTGTCCGAAGAACGTCCGAAGCCGAATAGGCCCTGATATGGGTCAGTCAGGGAGCGGATAGGGAGAACGGAGAAGAAAGTGGAGAAGACCGTTTTTTCACCGTGACGTGTCGGTTGCGAAAAGAGGAAGAAAAAATAATTTACATTTTTTGAGGGCTTGTCGGTGCCCGGTGTGCCGCCACGGCTCCCATTGAGGCTGACTTCCATTTTCCGAGTAAGGAATGGGGCGGATAAGGCGGATGATTCAGCGGGTAAAATACAATCCGCATAAGCTTTAACTGAAAAAATCGAGGGAAAATAGATTGGATAAAAACTTAAATGAAGCTAAATAAAAATTAAATAGGCTATAATGTTTAATTTTTAATTAAAAACTTGTAGCTTTGCTGCTATTAATCATTTTCAAATTCAGTTCCTAATGAAAAAGCTTATTCTCTTTTTGCCTTTTTGGCTGATATCCGTCTTTGGAGCCTTTGCTTCGGAAACGGGCGACCGTCTTCTTCCGGCGGATGTGGCGCAATTGAATGATAGTTTGAAACAACGTTTCGCTCCCGACCGACGGACAGACCTGTTCGACGTGGACTACTCTTTTTCAGGCCGAAACGTGATGCTGCGCGGTGTCACCACCTCGGCAACGGCCAAGGAGGGCCTGCTCGACGGACTGGCAAGGCGGGGCTATCGGGTGATGGATTGCCTGCAACTGCTTCCGGATGAAGCGGCACTGGAAGGAAAGACGTATGGTATTCTCAACGTTTCGGTGGCAAACCTTCGTGTCAGTCCCGATTTCTCGTCGGAGATGATGACGCAGGGACTGATGGGGATGCCGGTGCGGGTGTTGCAACACGACGGCTGGTATCGCATCCAGACCTCTGACCGCTACATTGCTTGGGTGCACCGGGTGGGTGTTCATCCCGTCACACGCGAGGAGCTGGATGCCTGGAACAGGGCCGAGAAGATTGTGGTGACTTCGCACTACGGGTTTGTCTATTCGCAACCGAAGGAGAGTTCGCAGACCGTCTCCGACGTGGTGGCGGGCAATCGCCTGAAATGGGCGGGGACGAAAGGCGCGTTCTATAAGGTGGTCTATCCGGACGGTCGTGAAGGCTATATCTCCAAATCCATCTCGATGCCCGAGAAGCGGTGGCGTGCGGGCCTGAAGCAGGATGCCGCCAGCATCATCGCCACGGCGCATACACTGATGGGAGTTCCCTATCTGTGGGCGGGGACCTCTTCCAAGGGGGTGGATTGCAGCGGATTTATGCGTACCGTCTTGTTTATGCACGACATCATCATCCCGCGCGATGCTTCCCAGCAAGCATACGTGGGCGAACATATCGACATCGCTCCCGATTTCTCCAACTTGCAGCCGGGCGACCTGCTGTTTTTCGGTCGCAAGGCCACTCCGGAGCGCAAGGAGCGGGTGGTGCACGTGGGCATGTATATCGGCAACCGGCGTTTCATCCATTCGCAGGGGGATGTCCGTGTCGGCAGTTTCAGCCCCGACGATGTGCTGTTCGATGCATACAACCTCGACCGATTGTTGTTTGCCGCGCGTGTGTTGCCTTATATCAATAAGCAGGAGGGCCTGAATACAACAGACAAGAATCCGTTTTATAATGTGATAGAGTGATAATGTGATTATGCAAAACAGAAGAGACTTTTTAAAGACTGCTGCCTTTGCCGCACTTGGCTCAGGTTGGGCAGTCAATCGCGTATTTGCCGGAGGAAACGAGGTTCCCTCTTTGTTCAACGTAAACAGCAGGGCGGGAGCGACGCCCAAGCTGAAATTACGCTTCTTTCCCTATGAGCTGAGGTTGCGTCATGTCTTTACGGTGGCCACCTACTCGCGTACCACTACCCCCGACATTCAGGTCGAAGTGGAGTATGACGGCATCATCGGATATGGCGAAGCCTCCATGCCCCCCTATTTGCAGCGCGAGCTAGGTACGGTGGACAGCGTCATGGCTTTCTTGAAGCGGGTGCAGGATATCATCGGACAATTCACCGACCCTTTCCAACTGGAAGACATACTGGCCTATATCGACACCCTGTCGGAAGGGGATTCGGCGGCAAAGACGGCGGTGGACATCGCGTTGCACGACCTCGTGGGAAAATTATTGCAGGCTCCTTGGTACAAGATTTGGGGACTGGACAAGGAAAAGACGCCTTCCACCACTTTTACGATTGGCATCGATACGCCCGATGTGGTGCGTGCAAAGACCAAGGAGTGCGCCGACCGGTTCAATATCCTGAAGGTGAAACTGGGGCGGGAGAATGACAAGGAGATGATTGAAACCATTCGTTCCGTGACCGACCTGCCGATAGCCATAGATGCCAATCAGGGCTGGAAAGACAGGCAATATGCCCTCGATATGATACACTGGCTGAAGGAGCATGGCATTGTAATGATAGAACAGCCCATGCCGAAGGAGCAGTTGGACGACATCGCATGGGTGACCCAGCACAGCCCCCTGCCGGTATTTGCCGATGAGTCCATACAGCGCCTGAAGGACGTGCCGAGGCTGAAAGGGGTCTTTACGGGCATCAATATCAAGCTGATGAAATGTACCGGTATGCGCGAGGCATGGAAAATGGTGACATTGGCGCGCGCATTGGATATGAAGGTGATGGTGGGCTGCATGACAGAGACTTCCTGTGCTATCAGTGCCGCCGCCCAGTTCTCTCCGGCTGTGGACTTTGCCGATTTGGACGGCAGTCTGCTGATTGCGAACGACCGTTTCAAAGGTATGGAAGTGGTGAAAGGTAAAATAACGTTGCCCGATTTGCCGGGCATTGGAGTGGTGAAGTTATGAGAAAGTTATTATATGTCTTTGCTTTGTTTCTGCTTGCCACGGCATGCGGTACGAAGCCCGTGGGTAAAGTCGATAGTGAGTGGGACGAAGAGTTGCACCGGCGCTTGTTGACGGATTTCTGTCTGACGGAAGCCCAGGTGAAAGAGTATATCCGCAAGTACATACCCGATGTCACGGACGAGCAGATGCGCCGGTGGGAGGCGTCCAACGCCTTGGAGTGCATGACACTGGACGGCGAGAAGCGTTACTTCCGCAATGCCGGCCCCAACCTGTTTCGGGTGGACCCTGCTTGTTGTGATATCAAAACAGCCAAGGAAGGCGTTGTGCAGAGCGGCAGCGAGAGGGTGAATGTGGAGCACCTGCCCGAAATCATGGCTGCCGTGAAGCGGGAGGGGAAGGCGCTTGTCGCTCCGAAGCGTATGCGCGTCACCTATACGCTGACGGTAGATACTAATGCGGTGCCTGCCGGCAAGATGGTGCGTTGTTGGTTGCCCTATCCTCGCAAAGACCATCCGCGCCAGCAGGATGTCGAACTCATCGCTACCAGTGAAGAGGTGTATTCGTTGTCTCTGAGCGATTCCCGTCACAGTACGTTGTATATGGAGAAGCGTGCCGTGGCAGGTAAGCCTACCGTGTTTTCCGAGACATTTGAGTTTACCTCTTACGGCGAGTGGCACAACTTGAAGCCGGAAGACGTGCAGCCCTACGACACGACTACCGCCCTCTATAAAGAATATACCGCCGAGCGCGAGAAGCACATCCGCTTTTCTCCGCGTCTGCGCCAACTGGCTGCCAAATTGACAGCCGGAGAGAGCAATCCCTACCTGAAGGCGAAGCGCATCTTCCGCTGGGTGAACGACAATTTCCCATGGGCATCCGCACGCGAGTATTCCACCATTGAGAACATACCGGAGTATGTGCTCGACCATCGGCACGGCGATTGCGGGCAGGTCAGCCTGCTGTTCATCACGCTGTGCCGCATCAGTGGCATCCCGGCGCACTTCCAAAGCGGCTTCATGATGCACCCGCATGCGTGGAACTTGCACGACTGGGCGGAAATCTATTTCGAGGGGGTAGGTTGGGTGCCTGTGGACCAATCGTTTGGAATTCCCACTTTTGCCCGCGATGCCGAAGAGGAGTACTTCTTCTTGGGTGGTATAGACTCTTGGCGCATGATTGTGAATACGGATTACGGCATGCCGTTGCTTCCTGACAAGAAATATCCTCGCAGTGAAACGGTGGATTTCCAGCGTGGCGAAGTGGAGTGGGAGAGTGGCAACCTCTATTTTCCGCAATGGGACTATCACATGGAGATTGAATATCTGAATTATTAGTATAAGGGAGTTATCGGGAGTTAGAAGGAGTTGTCACTTCGGGCTTCTAACTCCCGATAACTCCTTCTAGACAACTCCTTTCTTTTCTTCTTGCAGCCTATTTGTCAGTTCTTTAACAATCAGTAATAGTACACAAATGCTAATTTGTCAGTCTTTGTCGTTAACCGCTGTTAAGCCCTAAATATCCTCTGTTAAAAGAGGACAAAAAAGAATGACAAGCGGAATAAGTGTGCGTTTTTTGTTGTTATTTTAACGTCAGAATGTTAAACGAAATATGAATATTAACAATTAAAGAATAAAATTAGTATGAAACAGACAACAAAAAACATCCTTGGAGTTGCAGCAATTGTGGTCCTCAGTTCGGGGATAGCAGGGGTTACTACCTATAAGATGCTCCAAAAAGAGAGACCCGCTGTTTTTAGCGAGATGTTTGTGCAGAATCCTCATGTGCGTATGGCTGCTTATGATTCAGCGAATGCACAGCCGGTAGATTTGACGCAGGCCGCCGAAAATTCAGTTCATGCTGTTGTACATATACGTTCTACGCAGGCTTCTAAAGTGCAAGAAGTAGAGGTGCGTGACCCGTTTTCGGAAATTTTCGGTGATATTTTCGGACGTGGGGGTACGCAGAAACGTCAAATTCAGACTCCTGAACGCACAGGGTTCGGTTCTGGTGTTATTATCTCCAAAGACGGATATATCGTGACGAACAATCATGTGATAGCCGGAGCCGATGAAATCAGTGTGACGCTGAATGACAACCGCCAGTTTAAAGGGCGCATCATCGGCACGGACGAGGAGACGGATTTGGCGCTGATTAAAATTGAGGGAGATGAGTTCCCGACAATTCCGATAGGCGATTCCGATGCTCTGAAAGTAGGTGAGTGGGTGCTTGCCGTGGGCAATCCCTTCAACCTGACTTCTACGGTGACGGCAGGTATCGTCAGTGCAAAGGCACGTGCTTTGGGCATGGGCGATAAGAGCATCGAGGCTTACATCCAGACGGATGCCGCCATTAATCAGGGAAACAGTGGAGGCGCGTTGGTCAATGCTGCCGGTGAATTGGTGGGCATCAACGCCGCTCTGTTCTCTCCGACAGGCTCCAATACGGGTTATGGCTTTGCCATCCCCACCAGCATTATGAAAAAGGTGGTGGCCGACATCAAGCAGTTCGGCACGGTGCAGCGCGTTAAGTTGGGAGTGAGCGTGACTACGCTTACCGAAGAGCCGGGTGATACTCAAATGACAGATAAGAGTGGCAAGAAGTTTAGTGAGGTGAAGAGCGAGGCACGCGATAAATTTGGTGTGGTGGACGGTCTTTGGGTACGTGAAATCGTGGAAGGCGGTTCGGCTGCCGGTTCCGATATAAGCGTGGATGATGTCATCATCGGCATTGACAACAAGGCCATTCACCGGTTTGCCGACTTGCAGGAAGCTTTGGCTAAACACCGTCCGGGCGACAAGGTGAAAGTCAAAGTGATGCGTCAGAAGAAAGAAAAGACGATTGAAGTGACCTTGAAGAACGAACAAGGTACTACGAAAGTGGTGAAAGATGCAGGAATGGAAATTCTGGGTGCCGCCTTCAAGCCTATATCTTCCGAACTGAAGAAACAATTGAATCTGGGCTACGGTCTGGAAGTGACCGGTGTCACCAACGGCAAGATGGCTGATGCAGGTATCCGCAAGGGCTTCATCATCCTGAAGGCAAACGGGGTGCCGATGAAGAGTGTGGATGATTTGGAGAAGGTGATGAAAGAGGCTCGCAAGTCGCCGGAACAAGGTTTGTTCATTACCGGTATGTTCCCGTCGGGTAAGCGTGCGATGTATGCGGTCGATTTGACGGAAGAATAAAAAGGATGTAATAGGTAAGAAGATTGTAATAATAGCTAACAATGACGAAAAAGGGTGCCGGTGCAATATACATATCGGTGCCCTTTTGTTATTTAGGAAGACAAGGGACAATGTTGGCAAATTTATTTCCTTGTCGTTTGAAATCACGGCTCTTCATTTAAGGGGTTAAAAGGAGTTATCAGCCGACCGGTCGGCTTAGGAATGAAAGCCAATACTCCCAATGGCATTATGTCAGGCGCATCGGTTTTATTTCCTGACGAAGCGAGGCGAAATGATAGCTGCTTTAATTCCCGTAAATGGAAAAGCTGTTGTTCGAAATATAAATAAGGTGAAAAAGTTACGGCGGAATTATTGTATCAAAATAAATTGTCGTACCTTTGCAATTCAAATCTGTGTTATAAGAATGAGACAACTTAAAATTACCAAAAGTATCACTAACAGAGAGAGCGCTTCTCTTGACAAGTATTTACAGGAAATCGGTCGCGAGGACCTTATTACAGTCGAGGAGGAGGTGGAACTCGCTCAGCGCATCCGCAAGGGTGACCGTGTTGCATTGGAGAAATTGACACGTGCTAATCTGCGTTTCGTTGTATCTGTAGCTAAGCAGTACCAGAACCAAGGCTTGAGTTTGCCCGACTTGATTAATGAGGGCAACTTAGGTCTGATAAAGGCTGCCGAAAAGTTTGATGAAACACGTGGTTTCAAGTTTATCAGTTATGCGGTGTGGTGGATACGTCAGTCCATTTTGCAGGCATTGGCAGAGCAGTCGCGTATCGTGCGTCTTCCGCTGAACCAGGTAGGCTCGCTGAATAAAATCAGCAAGGCATTCTCCAAGTTCGAGCAAGAGAACGAGCGCCGTCCCTCTCCCGAAGAGCTTGCCGAAGAACTGGAAATTCCCGTTGACAAAATCTCTGATACCCTGAAGGTTTCCGGTCGTCACATCTCTGTGGATGCCCCCTTTGTGGAAGGAGAAGACAACAGCTTGCTTGATGTGCTGGTAAACGACGATTCGCCTATGGCGGACCGTTCTCTGGTAAGTGAGTCTCTTGCGAGGGAAATTGATAGAGCTCTTTCTACGTTAACCGATAGGGAAAAGGATATCATACAGATGTTTTTCGGTATCGGACAACAGGAAATGACATTGGAGGAAATCGGTGACAAATTCGGCTTGACCCGTGAACGTGTGCGCCAGATTAAGGAAAAAGCAATCAGAAGATTAAGACAAAGTAATCGTAGCAAATTGCTCAAATCTTATTTGGGATAAATAAGAAATATCAGTTTCCGACAAATAGAAGGCATTAAAAAACGTACGTCTTTAGCAGGCGTACGTTTTTTTTTATACCTTTGCCCCGTGCGTTTCTGCGCATTATCGCATTATTGACATTAATTAATTAACTCAATGAAATACATTCGTACATTTTGTGCCGCGGCGCTTGCCTTTGTGTTGTGTTCGGCTTTTACCCTGAAAGGGAAGGAAAAGGAGAAAATTGTATATGCTTTCGGGATGGCAGCTTCGTTCAACGATTCCATAGTCTATTATACGGAAATCCAGGTGCTGGATAGTGTGAAGCTGGACAAGAACGGTTTCTTGCCCCATCGCGAATTATATACCTATCAGTTTAAAAACTACCTGGAGTATGATCTGAATAAGCCGGATTACACTTGCATGATTTATTTTTCGGACAATAAAGGCAAGCTGGAGAAAGAGGCTGCCAAAGTGCAGGGTAAGTATGGAAAGAACGATGGGGTGGTGTTGCAGGCAGTGAAGCCGGAATCGTTCAGTTTTAGCAAGCCGCAAGAATGATGCGGATAAATGATGACCATATCGTTAATTTGTAAGTCCTTTGCTTATGCGAACCAAATTATATCTATTGCTCTTATTCTTTTTTCCGCTTGTATGGACTGCCTGTGAAAATGGTGATGGACCGGAAGGACCGGAGGAGCCGGCGCTGGAAGAGATGCGTACGGTGCTGGTCTATATGGCGGCGGACAACAGCCTGGCTAAGTTTACCTTTGGGGATTTGGATGAGTTGAAGGCGGGATGGTTGCAGATGAAGAATACTTCGGGCATGCACCTGTTGGTATATATCGATACCGGCACGCCCCGTCTGGTGGAACTGGAGAAGAAGGGAACCGAGGTGGTGGAGACGATTGTCAAGGAGTATGAAAAACGCAATTCGGTGGGCGTTGCTGAGACGCAGGAGGTGTTTGATGACGTGTTCAAGAATCCCCTCTATCAGGCAGGCAGCTATGGGTTGATTTATTGGTCGCATGGCGACGGGTGGATGCCCTATCCTGTTCCTTCTTCCCGTTGGGTGGGGCAGGACACCGGTAACGGCGACCACCGCATGAATATAGCTGAACTGACAGAGATATTGCAGAAAGCTCCTCATTTTGACTTTCTGATGTTTGACGCCTGTTTTATGCAGAGCATTGAAGTGGCGTATGA
>NZ_JAICZW010000183.1 GCF_029057325.1 Bacteroides sp. | reverse complement strand
ACCTCGAGCACCTCGCCCAGCTGGGTCACCGCCGCCAGCACCCCGTTGCGGGGATGGTAGTCGATGAAGCTGCGCCAAGCCTGCGCCAATGCCGGACGGGCATGCCGCAAAGCCTCTTCGTTGGCGGTGGGGATGGTCCCTGTGCGGCGGAGCAGCCTTCCCTTACGGTCTATCCAGCAGAAACGGCTGTCGCCCGAATAGTCGGGAATGATAAAGGTGGAGTCATCGTACTGCGCAAAGTCGAGCGGACGGAGCAGGGCTTCGTTCAGCTTCACCGTCTCCCGATGGGAGAGCGAATCGCCGGACGCGGCACCGCCAAACCGGGTCAGTTCGGACTTGTTGGCATCGAGCGTCCACCAATCCTCTCCGTCCCAACGAACGTTTTCCACGGAAAGCTGCTCGCCGGGCGCTTCTCCCCGCTTGCCAAAAGAGGAGAGGTAGCGGAAACCGGGATAACTGAAGGCATGGCAGAAGTAGTCTTCGTTATGCAAATCCAGCACCACCACCTTGTCTTCCTGCACCCGGATGCGGAAAGGATAGCGGAACAGGGCGGTGTCCAGCGGAACCGTCCTCCCTTTCAGCTCCACCGTCCGGGGGAAGTCGGTATAAAAGGAGACTTCCTCACGGGGGGCAGAGATGCAGGATGCCAAGGCAAGAGGGAGGATAAGCAGACTAATGAAACGCATTCCCATCAAAAACTTGCAACAAAATATACTTTTACATGATTAAGCGGACAATCCACAGAGCCTATACCAAAACAGTCATATCTTGTGCCCCCTTCACCCGATGCCAAAGCCTCTATATTCTCCAACATCAGGCTGTCCAATTTCTCATGCTTAGTACCCATTTGAAAGGAAGCGACCGTCGCCACCAAAAACAAAGCTACGAATAAAATTTTCTTCTTCATGTTTCCACGTTTGTTAGTTATTTGAATGATGGAGGCAAAGGTAGTGGAAAAGCAAAATTTCATCCAATCTTTTGGTCTGACAAAATCTGACATTTTCAGCTTTTTCGCTAAATGTCAGATTTTGTCAGACTTTGTCAGATTCTGCCTGAACGCCATTCAGGCGGGATTTTCTTCGATGGAATGGGGGATTTTCAACTGATAGAAGAATTGTCCACCATCAATCGTACAAATGGAAATCTCTGACAAGCTGTCGCGCAATCTTTTTATACTTTGATACAATTTATCCTGAGTGCCGTTACCATTCGGCCACAACAATTGCAAAATTTCATCATTGGACAACTTATGATTTTCCGCATCCAGGAAGCCTTGCAGCAATCGGGCAGCCGACGCCCCCAACTTCACAACAGCATCCCCCTTCTTCAACAAACGGAAATCGGCCTCGAAGTACACACCCTTTTCCAACTGATAAATATGCGAACCACTTTCGCGACCGACAATCACAGGAATTATCTTTTCCAGCACAACAGGTTCTTCTGCCGCAGCTGATTTTTCTTTGACAAAAGAACGGCGACAAGCCCACCGCACATATATCCGGAATAGAAGGAGGCAAGCAGCAGCCACCACCGCCAATCCCCCCCAGTATTTCCAGGAAAGAAGACTCCACCAAGGGGCATAAAAATACCCGGTCACCCCCACTTCACTCCGACATCCGATGTAAGAAGTGGCGAGACTATCCGCCTTGGATAGATAAAGAGTATCGGCAGAGTAGGCATAAGACTCATGCTCCTCCCAGTCCATGGTAGCAATGCGCACAACCGTTGTCCCGGGAAGCCCCGATTTCGCCAACCGCCCTTTCCAAAACAGATTCAACGAATCGGCATTCAGGGGAGCTTGATGCAGCAGACAAGTATGCATCATTTTTACCTCACAAGTCCGTTCTATATTCCGAGAGTATTTTTCATACGGAATCCAATAGTCCTTTTGGCCATAATCACTTTTCAACGTCACTTTTACCGGTTCCTTTTTCATGTCAATGGAATCATTTGGCAATTTTTTATATCCGGCATGTCCGGATGAACAGCTATACACATCCATCGCTCCCCACTTCTGCAATTCATCTTGCAAAGCTTCACTAAAAGCACTACGCACCTGTTCCATCCGGTCCCGATGCAGACGTATGCCGCCTCCTACCGCCACGACAGCCATAAGCAGGCATATCAATAACCCTATCCAATTTCTCTTTTTCATGGTATATTTTTGTTTGTAGCCGCAAAGGTAAGCATTTTTTCTGAAACATACACGAAATGCACGGAATGCACGGAGCCGCCCACACAAATGTAAAACATTCTTACCCAACTTCCGCAGCCGGCACATCCCGGCGAAAAAATTCTCTTTCTCTTTTTTCTGTCCGATTCTCTCCGGCGGCTTCCTGTCTGCTCCCTATCCGACCCCTACCAGAGCCTATCCGGCTTCGGACGTTCTTCGGACAAACTCCACTCCCTAGGACCG
>NZ_JAICZW010000182.1 GCF_029057325.1 Bacteroides sp. | reverse complement strand
GTGATTTGATCTCAGGTAAGAAGGTTTTGAGTAGAGTCCCTGCCGAGCTCTTGACATAATTATAAGCTATATATTTCCTTATTAAAACAATTTGTATGGAAAAGTAAAATGCACATTTTAAACTTATCTTCTAATTGAACGTTCATCATCAACATCATCATAATTATCTTTCCTTCCAACTTCCCACTCACGTTTCTCGCTATGGCTGCCACCACCTGCATCATGCAGCTTGGCCTTGCCAGAGAAACGTGAAGCAGGTTTTGTTGGTTGCAGGTGTTTATGTCGTTCAATTTGCTTCATTGGCTGTTTCTTTAACCGTTGAAGATTGAAGTTTTCTTCAGTAAGATTTATAATGATATGCTGCTTGAAGTTGATGGCATAAGTTACATCTTCTTCCTGACGGATGGTAAAGCCTTCTTCATGTAGTCGGCTTCTGATAGAGATGACTGTTTCATCATTGAATATCTCACGCAACCGATTCACTGCATCTGTGTAGTAGTGTGTTCTTTCCGGAGATATATCTACTAAATCTGTCCGTGAAACCTTGAATATCTTACAAAGTAGGTCACGTTCAGCTTCAGTAGCCGGGCTGAACATTTCTACCATAGCTATATGGTTGTTACGCTCAATAGCTTCTGTCATAAAAGGTTTTAACGGACGGCTTTGGCCATCAAAATAGATGATGCCTTTCTTAATATAGGCACGCTGCTTCCTGATTTTACTGTATATTTCACCTTGGGTAATCTTCGAATTGAGTGTCAGTAACCGGTCAATATAGTCCTCAATCCGATTGAACCGTTCTTCAGGAGTAGCGAAGTCCAGAAGTTCCTCTACAGCCAGCACTCTTGCACCATGAATGACAGTCCTGTTTGCATGATCAACGAGCATATATCCGTATGGTGTATCCTTCTTGCCGAAGAATACAATATCAATACCGAACTTCGTTTTCAGTTCCTTCTGCAGTTCCTCCTTGTTTGAACTAACATCACGGTATTTCTTTAATATGCTTCTAAGCTGACGGCAACGAGCCCTTTCCCGATAACCACTCTTGAACAAACTTTCTATATCAGAAAAAGGGATTTCCTTCTGAACTTTTCCACCATGCTTGACGAATACATTCTCGTCTTTCTGGTATACTTCATATCCCATGGAAACCATTATTGCCTTGAACTGGGCAAAAGAAGAGAATGTATATTGTTTGGCAGCATCAATATCATCTTCCGTTTTCTTTTTCCTGTCATTCCCAAGAATACGGTCAATGACTTCCTGGGAACGTCTGCGCTCATGGCTGTGCTGAATCTTTCTTCCATCAGGTGCCACTCTCGAAGTGATGATATGAAGATGGGTATTCTCCGTGTCATAATGGGAGTAAACAAGCAACGGCTGACCGGATTCTCCGTATCCCATTTCCTTGAGATATTGGTGAGCAAAATCCAACAACTCATCTTCTGACATTTCGTGTCCCTTACATGATATGGCTACATGAAACTGCGGTTTCCTGATTCTGCTGTTCTGTGAACTGTACTTCTGGAGATAACCGACCAGCTCACTTTGGGTAGGTTTGTGAAAAGTTCCGAGTGAACCGAAATTCTGAATCTCGATAAGCCGTGCAACACCTTTCGAGACTTTATGTTCATTGTAACCGACAGCATGGAAGTTCGTACTTCCCGGTAATATGGTTGCTATCATATCGAATCCTAATTATCATGGTTTATTTGACTGAGTAACCGAAATACTTCAAACTCATTAATCCATGGTTATACTATAATAATATCTGAAATGATTGAATATCGTGTAGTCTGCAATTCAGATTCTGACAGCTTTCTGTGTCAGAGAATCAAGGTCTTTCTTTATTCGGTTCAATGTTTCCTGAGTTTCAAGAATAACCGGTAACAGAACTTCCTGAATATAGCTGGGTGCGAGTAACCCGGCTACCGCAAGTTCATTGGCACGTTTAACCGACTGATTAAGGTTTCCTCCAGCCCAGGAAAGTTCATTCTGATATTTCCGGTAAAACAGACCGAGATCATTCATCAGTTCGAGCTGCCTTTTGGTCCCGATATTTGAATACTCTGCCAGTGCCGATCGTATATAATGGCTCACGGATGAATAGGAGGCAGATTTCTCCTTAAACTGTTGTACTTCCTCCGGTGTCATCCTTACCTTGATGTACTTGGTTCTCTGATTCTTCATACTTGGATACATTGGTGGTTAGGTTTCCTGGACCATTTTTCGCCATGCGAAACAGCGGCCAGCCGCTCCGATGCGCCAGCATTCGGCAAGTTACTTTTGTGAGTACGAAACGGAGTTTTGTGGCCACAAAAGTACAACTTGCTTGGAAAACTCTGCACGGCAGAACGATGCTATCCGGGAATGATTATTACACCCAAATTTACCGGAGAAAGCCGTTGCAAACCGAAATCAACAACACAATTCTTTGGAGGCGTATTCCTGTTAACCGTGTGCTGTAGCATCCGGTTGTCTTGGAATATCCATATAGCGGAATATTGTTGTATAGAGTCCTAGAACTTATCAAACCAATTTTCGTGTATTCAGAAACAGATGCTATAAGTATTATTCGATTTTAGAACCATAAAAATCGTAGTAATAAGAAAATAATGTTTCGATATATATGGTTGGATAAACCAAAGTCTCAAAGACATACAAGATGTAGTTATATGGGATAGATGGTTATTGTTCTCATAAAACCTATATCCAATATAATATGTAGTCCCGATACCATGATAGTATGGTAAAAGTAACCTGATTATCTAAGTTATTGGAATCCCAATAAAAGGGAAAATATAATCTTGTAGCTGATTCAGCTGATGAAATGGCTATCGGGAAATCTTATTTTATCTGAATTTGTATTGTAGAAACATTCAGACAGAATAACCTTGTTTTCAGAGCCTGGAGATACCTCGTTATCGTGGTGATATAACACTGATAATCAGTAAAAAATCTACTCGAATAACAAGAAAATAGTGTTGTGCAAATTTCTGTATTTCATTGATTTTTAGTATATTTATATACTTAAATAGGTTTTATATTCACTAAATATTACACGCTATGTTTGAACTGCTGTTGATTATATATCTACTGCCGGTACTTATTATAGGTATGCTGCTCCTGAAGCTGGTATTCTGGCTTTTGAGGATTGCCATACGTCTGGCTGTATGGCTGGTTAAGAAAACCTTTATACTTATATGGAAGCTCATCGTACTCGTCTTTGCCATACTTATAGGCTGTGAGGTCATGCTCTGGAATCAACCGGACAAATAGAAAGGAACCGCACCAGTGTGAAATGGTACGGCTCTGATAAAGATAAGTAGAATCCTCCCTTTGCGTTAATGGTTTGTTCCGGTTTTCCGATTACATAAAACCTTTTCCTTTGCTTCTTTCATACACAACTTCTTTCTTGGAATCACAATTCATAAGGCGGAACTGAACCATACATCCGGTAGGAATATCCTTAGGTAACTGTTCAACCAGTCTATCGATAATCTGGTCCACATTACTGAAACCAATATCTGTTATTTCACCGATTACGTCACCTTTGAAATATGCACGGCCATAGATCATCATCTTCTTTGTAATGCGGAACATCTTGTCTGCCGGTGTCTCGAAGTCACGTGCCTTGCCTTGCTTGCTCTTTTTGCTGCTGAAGAAAATGAAATCAATCACTTTGGCATTTAGTTCCCAGGCAGGAGTGAAGTCTATCTTGACATAGCCTCTTGTTATATTCAGTCCATGGCTGTGGTTCATACCGAGGGCAACCTCATACAGATTGGCATCACAGTCATTCTGGGCAATTGTAGCCCATGTATGACGGAAAGTATAATAACAGTAGTAATCCTCCTTCTTCATTCCCATATCTGCACATATCTTTCTGATTCCAATGTTTACATTGGCATTGAAACTGTCCGGGTTGCTGTAACGCTTATGGAACTTGAAAAGATATTCGTCATTCTCGTCTGAAAGATACTTGTTAAATGTAGGCTGAATAAACGGTTCCACACGCATTTCACTATAGGCTTCGTCTTTTCGGCTGTGCTTTGTCTTTGCTCTTTTATATCCGATAATACCATCCTTATAATTTTCTTTTTTAAGCTCAAATATATCTACGGTATTTATTCCGCCCAAACACAAGGATAGGAGTGCCACGTCTCTTCCCAGTTCCGGAAGAGAGGAAATCATTTTAGTTTCTGGTAGTGGGCGATTGAAAAACTCCCGGCATGCCTCTGCACTGATAGCTCTTTGAACCGTACTGTCAGATTTTGGGATGGTGATTTTTAACCAAGGATTGAATTTTATTTTTTCAATCCCTTTTTCATCATCGTTTAAATCTGTGATGGCTGCTTTAAATATCTGCCTGATACATGTGGGATACATTTCTTTTGCCCGATTTGTATTAGATAGACTTTCTATCCATTTCTTCAATACATTAGCTGTTAACTGACTAAACATTATTTGTGTTGTTCCTATGTAACGTTCAAGATGAGCTACAGCAAGTTTGTAATTTTTGGCAGTCCGCTCACGGTTCTCAACAAGCATTTGCTTAATGTGCAATTTTGCATAATCACTGAAACAGATTTCTTCATCTGTCTCAAGCAAATAGTCTATGACTTCTTTTACACTCCAAAGTGAAGTGTTTGTTCTGTTTAGTCGGTCACTGTATTTACGGATGAGCATTGCACAATATTCATTAACGACGGGGTCTGTTGGTTCACCATCGTTAGAGATGTGATGTGCATCAACAATTTTCGGGGTTTTGATATAACCCGGTTTCCGATTGTGTACGACTCTAATGTACACAGAGTACAAGCCATCAGTTCTTGGCTTCCGTACCATTGCTTTTAGTGTAGTCATAAGCCTTTAATTTTTATAGCTGCCATAGCCTTTTTTAGTTGGTGTAAGCAGGTGTAAGCAACGGGTATTTTGGTGTAAGCATAGAGTAAGCAAATACGTACATTCGGCTCATTTTTTGCGGTCAAGTGTACGAACTGCCCAAGCGCAAGACAGGCTGTAACTACCGCAAAAGCAGTGAGTTACAGCCTGTTATTAAGATTCAATTATTTCGGGGATTATTCCTCTATTGCAGCCTGCGCCGCAGCCAATCTCGCGATAGGTACACGGAACGGAGAACAGCTGACATAGTTCAGACCTACCTTATGGCAGAACTTCACAGATGAAGGTTCACCACCATGTTCACCGCAGATACCGCACTTCAGTTCCGGACGGATGGCACGGCCCTTTTCGGTAGCCATACGTACCAACTGACCTACACCATTCTGGTCAAGAACTTGGAACGGATCGACTTTCAGAATCTTCTTCTCCAGATAAATCGGGAGGAAGGAAGCGATGTCATCACGTGAATACCCGAATGTCATCTGAGTCAAGTCGTTTGTTCCGAATGAGAAGAACTCTGCGGAAGAAGCGATACGGTCGGCAGTCAGGGCAGCACGCGGAATCTCAATCATGGTACCTACCTTAAAGTCGATGCTGTCACCTACCTCTTCAAACAATTTGGCTGCTTCGGCACGAATCACATCTTCCTGCTGCTTGAACTCATAGAGAATACCGGTCAGCGGAACCATGATTTCGGGATGTGTCTCAATGCCCTCTTTCTTTAGTTCCAAAGCGGCACCTAAGATGGCACGTGTCTGCATCTGCGTAATTTCAGGATAAGTATTTCCCAGACGGCATCCACGATGTCCCAACATCGGATTGTGCTCGCAAAGTGCTTCTACACGCTGCTTGATATATTGCAAGCTAACGCCCATCGCTTCAGCCATTTCCTCTTGTCCCTTCAAATCATGAGGAACAAACTCATGCAAAGGAGGATCGAGCAGACGAACAGTTACTGGGCAACCTTCCATTGCCAAGAAGATACCTTTGAAGTCAGCTTGCTGGTAAGGCAAAATTTTAGCCAAAGCCTTGCGACGTCCTTCGGCATTTTCTGCCAGAATCATTTCACGCATAGCTCTGATCTTTTCACCTTCAAAGAACATGTGCTCCGTACGGCAGAGACCGATACCTACGGCACCGAAGCTACGTGCCACTTGTGCATCGTGCGGAGTATCTGCATTGGTACGAACTTGCAGTTTTGTATATTTGTCGGCCAACTTCATCAGCTCGGCAAAGTCACCGGAAAGTTCGGCAGCCTTCGTCTCAACCTTACCTTGGTAAACTTCACCGGTGCTACCATTCAATGAGATGAAATCGCCTTCTTTCATAACGACGCCATCTACCTCAATGGTTCTGGCTTTATAGTCGATGTTCAATGCACCTGCACCGGAAACACAGCATTTTCCCATACCACGAGCTACTACAGCTGCATGTGAAGTCATACCGCCACGTGCTGTCAAGATACCTTCGGCAACAGCCATACCTGCCAAGTCTTCGGGAGAAGTTTCGATACGAACCATCACCACACGCTTGCCTGCCGCACGCCATTCGGCTGCATCATCAGCGAAGAACACGATTTGTCCGCAAGCAGCACCCGGAGATGCGGGAAGACCACGAGTCAGCACCTTAGCTTGCTTCAAAGCAGATTTGTCGAATATGGGGTGCAGAAGCTCATCCAGCTTATTAGGTTCGCAACGCAACAGGGCAGTCTTTTCATCAATCATACCTTGATGGAGCAAATCCATGGCAATCTTCACCATAGCGGCACCTGTACGTTTGCCGTTACGGGTTTGGAGGAACCAGAGTTTACCTTCCTGCACCGTGAATTCCATATCCTGCATATCGTGATAGTGGTTTTCGAGTTTGGTTTGCAACGCATCCAGTTCTTTGTAGATTTCCGGCATCGCTTCTTCCATAGAAGGATATTTGCTTGCACGTTCTTCTTCGCTCACACCGGCCAATTCAGCCCAGCGCTGAGAACCGATTTTTGTAATCTGTTGCGGAGTACGGATACCGGCAACCACATCTTCTCCTTGAGCGTTGATCAGGTATTCACCATTGAAGAGGTCTTCACCTGTAGCGGCATCACGGCTGAAGCAAACACCGGTAGCGGAAGTTTCGCCCATATTACCGAATACCATTGCCTGTACACTAACGGCAGTACCCCATTCATCAGGTATTCCTTCCATTTTACGATAGAGGATGGCACGTTCGTTCATCCAGGAGTTGAACACGGCGCAGATGGCACCCCACAATTGTTCGTATGCGCAAGTCGGGAAGTCTTTGCCGGTCTGTGCCTTCACGGCAGCCTTGAACTTTTTCACCAGTTCCTTGAGGTCTTCTACTTCCAGTTCGTTATCCAGTCTCACGCCTTTTGCGTGTTTCACCTCTTCAATAATGGCCTCAAACGGATCGATATCCTCTTTATTGGTCGGTTTCATTCCCAATACTACGTCACCGTACATCTGTACGAAACGACGGTAAGAATCCCAAGCGAAACGTGCGTTTCCGGTCTTGCGAATCAGACCTTCTACTACCTCGTCGTTCAGACCCAAGTTCAAGATGGTATCCATCATACCCGGCATGGAGGCACGGGCTCCCGAACGTACAGATACCAACAACGGATTTTCTACATCGCCAAATTTGGAACGCATCAATGTTTCAACGTGCGCGATGGCAGCTTCAACTTCTTTTTTCAACAGAGCAACTACTTTTTCTTGCCCCATTTCATAATATTCAGTACAAACTTCAGTTGTGATTGTAAAGCCCGGAGGAACCGGAACTCCGATAAGATTCATCTCAGCAAGGTTGGCACCTTTACCACCTAAAAGGTTTCTCATGCCAGCTTTTCCTTCAGCCTGACCGTTACCAAAGGTATAAACTCTTTTTTTGTCCATAATAAAATAGTTTAAGATTGTGATTTTTTTCTTTTCTGTTCGCAAATCTAAGTATATTT
>NZ_JAICZW010000181.1 GCF_029057325.1 Bacteroides sp. | reverse complement strand
GTGATACGGAAAGGAACCTACAAGATGGGAAGGTTGGAGAATTAAAATGGAAGAATTTTTAATCACTACTTGAAAGAAGAAAAGATATGGCTTTTAAAACACAAAAGCAACAGGTTATAGTTTCGATGACATCTTTTCCTGCAGCGATTTCGTATGCAGCTCAGGCCATTCGTTCTATTTTGAATGGTTCTGTGCTTCCAGATAAATTGGTGCTCTATCTGACATTCTCGCAGTTCGGAGAAGGTGGCATCCCGGAAGAGTTGAAATCATTATCCGAAAGCAATCCCGTTTTTGAAATCAGAAATTACGACAGGGATATCCGTTCTTACCGGAAACTGATACCTGCGTTGATAGATTTTCCAGAAGCAATCATCGTTACTGTGGATGATGATGTGGCTTATCACAGGCACATGCTTCGTGACTTATTGAAGCTGCATGCTAAGTATCCTCATGCGGTGTTGGCGCATCGTGTCCGACACATTAAGTTGGGCAAACCTTATCGTAAATGGAAGAAGTATCGCTGGTACTCTTTTTTGCAGAGAAGAATCCATCAGAATTTCACTAATCTGCAAACAGGAGTAGGAGGTGTCCTGTATCCTCCTCATTCATTAAGGGCTGATATGTTGGATGTGGATCTGTTTACGGAAATAGCGCCATGCACGGATGATATATGGTTTTGGGCGGCAGGCGTGGCGAATGGCTTCCCCGTGATTCCCGTACCATTTGGACGCAACAAGCCGCATGACCTGCATAAGCCTAAAGAAATATCGCTTAAGATGTTTAACTTTAAAGGAAAAATAGATAACAATGCGTTGGTATTGAATGCAATAATCGAACGCTATCCTGAAATAGAAAAACGAATTAATGGTAAGATGTGATGATAGATATTGATTTGGTATATCTTTGGGTGGATGGTAGTGACCCGAAGTGGATTGCAAAGCGAAATGCCTGCATAGGAGAATCTGCAGAAATAGACAAGAATTGCAAAGGTCGGTATGCGGACAGCGGAGAACTGAAATACAGCTTGCGTTCGGTTGAGAAGTATGCCCCCTGGATACGAAAGATTTTCATCGTCACAGACAACCAGGTACCGAAATGGCTGGATGTTTCCAATCCGAAGATTCGGATAGTGGACCATGCGGAGATTCTGCCTGTAGAATGCCTGCCATGCTTCAATTCTACCATCATAGAACATCACCTGCATCGGATTCCCGGTCTCTCCGAATACTTTCTGTACGCCAATGATGACATGCTCATCAATCGTCCGGTATCTCCTGAAACATTTTTTGCGGAAGACCTGTTGCCAAAGATACGGTTCAACCGTCGTCCTTTCCGAAGGCTGACTCTCTTCTTCAAGAAAAAGCCGTGGAGCAACTACGTGCAGAAGATTCATAATGCAGCGCTATTGGTCAAGCAGAAGTACGGGACTTATTATAACGGAAAGACCCACCATAACATTGATGCTTACCGGAAAAGCGACTACCAGCATGCAAGACAAGTATTCGACAAGGAGATTAGCGCAACGTTGTGCAACCACATGCGTTCTTCCAACGACATCCAACGGAACATGTATTCGTATGTAGCGCTTGCCGAAAAGCGTGCCCATTTGTGCTACGTCAATCAGCATACCTCTTTCCGCTTCCATATTGACAACAGAAAGCTTTATAAAAAGTTCGAGAAATACAATCCCATGCTATTCTGCATGAACGATTCACAATATGCCAACGATGAAGACAGGCAATGTTCCATCGCTTTCCTGAACAGGCTTTTTCCTGACAAGTCGCAATTCGAGAAATAAGTTATAAAGCGCGCCATAAATGCAACGTGCCGACAAGTGGATATCTTGTCGGCACGTTGCATTTATATTTCTATCCTATTTCTCTTCGATGTCATTCAGATCGTATTGGTCAAAGTATTCCGATTTCACGGTAGGCTGAGTTCCGCTTGCCCTTCCGCGCGCCTGTTTCTCGATAAATTCTTCGTACGACCGGACAGCATAATGATTGATGCGGATGACATCTTGCTGTGGCTTGCGTTCGCGGAAATGCCTTTTGACGGGCTGTCCGTGTGAATCTGCCGTATCGCCCGATATCCTTGCAACTTCATGGCATCCTATCATCGTGAAGACCCGGCGGGGATTGACAATGCTTTTCACATGACGGTTCAAGTAATGGTCCGGTTTGGAATGGAATCTGAATCTCTCCATCATGGTGCCGGGCGTTTTTTCCTTTCTGCCGCCACTGCCATATATCAGCCAGTTTATCTCTACGGCGGCAAACGATTCAAAACCTTTCAGGAACTCCGGTATGGACGCATGCTTTACAGGAACGATGAATTCGTCCAAATCAATGAAGGCAATCCAGCGGGAGGAGAGACGGTTGTTTTCCAGGCAATCATCGTATGCAGCCAATTGCTGTCTGTGTCCCGGCCAGTACTTATAGTTCACAATACCCGAACGGATATAGGGTTCTAACAGCTCCCTCGTCCCGTCCGTGCTCTCATTGTCATAGATATAGAATTTCTCTATGCCTTTGTCGAGATGCCATTCAATCCACTCCTTGAAATACGGACCCTCGTTTTTTGCAATGGCACACACAGACAGATAGGATTCGGGAAGCGTATGGTCATTCTTCATCCGCTTTTTCAATCGGAAAGCATTGCAAAGACCATACCGCAGTATTCCCCGCCATTGGTTCCGGGTCATCTTGTGTGGGATTACTCCCGCTATTATTTCAGCAAATATCTTATTCATCGCTTAGATTTCAAAACTTGACTTATCGGGCAATATGGACTGGAAAGCGTCTCTCAGGTTTTCCATGACACGGTCGTAATTGCGGATATGTATATTGTCATTCAAACAAATAAGGGTATAAGATTGCCGGTATATCGCCTTGATGGCCTGTTTGGAGCGAATCATAAGGGGAAACATCTTCGTGTCATTATACGTGTTGTAGGGCTCGAAATTCCCCCGGCATATCTGCCAGGTGCGGAAAAGCTCAGGGGTATAATCGGACAAAGCACGGAATTTGTTGGAAGAGGTTTCGGTCAGCTCTTTTCCTGCGGCTGCCCACACTTCATCGAATGTGGATTTCAAGTAGGGTTGGGCATTGTGTGGCGTGCGGAGGGTGATGAATTTGTCGTAGAATTTGAAGATATAATTCCAACGTGCCTTTGTGCCGTAACTCTTATGGAACCATTTTTCGTGGTAGCGCATCATTACTTCTTTCTTGTCGAAGTGGCGGTTGATGATT
>NZ_JAICZW010000180.1 GCF_029057325.1 Bacteroides sp. | reverse complement strand
TCTTCGGACAAACTCCACTCCCTAGGACCGAAGAATGTCCGAAGAACGTCCGAAGAAACACCGAAGGAAGTACGGAGTAGGTAAGGACCGGATAAGGCGCGGACAGGAAGCGTTGATGGTGACGAAATTTTTGGGAGTAGAAAAGGTTGTGTAAATAATTATGATTTCCGATTCCTTTAGAGGAATCAGAGGAATTGAAGAAATTGAGTGAGGAGAAGTGAAACCGACACTCTTCCTTGCAAAAACTGAATGATTGGCTCGACTCTTTAACTCCTCTTTGTGAAATCTGACTTGTTGGTTTGACTTAATTCCTTTAGTTCCTTAAAATGAATGAGCCATGAGGTTTTGACAAATAAAAGCCAATATTCTTTTGCTTTGCTGCTTTTATTTTATACATTTGCGGCAAAATTTAAAAAAAACTATTTATAAGTAAAATAAATAGATGATAAGATGTTGACCTTGTAATCAGTTAATCAAGCGACTTCTTATTTAATGTGGAGAGCATCAATTATATCACACTTATATAATACTAATTTTATGAAGAAAAAAGTTGAATGTGTTTTTCCCTCTGTGGAAAATCCGCCAATCAATCAATCGTTTAGAATGATGAGAGTTGCGGCTTTCTCGCTATGCTTTTGTTCGTTAGGTGTAGCGGCAAGTCCTGTCGGTACGCAAAGCGTAGCCGACAGGCCGTCGGCCATTGTTCAGCAGACTGCCAACATCACGGTGAAGGGGCAGATATTGGACGAGACGGGGCTGTCGGTTCCCGGTGCCAATGTCGTGGTGAAAGGGAATACCTCGCTGGGCACGGTGACCGATTTTGACGGAAACTTTACGCTCAGTGTGCCTGCGGGCTCCACGCTGGTAGCCTCATTCATCGGCTATAAGAATCAGGAGTTTGCGGCTGTTGCCGGCAAACCGATGGTCATCAAGTTGGTGCCCGACACCGAGGTGCTCGACGAAGTGGTGGTAGTGGGTTATACTACCGTGAAGAAGAGCTCCATTACTGGTGCCATCGGTTCGGTGAAGGCTGATAAGCTGAAGGACGTCACTACGCCGAGCGTGGCCAACATGCTGCAGGGCAAGGTGGCAGGTGTGGTGGTGACTCCTGTTTCCGGACAGCCGGGCGCGGGTGTCAGCATCCGTGTGCGCGGTATCGGTTCGTTGCGTGGCAATCAGGAACCGTTGTGGGTCATCGACGGTGTGGTAGGAGCTTCCAGCGCGGAGCTGAATCCGAATGACATCGAGTCGATCTCCGTATTGAAGGACGGTTCGGCCACGGCTCTCTACGGTTCGCGTGGTGCCAACGGTGTCATTCAGGTGACTACCAAGCGTGCCAAGAGCGGTACTTCGCAGTTTGAGGTCAGTGCCAAGTTCGGGCTTTCCGAATTGCAGCGCGGTAACCTCCGCATGATGAACGGTGCCGAGTATTATGATTATCTGAAAGAGGCCTTCACCAACGCGGGCACGCTGGAGGAGCAGCACTGGTTCCAGCCCTACCTGCGCGAGCAGAACTTCGACTGGTGGGACGAGGCTACACAGATGGCCACCACACAGAACTATAATCTGGCCTATAAATTCGGTAGCGATAAAATCCGTTCGTATATATCTGCCGATTATTACACGGAAGAGGGTGCCATCAAGGGGTATGACTACGACCGTGTGACGCTGCGCACCAATACCGACTATATCGTGAACAACCGCCTGACGCTGAAGGCGAGCCTGGCGCTGAGCTATAAGGAGACTTTCAACCAGCAGCAGTCTTTGAGCTATGCCAGCAACACTCCTTGGGATTCTCCCTACAACTCGAAGGGCGAGCTGAAGACCGGTAACGAGGGTATGCCGAGCAAGGACGAGGCGGTCAATGCCGACCCGCGTGACTACTGGTACTCTGACGGAGGCTACAACTACCTGAACTATTATAAGCGTAATTGGGGCAAGAACCGTAACAACGGCATGAACATCAATCTGGGATTCCACTACAAGATTCTGGATTTCTTGAAGTATGAGTCGAACAACCAGGTGGGTTTTGCCAACAGCTACAACGAGACCTATACCGACCCTAAGAGCTTCGGACAGGAGACCGACCACGGTAATATGTATAACGGCAATTCGAACAGCCGTCGTGTCTATACGAGCCAGATGTTGCACCTGACCCATACGTTTGCCGATGTGCACGAGGTGGATGCCTATCTGGGTTACGACTACGACGAGGCCCGCTACTGGAGCAACTGGGGCCGGGCGAAGAACATCTATTCGGGTGCGGAAATCATTGATGCCGGTGCGGGCGAGCAGACGGCGGGAGGTACTAAATCCGAACAGAAGAACGCCGCCTTCTACTTCAACGCCAACTATACGTACGACAGCAAGTACCTGTTTCAGGTGATGGTGAGACGCGACGGTTCGTCACGTTTCGGTAGCGATAACCGTTGGGGTACATTCTGGTCTGTCGGTGGAGGTTGGAACATGCATAAGGAGGCTTTCATGGAAGGCCTGACTTTCATCAATGAGTTGAAACCCCGTTTCTCTTATGGTATCTCGGGTAACGAGCCGGGCGGACTCTACGAATGGACCACCAAACTGAGCTTCACGCAGCAGTATGCCGACAACATCGCCTTCTTCTCCAACTATGCGGGAAATCCCAACCTCTCTTGGGAAGAGACGGCCAGTTTGGACTATGGTCTGGACATGCGCCTGTTCGACCGCGTCAGCATCACCGTGGACGGTTACTACCGCAAGGCGAAGAACCTGATTTACCTGCGTCACCTGCCTGCAGTGAGCGGTTATAACCGTCAGACTGCCAACAACGGTAGCATGACCAACAAGGGTTTTGAAATCTCCATTACGCCCGAAATCATCAAGACGAAAGACATTTATTGGGATGTGACTTTCAACATGGGTTACAACAAGAACGAGATTACCAAACTGCCCGACGGCGACGAACTCTACACCAAAGCTACGGCAGTGGGCTATCCTTACATGAACTGGTACATGCGCGAATGGGCCGGTGTGGATGCCATGACCGGAAAACCGTTGTGGTTCGTGGTTGATAAGGAAACAGGCGAGAAGACGGTGACAGGCGACTACAACAAGGCTACCCGCCAGTTGCTGGATGCTGTCCCCACTCCGAAGGTGAACGGTGCGGTAGGTACCAACTTCTCTTGGAAGGGACTTTCGCTGAATGCCAACTTCACGTTCAGCGCAGGTGCCAAGGTTTACAACAGCGCCCGTGCCGGTGCTCTGGACCGTGACGCAGGCCGTACTTCGCAGCCTCCTATGAAACTTGCCGATGGCTGGAACCGCTGGCAGAAGCCGGGCGACAAGGCTACTCACCCGCAGTTGATTGCCGGAGGTAACAACAGCGCCGACGGCGAATCTACCCGTTACCTGGAAAACGGTGACTACTTCAAGCTGAAGTCTCTTTCTATTTCATACGACTTCCCCAAACGGTGGATCACTCCGTTGACCCTGAAGAGCGCACGGCTCAGCCTGGGTGGTGAGAACCTCTTTACCATTACCAAGTTCTCGGGCATTGACCCCGAAGTGTTGTTCTCCTCGGAGTATAACGGTACGGCAAGTTCCGGAAACTCCTACCCCAGTGTAAGACGTTTCACTGTCGGACTGAATCTGACATTCTAATCTTAACTTAAAAAACGAAAGTATATGAAATTCAAAAATATAGCAGGAACATTGAGCCTTTTTTCGGTTGTACTGGCCGGATGTAGCTTGGATGTGAAGATGTATGATGGCGTGATGGCCGAGGGCATCAGCTCGGAGAATATAACGGAGCTTACCTATGGCAGTTACCGTCACATGAAGGGGTCCGGCATCGTGAACTACGGCTATGCCGCCCGTGAGTTCGGTTCGGACGACGTGACCTGGAACGGTACTTCCACCGGTTCTACTTATAAGATATATGATTATACGCGCAGCATCTCGACCACACAGACCGAGTATGCCTGGGAGCTGGGCTATCGTGCCATCGGTAACACCAACCTGGTCATCGAGCTGGTGGATGCCTTGGGTGAGAACGCTTCTACTGAGAACATCATTCAGCGGGGCGAGAACTACTACTTGCGTGCGTTGTGCTATTTCTATATGGTCAATGAGTTCGCGCAGCCCTATTCCAACAATCCCGAGAGCAATCCCGGTGTACCCTTGAAGCTGGACAGCAATCCCGACGTGATGAGCCTTCCGAAAGACCGCTCCACCGTGGCTAAGGTGTACGAGCAGATTGTGAAGGACTTGCAGTCGGCTATCGTGGACCTGACGTTGCCCGCAGGCATGTCTCCCAAAAGCAATAATTATGCTACCAAGGAGGCCGCCGAGGCTTTGCTGGCAAGGGTATATCTCTATATGGGCGACTTTGACAATGCCTACACGATGGCCGACAATGTCATCAAGTCCGGACGCTTCTCTTTGGAGCAGGGCGAACGCTATGCCAAGTATGCGCAGTGGGTGCCGGAAGACAATAAGGAAACCATCTTCTGCGTCCGTCACGTCAAGGAGAAGGATGATATCAATGTCTTCTCCGACATGTTTATCCGTATCGATGGCAGCGGTTGGGAAGAGATGTCTCCTTCCAATCCCCATTTGCAGCTGCTGGAGCTCCATCTGGGTGAGGACGACATGCCTGCCGACCTCCGCAGCAAGTTTGTGACGAAGCGTTATGTAGAGGATGGCGTGTCCGACTATGCCGTCTATGGCCATCCGGAGAAGGTGTACGAAGACTGGACATTCGTTTACAGCGAGAAAGAAGCCAAGAGTGCCGGATATAAATATGTGCAGTTGAATATCACTAAAGAAGAGGGTAAGTGGGTGATCGATGAGTCACAGGCCGACAACTTCCAAAGCAAGTATATCCAAAGCGAGCCCTACAATCTGGGCAAGCGCTATTATGTGTTGGCCAATGACGGCACCAAGTACATCGGCCGTATAGAGCCGAAGGTGTTTGACGCGGCTACCAAGCGCGGTAAGATGTCCCAGTATCTGGTATATGCTTACAACAAGAACGCTTATCAGGAGGAGTACAAGGGTCTCTATTCTCCCGTCATCTCCCGTTATGCGGAGATGTTCCTGATTCGTGCCGAGGTAAATGCGGAGAAGGGCAATGTGGAGTTGGCTTTGGATGACGTGAACATCATCCGTCGCCGTGCCGGCATTCCCGAATGGACGGTTGAGAACATGAAGACTGCCGAAGCGGGCGAACCGAAGGACATCAAGAAGATTGTGGAGGAAGAACGCCGTCTGGAGTTCGCCATCGAAGGATTGCGCACCTACGACGTGCTCCGCAAGCGTGGCACGCTGGATAGAAGATATCCCGGCTCGCATGCCATCGCTGCCGGCGACCAATTCCTGCTGGTACCTTACAACTCTCCGGCTGTCTGCCAGTATATCCCGCAGGCGCAGTACGACGCATATCCTTATAAGTTGGAGCAGAATCCTTGATTATTTCATTCATCAGATGATAAACAATTAAATTAATTAGACGAAAATGAAAAGAATATCATATTTTATGCTATCCCTGCTGGCGCTTCTGGTATGCAGTTGTGCGGAGACGGAACAACCGTATGTGGGGTATATTGTGATAGAACGTGCGGTGGTTGATGCGGATGCCAATTCTACTGCCACGCTGATAGCTGATACCGATATCAACTCCCCCATCAAGCTGACAGTGAACGGGGATGCCGCCGAATGGTGCTCTGTAAGTGTCAGTGGCAAGGAGATACATGTGACGGCTACACAGGCCAATACGGGAGAGTCTTTCCGTACGGCAACTGTCACGGCCCGTTGCGGCTATCGTGAAACCTCTTTCACGGTGTTGCAGAAGTTCAACGGCCAGCAATACCTGGAGTATGACTGGACCAAATGGACGGCTACCGGCAATAACTGCCAGACGAACGACGGTGGCGGTTATCCCAGCCTGTTCAATGAAGACCGTTCTACTTTCTGGCACAGCCAATACAACCCGAACCGGGTCGATTTGCCCTGGTGGATTGTGGTGGATATGAAGGAAGAACTGGAATGCCACATGTTCCAGATCGGTAGAAGGTATTATGCAGCATATAAAAATAACTATGGTACCGTGAAGCACATGGACATCTATGGCAGCACGGACAATGAGAATTTCACCAAGATAGGAGAGTTCTCCTTCGACTTGCCTTGGACGGCTCCCGATGGGACGGTGGTAACAGGAGCCGCCAGCCCGTTGATTCCCGCTTACGAGGAAGTCAAATTGAGTGAACCTGTTACCGCCCGTTACATCAAGATGGTGATTACGGAAACGAATGGAAGCAGTGCCCAGGTGGCATACCTGAAGGTTTACGAAAAAATCTAATTTCCACAAAACGACCTTATTTGTAAATCTTATGTGATTTTTAGGAGCAGTGGCCGGCATGCTGAGAAGCTTGTGCCGACCATTGCTTTTTTTTGTTTGTAGCGGTGGCTTTTATTTGGCTGGTAACGGCTATTTCTATAATTTTGCGTCACGCTATTGGGAGTGAAACACAAAACCGTAATTTTATAAATTCAAAAATCGATTAAGTCTAACTTTTTATCTGAATGGGTTATGAAGAAAATTTTATTGTCTTTACTTATGAGTAGTTCTTTTTTAGGGGCGTCTGCCCAATCGTTGTTTAAGGTGAACCATGGTCCTTATCTGCAAGAAGTCACCCGGGACGGGGCCACCATTGTGTTTACCACCTCCCAAAAGGCTTTCTCTTGGATAGAACTGAAGGAACATGGTGCGGTAGAAACGGAGGCGGTGAAGCATTTCAGTTCCAAAGACGGGCTGAAAGAGGCGTGGAACACATTTAATGCCGTGCGGGTGGAAGACCTGAAACCCGGTACGAGCTACGACTACCGCGTTGTTTCCAAAGAGATGCGGTCGTTCGAACCCTATAAAGTGGTGTTTGGCGACAGCCTCGCGACGGAGTGGCATACTTTCTCTACCGTAAATCCGAAGAAACAAGGAGGAACTTTCTTTATCACGAGCGACATGCACTTCGATGCCGTCAAGTTGGAGAAGCTGCTCCATGCGGCGGCGTATCAGACGTGTGACGCTTTCTTCTATGTGGGCGATATGACCAGCTACATTGCGGAGCCCGAAGCTCCGTTCACCTCTTTTATCGATACCAGTGTCAAGCTGTTTGCCTCTTCCATCCCGTTTGAGGTGGTAAGGGGAAATCATGAGACACGTGGCAACCTGGCACGTACGTATTCTTCTTATTTTCCTAAGCGGGACGGGAAGATATACGGCTCTTATCTGCTGGGTGACGTGATGATTGTCATGTTGGATAGTGGTGAGGACAAGGCGGAGAATCATTGGGTATATGCCGGGCTGACAGACTACGATGCCTATCGCACCGAACAGGCGGAATGGTTGAAGAAGCTGGTCAAGACCGAAGCGTATAAGAAGGCCAAATATCGCATTGTCCTTTCGCACTTCCCGATGGTGATGGGGCAGGAGTGGAAAGACGAGCATGCGTGGTACGGTTGGGAAGATGCCATCCGCAAGTTCCTGCCTGTCTTGAACAAGGCGAAGGTGGATTTGATGGTTTCGGGACACACGCACCGCTTCTTCTTTCACGAGCGCAATGCCGATGGCAATGCGTTTCCGGTGTTGGAGCAGGGCGCGGATTCTGCTGTGCGCTTAGAGCTTCATGATGGGAAGATTTGGTCTAAAGTGGTGGATGTGGACGGAAAAGTATTGTTGGAGATGAATATCTCCTGATTTTCGTCTATATTTGTAGCCGACGTTGAAAAACGGTATTGAGCCGTGAATTCTAATCAGTGAAACATATTGTAGTATCTAACTTTAAAATCAGAAGAATGAAAAGAATGTTCAGTAATTTTGGGAAGTGGAAAACCGTGCCTTTTATTTGCACGATGCTTTTTCCTGCTCCTTATCTGGCGACACAGGCCGTGTGCGGCGAGAAAGGCAGCGTGGCGGTGACGCAGCAACTCCCTTCCGTGACCGGTGTCGTGAAAATCAATCCGACAACGGTTGAAGTCTTGTTTTCCAACCGGCAGCGTATGACACTCGATTTCTATGGAGATAACATTTTCCGTTTGTTTCAGGACAACAACGGAGGCATACTTCGTGACCCCGCAGCAAAGCCGGAAGCTAAGATTTTGGTTGACAGACCGCGTCGGGAGGTGTCACTGCTGGATGTGAAGGACGAGGCCGGGTGCATAGCCATCGTCACCGGTCGGGTGAAAGTGGAGATGGACAAGAAGACGGCGTTGATGAAGGTCACCAATCTGCAGACCGGTGCTGTTGTGATGGAAGAGACCGCTCCTGTTCTTTTTGAAAAAGAACGGGTCACGTTGAGGCTGAAGGAACATCCGCAAGAGTATTTCTACGGAGGAGGTGTGCAGAACGGGCGTTTCTCCCATAAAGGAAAGGCGATTTCTATCGAAAACCAGAATAGCTGGACGGATGGCGGTGTGGCCTCTCCCAATCCGTTCTATTGGTCAACAAACGGTTACGGGGTGATGTGGTACACCTTCAAGAGGGGGGTCTATGACTTCGGCCGTGAAGAAAAGGGGGTGGTGAAGTTGTTCCACCAGACCGATTACCTGGACCTCTTCGTGATGGTGAACGACGGTGCGGTGCCCTTGCTGAACGACTTCTATCAATTGACGGGCAATCCGGTGCTGATACCGAAGTTCGGTTTCTATCAAGGACACCTGAATGCCTATAACCGTGACTTCTGGAAAGAGGATGAGAACGGTATCTTGTTTGAAGACGGCAAACGCTACAAGGAGAGCCAGAAAGACAACGGCGGCATCAAGGAATCGCTGAACGGCGAGAAGAACAACTACCAGTTCTCTGCCCGTGCCGTGATAGACCGCTACAAGAATCACGACATGCCTTTGGGCTGGTTGCTTCCCAACGACGGTTACGGAGCCGGTTATGGTCAGACGGAAACGTTGGATGGCAACATCGCCAACTTGAAAGATCTGACGGGATATGCCCACAAGAACGGTGTGGAGATAGGTTTGTGGACGCAATCGGACTTGCATCCCAAAGAGGGTATCAGTGCCTTGCTGCAACGCGACATCGTCAAAGAGGTGCGTGATGCAGGGGTGCGTGTGCTTAAGACCGACGTGGCATGGGTAGGAGCCGGCTACTCTTTCGGACTGAACGGCATTACTGATGTGGCGCAAATCATGACTTACTATGGCAACGATGCACGTCCCTTCATCATCTCGCTGGACGGATGGGCAGGTACGCAACGCTATGCCGGCATCTGGTCGGGCGACCAGACCGGAGGTTCCTGGGAGTATATCCGTTTCCACATTCCGACCTACATCGGTTCGGGCTTGTCGGGGAATCCTAACATCTGTTCGGATATGGACGGTATCTTCGGCGGAAAGAATCAGGCGGTGAATGCCCGTGATTTCCAGTGGAAAGCCTTTACTCCCATGCAGCTGAATATGGACGGATGGGGTGCCAACGAGAAATATCCCCATGCGCTGGGCGAACCGGTGACTTCCATCAACCGCTGGTACCTGAAACTGAAGTCGGAAATCATGCCATACGCCTACAGCATCGCCAAGGAAGCGGTGGACGGTCTGCCCATGATACGCGCCATGTTCTTGGAGTACCCCAATGACTATACGTTGGGAAAGGCTACGCAATATCAGTTCCTGTATGGCCCGTATTTCCTCGTGGCACCTGTTTATCAGGCAACCAAAGCCGACGAACGGGGCAACGACCTCCGGAACGGTATTTATCTGCCTGAAGGCGAATGGGTGGATTACTTCTCCGGTGAACTCTATCAGGGTGGACGCATCATCAATAACTTCGATGCACCGCTCTGGAAACTTCCCGTATTCGTGAAGAACGGAGCCATCATTCCGATGACAGCCCCCAATAACAACGTCAACGAAGCAGACAAAGGTTTACGCATATACGAACTCTATCCCTATGGGCAGAGCGCGTTTACCGAATATGACGACGATGGTACGACCGAGGCATACCGCTTGGGCAGGGGAGTCACTACGTTGATTGAATCTGTGGCAGGCGAGAAGGGAGAGGTGACGGTTACCGTTCATCCGGCTCAAGGCGATTTCAACGGCTTTGTGAAAGAAAAGGCTACCGAATTCAGAATCAATGTGACAGAGAAACCCAAGAAGGTGTTGGCGACTGTTGGAAACACCAAGGTAAAGCTGGTGGAAGTGAACAGTATTGACGAATTCCGCCGGAAGGAGAATGTCTATTTCTATGATGCCAACCCCAATCTGAACAAGTTTGCCACTAAAGGCAGCGACTTCGAGAAAGAGGTGATTACGAAGAATCCACAACTGCTTGTGAAGTTGGCAGCCACGGATATCGCCGCCAATCAGACAACTTTGAAGATAAGTGGCTTTGTATTTGCTCCGGCAGACAGCCATAAGCTGACGTCAGGACCGTTGGTGGCACCTCAAGCGCAGGTTGCTGAAGAAGATGCGGCGGCTTATACGTTAAAGCCTGTTTGGAACAAGGTGGATAATGCCGACTATTACGAAATAGAACTGAACGGACAGCTCTATAGCACCATCAAAGATACGGAATTGCTGTTCGAAGGATTGGACGTTGAGACTGCCTACGACTTCAAGATTCGTGCGGTGAACAAGGACGGTGCGTCCGATTGGGCCGCTTTCAGCGCAACGACAAAGAAAGACCCGTTGGAATTTGCCATCCGCGGAATCACGGGTACAACGACTTGTGACAACCAAGGGCGTTCGATTCGTCGCTTGTTCGACTTAGAGGAAGGAGAGTTGTGGCACACCAAGTACAATGTGAAAGCCGTACCGTTCGATTTGATTATGGACTTGCATACGATTAATCAGGTAGAGAAGTTCCACTATCAACCGCGTAAGGATGTGGGCAACGGAACAATCTTGAAAGGCTCGGTAGCTTACAGCATGGACAAGGAGAACTGGATGGAAGCCGGCGAGTTTGAGTGGAAACGCAACGGAGAGCCAAAGGTATTTGCGTTTGCCAATACACCGACCGCACGCTACATTAAGATGACCGTCACCGAAGCCGTGGGCAATTACGGATCGGGTGAGGAGCTTTATGTATTCAAGGTTCCCGGAACTGAAAGCTACTTGCCGGGCGATATCAATAACGATAAGAGCATCGACGAGAACGATTTGACCTCTTATATCAATTATACCGGTCTTCGTCAGGGTGATTCCGACTTTGAAGGTTACATCAGCAACGGTGACTTGAACCGCAACGGGCTGATTGATGCCTATGACATTTCTGTTGTGGCTACTCAACTGGAAGGTGGTTGCAACTGGGAAAGAGGCGAAAAGGCGGAAGGAAGTATCAGCATCAGTACACCCAAGCGCAAGTATGCCAAGGACGAAGTGATAGAGATTTTGGTGAAAGGTACGGGATTGCGTTATGTGAACGCCATCAGCTTTGCTCTTCCTTATAATCCTGCCGACTATGAGTTTGTAGGTATGGAACCGTTGGGTATTAAGAAAATGGAGAATCTGACAAACGACAGACTCCATACCAATGGCGTGAAGTCCTTGTATCCGACCTATGTTAATATCGGCGACCAGGAGGTGATTGAGGGCGATACCGACTTGTTTATCATCAAGCTGAAAGCCAGACGAAATGTGAATTTCGATTTGAAAATGGCCGATGGATTTTTGGTTGACAGACTTCTCGGTGTTCAAAAATTCTAAAATATAGCTGTTCATTTGCTTCGTAAAGTAGGTTTGCATATCTTTGCGGAGCAAATGAGTGTATTTTGCAGTAATTCTTATACTAATCTTAATTTTAAATTGAAAGAGACATGAAAAAAATTGGACTCTTAGTGTTGGGCGTATGCCTCGCATTTGGCGCATGTTCGACACCGACTTCTGAAGTGCAGACTTCAGAGAAAGGCACTCAGTGGAGTTGGAACAAAGGTACGATTGTAGTACAGGCTCCTGAACGTCCGGCCGGACAGAAAAGTGTGATTGGAATGGCATTGCCTAAAATGGAGGTAGTGCGTGTGGGATTCTGTGGATTGGGTATGCGTGGCCCCGGTGCTGTGGAACGCTTCACTCATATTCCCGGAACGCAGATTGTGGCTCTCTGCGATTATGAGCAAAAACGTGCCGAGAGATGCCAGAAGTATCTGGAAAGAGCTTCTTTGCCTAAGGCTGCCATCTATTCAGGTGCCAACGGTTACGAAGAACTTTGCAAACGCGATGACATTGATCTGGTTTACATCGCTGCCGACTGGTTGCATCACTTCCCCATTGCGAAGTGCGCATTGGAGAACGGCAAAAACGTGGCTATCGAGGTTCCTTCCGCTATGAACCTGCAGGAGTGCTGGGAACTGATTGACCTGAGCGAGAAGAATCGCAAACATTGTATGATTCTTGAAAACTGCTGCTATGACTGGTTCGAAATGAACACACTGAATATGGCACAACAAGGCGTATTCGGAGAGGTCATCCGTGCGCAAGGCGCTTATATCCACAACCTGGAACCGTTCTGGGATTATTATTGGAAGAATGGTGAGAATGACAAGCTGGGCTGGCGTCTGGACTACAATATGAAGCACCGTGGTGACGTATATGCTACTCACGGCCTTGGCCCTGTGGCGCAAGCACTTGACATTCATCGTGGTGACCGCTTTACTACTCTGGTTGCAATGGACACGAAGTCTGCAGTGGGCAAGGCTTTGGTTGAGGAACGTACGGATTCTGCTTGCAACAATTTCCGTAACGGTGACCATACCACAACTTTGCTGCGTACGGCAAATGGTAAAGTTGTAGAAATCCAGCACAACGTGATGACTCCCCAACCTTATAACCGTTTGTATCAGCTTACCGGTACGAAGGGGTTTGCCAACAAGTATCCGGTTGAAGGATATGCTTTGGATGCCAAGCAACTTTCTGCTTCCGGCGTTCAGCCTAAGGTGGACGATTTGAGCTCACACGGCTTCCTCCCCGGTACAGAGATGAAGGCGTTGGTAGAAAAATACCAGCACCCCATTTTGAAGAAATACGGTGAAATGGCGAAGGAAGTAGGCGGCCATGGCGGTATGGACTTCATTATGGACTGCCGTCTTGTATATTGCTTGCAGAACGGTTTGCCTTTGGATATGGATGTTTACGACCTTGCCGAATGGTGCTGTCTGGCAGAGCTGGGCGAACTCTCCATGGACAACGGTTGTGCTGCGGTTGAATTCCCCGACTTTACACGTGGTGAATGGAGCGTAGTGAAAGGCTACAAGCATGCATACGCTACTCCTGAAGAAGAAGCCGCTGTTGCACAGAAGGCTGCTGAAATCACAGCCAAGTTGAAAGAACAAGGCGCTAAGGAATGGGCTGCTAAATAATCAAGGCACTCAGCTTATAAGAACAGGGCTGTATCGGATACGATGCAGCCCTGTTTGTTTATGTACATCTCTTTCGTCATCGGCATTTATTCGGGGCAGTTGCATAGAAGCTGTGGGGTGGAACAATCATTTTAGGGGCTATCTGATATTTTTTCATTATTTATTTCTACATTTGTGGCGTTAACACGTAGTGTGTAAAGGATATGCAAACCCTACTAAATGACATCGAACTTGACATTCAGGAGCTGAAATGCCTGATGCAAGCCGTTTCCAATGAGGCTAATCCCGCTTTGCGGGGTGTAGTGAACCGAAATATCCAGCAGATGAAGGCGCGTTTGGATGCCTTGCAGAAACTGCTGGACGAATCTTGTGCGGCAAGAATACCGATTGCCCCAAATGTGCCGCAACCTGAAGAACCACAGCCTATCGTGCAACATTGTGACACGGGGGCACAGAGAATAAATGAAGTTGTGCAACAACCTGAAGAGTCACAGCCTATTGTGCAATACAGTGACCCGGAGGCACAGAGAATCAATATAGTTGTGCAACAATTTGAAGCACAACAGCCTGTCGTGCCGCAACGTGTGGCTGTTGAGCCGGTTGCTCCCGAAGTACTTCCCGAACCGACACCTATTGTTGTCCCTCCTGCTTCTTCCATTCTGGCAGAGTGCATCAAGCCTGCTGCCGACTTGCGACGCGCCATCAGCCTGAACGACTTGTTCCGCTTTTCCCGCGAACTGTTCGGGGGCGATACCGCACGGTTGAACGAAGTGGTGGAACGATTGGGCAATGCCCCCTCCTTTGACGCTGCGAGAACGATATTGGTTTCGGAAGTACACCTGGATGAAGAGAACGAGGCGGTTGCCGATTTTGTGGAACTTCTTCGAAAATACTTCAGCTAAATTGTTGACAGATATGGGAAGACTTTATGTAGTGCCTACTCCGGTAGGAAATTTGGAAGATATGACATTTCGGGCCATCCGCATACTGAAGGAGGCCGATTTGGTGCTTGCCGAAGATACACGTACTTCGGGAATCTTGCTGAAACATTTTGAAATAAAGAATGTGATGCAATCTTATCATAAGTTTAATGAACATAAAACGCTGGAAAGTGTTGTTAATAGAGTGAAGGGAGGAGAAACGGTGGCTCTGATTTCGGATGCCGGCACTCCGGGAATCTCAGATCCGGGTTTCCTGCTGGTACGCGAATGCGTCCGCAACGGTCTTGAGGTGCAGTGCCTGCCGGGTGCGACAGCCTTTGTTCCGGCGCTGGTAGCCTCGGGATTGCCGAATGAGAAGTTCTGTTTCGAAGGCTTTCTTCCGCAGAAGAAGGGACGGATGACCCGCCTGAAGACTTTGGTTGAAGAGCACCGGACAATGGTATTTTACGAATCTCCGTATCGGTTGCTGAAGGCTTTGACACAGTTTGCCGAGTTTTTCGGTGCCGAACGTCAGGCATCCGTTTCGCGGGAGATTTCCAAAATGCACGAGGAGACGATACGGGGTACTCTTGCCGAACTGATAGAACATTTCACTGCCAACGAACCGCGCGGCGAGATTGTGATTGTGGTGGCGGGAGCAACCGAGTAACTATAGAATTCATTAACTAAACGTAAAACAAAAAGAGTATGAAGAAAATTGCGTTTTTAATTGTGTGCGCAGCCGTAATGGCTTCGTGTGATGGCTTTACCGGTGGCAATAAAGACCGGTTGAAGGCTGAAAATGATTCTCTTTTGATGGAACTGTCTCAGCGTAATGCCGAGTTGGATGAGATGATGGGCACTTTCAACGATATTTCAGAGGGGTTCCGCCAAATCAATGCGGCTGAAAATCGGGTGGATTTGCAGCGGGGCGCGGTGGCAGAAGGCTCACTGAACGCCAAGCAGCAGATTGCTTCGGACATCGAGTTCATCCGCAAACAGATGGAAGAGAACAAAGAACAGATTGCCAAGTTGCAAGGGATGCTGAAAAATAGCAAGAACAGCTCTGCACAGCTGAAGAAAGCGATTGAGTCGTTGACGCAGGAATTGACGGAAAAGGCCCAACGCATCGAAGAGTTGCAAACTGAATTGGCTTCCAAGAACATCCGTATTCAAGAACTGGATGCGGCAGTCACCGGACTGACGGCCGAAAAAGAGGTATTGTCTGCCGAAAATGAGGCAAAAGCCAAGACTGTGTCAGAGCAGGACAAGGCGTTGAATAGTGCTTGGTTTGTATTCGGCACCAAGAAAGAGCTGAAAGACCAGAAGATTTTGACTAACACCGGACTTTTCAAGAAGGGTGAGGTTTTGCAGGATAATGGTGCCAATAAAGACTACTTTACGCAAGTGGATATCCGGACTACAAAAGAGATTAAACTCTATTCCAAGGATGCTGAAGTGCTGACTACCCATCCTGCCACTTCTTTTACCTTGGCGAAAGATGATAAAGGATTGCTTACGCTGAAGATTACGAACCCGAAAGAGTTCTGGAGTGTTTCCAGATATCTGGTTATTCAGGTTAAATAAACATGAACCCATTGTGGGCTAATCATCTTGCGTGCATTAAATAGTCTGTTTTTTCAGGCACGGTTTACACAGAAAACACGGATTTTTCTTTAATCATTCCGTGAATTTTCCTGTAGTCCGTGCCTGATTTGTATGCCGTGAACCGTTTTCTTTTCATCATTTGTCAATAGCTTTTGGTTATGGTACCCCGATATAAGAACCTCTTTTTTGATTTGGACGATACACTTTGGGCGTTCTCTCAAAATGCTCGCGATACATTTGAAGAGATGTATCATAAGTATGACTACGACCGTTTTTTCCGCTCTTTCGAGCATTTCTATACGCTCTACCAACGGCGCAACGCGGAATTGTGGGAGGAGTATGGAAGGGGAGAGGTCACCAAAGAGGAATTGAACCGCCGGCGCTTTCTCTATCCGCTGGAGGCGGTAGGGGCGGGAGATGCCGCTTTGGCCAAAACATTTTCCGATGATTTCTTTTCGGTTATCCCAACCAAAAGCAAGCTGATGCCGCATGCCGGCGAAGTGCTGGAGTGGCTGCACGGGAGGTATAATCTCTATATCCTTTCCAATGGATTTCAGGAGCTGCAATGCCGCAAGATGCGTTCGGCAGGCATCGACCGCTTCTTCCGGAAAATCGTTTTGTCTGATGATATCGGCATCTTGAAGCCGCGGCCGGAAATTTTTAATTTTGCTCTCTCCACCACGCAGTCCGAATTGCACGACTCTTTGATGATAGGCGACAGTTGGGAGAATGACGTGGCCGGCGCGAGGGGAGTGGGCATGCACCAGGTGTTCTATAACGTGACAGACAAGACCGATTTGCCTTTCCGGCCTACTTATCATATCCACAATTTGAAAGATTTGATGCAAATTCTGTGACATTGAAAGATTAAATTGTATTTTTGTCCGTAGAAACTTATATCATATTGCTATGGATACAATTTTACCTTTCGCTTTGCTTTGCTTTACCTCCTTCTTTACGTTGACCAACCCGCTTGGCACCATGCCGGTCTTTTTGACCATGACCCATGGGATGACCGATAAGGAGCGTCAGTCGGTGGTCTCTCGTGCCACATTGGTTGCTTTCATCACGATTATGGTCTTCACGTTTGCGGGGCAGTTCCTTTTCAAGTTTTTCGGTATCTCTACCAATGGTTTCCGCATTGCGGGTGGATTCATCATCTTCAAGATTGGCTTTGACATGTTGCAAGCCCGTTACACCCCGATGAAACTGAAGGATGAGGAAATCAAGACATACGCCGATGACATCTCCATTACTCCACTGGGCATTCCGATGCTTTGCGGTCCCGGTGCCATAGCCAATGCCATTGTGCTGATGCAAGATGCCCATACCGTCCAGATGAAAGGAGTCCTGATTGGTATGATTGCTTTCATCTACCTGCTGACCTTCTTTATCTTGCGCGCCTCCACCCGCTTGGTGAGAGTATTGGGTGAGACGGGAAACAACGTGATGATGCGTCTGATGGGTTTGATTCTGATGGTGATTGCGGTGGAATGCTTTGTTAGTGGAGTGAAGCCTATATTGGTGGAAATTCTGCAAGGTGTTTAGCGCTGTTTGCCCATTGCGATTCTGCATGTTCACCTTCTTATAAAAGGTATGGGAAGAGATGAATCTCTCTCTTGAGAAATATCTCTTTATCAACTGTTTATTACTGGTTTCTCAAACACTTGTGTCTGTCGGCTCAAACACTTGTGTCTGTCAGCTCAAACACTTGTGTCTGTCGGCTCAGATGCAAGTGTCTGTCAGCGCGGCTATAATAGGGTGGAAAACCGGTATATTATTCTATGGAGAGAATCCTCTGAAAGGCCTGTCGGCAAGGGGATTTTTTATTGTTATTTGCCTTTTGCCGTAAGCGAATTGTGGAGAAGTGTGGAGACCGGCAACCTGCATTTACAAAAACGGTCGGTGGGGATTCTCTTCCCACCGACCGATTCTGCTATTTATCTCCTCAGCAATTCAGGCCTGAGACCTGAATTGTAGATTGATTACTTGTGGCTCATTTTTATAGATTGTCCACCAAAAGAGCCTGCACCGCATATTGCATTGAAAGCGTTGATGTTCAAGAAGCCGCCCTTAGGAGTGAATTGACCAAGAATAGCTTTGGCGCCATTGCCGTCTTCCATCCATACGTCACCGTAAGTAGGATGAACATAAATAATCTGTTTTGCCGGGATGGTGACTTTACCGCTTGTGGCATCGAATGTAGCCTTGACCGTCATACCGCCACCCCACAAGTTGGTAATCAACAGGTTTGTCGTACTTCCTTCTTCAAATTCGACCAGCACATTGTATGGTTCACCGGCTGAATTATCATCTGTTGAATACTCTATGGCTGTATAAACGCCATCCACCTCAAAGACAGGTGCGGCCGGAGTAGTTACTGATATTACTTCACTAATTTTCAGGCCGGCAATCGTATAGGCATAGCTCCGTACGTAGTAAGTTGTCTGTTCGTCCAAGTCTGTGATAGGCAAACTGAAAGACGTAGTCATCTCACTCATCGGATAGGAGTCGCTATCCAAGAAGTCTTCTGTGGTGGAAATCGCGAATCCCACTTCCATCACTCCCTCCAAGTCACTGACTGCACCGCTGACGGCCAATTCGGAAAAACTGACAACCGAAACTTCGTTCAAAGAGATTGTCGCATCGCAAGTTTTTGCATGGTTGGCATCAATGACAGCCTTGTCATCCATCTCGTCGTAGCAGCCGGACAGCCCCACTGCCAACGTCAGACAAGAAATAAAAATTTTCGCTATATTTTTCATCTTATTTTATCCTTTTAATTAATATCCGGTTAATTCTGTATTAAGGATTCTGTTCTTCCTCACTGATTAACTTGTTTTCCTGCAGCTCTCTTTGAGGAAGCTGATACGTCCATCTGACATCCTGCGGTTCCACAACCAGTTTGTAGCCCGGCAAGTGGTTGCTGCCTTCATAATTGCGATCGATGCCCTTGTTCAAGCGTTTCAAATCGTAGAATGCGAAGCCTTCGCCCCACAACTCGATGCGGCGTTGCAGGTAGATGTCATCTACCGTCACAGAACTCTTGTTCCAATCCGGCTGGCGCTTGTTCATCAATACTTTCAGGATTTCGGCCGCTTTCGTTCCTTGTCCCAGATGGGCATACGCTTCAGCTTCAATCAATACCATTTCTGAAGCACGCATATACATATAGTTGTTTGTCCAGTCACTCAAGTGTCCGAATTTCACGTTTGCGTAGGGCAGCTGAGCGGCTGCCGTAGGTTGAGACTTGTCTCCCTCCGGTCCGTTGAACCATTTCTTGCGGGCATCCGTATCCGGAATCTGGCTGTACAGCTTTGCATCGACCAAGCGGGGAGCCAGGCCCATGCCGGCATATCCCGGAGCGTAGTTTGAAATCATGGAGAAGAACGAAGCATACGTTGTCTGCGTTTCAGTAGTATGGGCGAAGCCCCACATCCACTCTACATTGTTCACCGTAACAAAGCCGTCATACAAGCCGGAAGCGCTTGCGTCCATCATCGGATAGCCGGCGCGGGCTTTGTTGGCAGCGGCTGCCGCCTTTTCCCATTGCTGGCTCAGCAGGTAATAGCGGGCCAAGATGCCGTTGGCTACACTTGCATCGATATAGTTCTTGTTCGGACGGGCATATCCGGATTCCAGATTCTCGACGGCATCCAGCAAGTCTTTTTCAATCTGGGCAAATATGTCTGCCACCGTGTTGCGCCCTTTGGCATTGGTTATTTCTTCTTCGGTCTTGCCGTCTGCCGCCGTGTACATCAGAGGCACACCCGGAGCCGATTCCCGGATATTGCCGGAGCCATCCGTCGGATTTTGGTACAACTGAATCAGGTGCAAGTAAGACAATCCGCGGATTGCCTTTGCTTGTCCCAACAGCCCTTTCTGGGCTACGGTCTCACCGCCGTTCGGATAGAGGCTGATTACTTCGTTCGCCTTGGATATCAAGGTATAATAGTTCACCCAGTGAGCCAATGTACGACGGTAGTTGAACATACGGTTGTCCAATTGGTAGTCGAAGTTGAACCAGTGGGAAGCACCCATACAGATGTCTTGCCCCATCATGTCGGTAGCATGGAGTGAGCACATATAACCGAAATCGTCATGCGTGCTGTTGCCGGTTTGGTTATAGGTAACCATCCACGACCATGTTCCGTTCAAGAATACATCCGGATTCTTGCCGGCAGCTTCACCGGCAGCCTCTTCGTCCAAGTACTCGGTGTACTCGGTATCAAGATATGAGTCGCTGCAAGAAGCCAATCCTGCCACTGCGACCAAACCTGCTGCTATATATTTCAGAAATTTCATATTGTCTTTTGTTAATTTGTTTTCAATAAATTAGAAGCTCAAGTTCAAACCGATGGAGTAGGTGCTCAAAGCGGAATAGGTATATCCCGTACTTCCACTGAAGCTCTGGCGCGGATCCAATCCTTTGCGTTTTGATTTCAGCCAGATATTGTCGCCGGTCAGGTAAACGCGCAGTTTGTTGATGCCCACTTTCTTCATCATGTTTGTAGGCAATGTATAACCTACCGTCAGGTTGCGCAGGCTGAAGTAAGACGCTTTGGTCAAGGCGAAGTCTCCACTGGCCGATTGATCTTGCATGTCATATCCCAATGCCGGAATATTCGTATTGGTATTTGTCGGAGTCCAACGGTTGAACATGTCTTTGTGCATATTCTGGCCACGGCTGCCGGAGTTCATCAAGCTGGTATAGAAGCTGTCCCATACATAGCCACCCACTTGGAAAGCAGTCTGGATATTCAAGTCAAAGCCGAATGCCTCGAAAGTTGTAGAAAGACCACCGGTCAGGTCGGGAATGGCCGATTTGCCGGTCTGGCGCAGGCTTGCATCAGAGGTGCGGTTGACGATTTCGATGGTTTCGTTGCCGTCTTCATCTTTCACGTACTTGTTATACATCGGTTTGCCGTTTTCAGGGTCAACTCCTACATATTCATACGTGTACCAATCATACAACGAACCGCCTATCTTTCTCCAGTAAGAACTGGCTTGGTATCCGTCCGGGAATTCGTCCGCAGGTTTGGAAGCCGGCAACTTGGTCAATTCATTCTTGTAATGAGTGGCATTCAAGGCTACATTCCATTTGAACCGGTTGTTCTTGATGATGTCGGCAGACAGCTCAAATTCCACACCGGTGTTCTTCATGTTCATTTCATTGCGATAGATATAGGTCGGATTTCCTTCGGAAGAAGCCAGGGGGCTGGCATAAAGCATGTCCTTTGTTTCCTTGATGAAGAAGTCTGCGTTGAATGTGATGCGCTCCAGGACTCCCATTTCTATACCTACGTTGAAGTTATCACTCTTTTCCCAAGTCAGGTCTTTGTTTCCGCGCAATACTTTCGTGAAAGCGGCCTCGCCGTCCACGCGATCTACGGTGTATAAGTCGGAGTAGTTGTGTGTGTAGCCTACGTTGTCATTACCTTGTGTACCAAAACTTGCTTTCAGTTTCAAGTTGTCCAGCCACTTCACATCTTTCAAGAAGGCTTCTTCCTTCAAGCGCCATGAACCGCCGATTGCCCAGAAAGAACCCCAGCGATTGTCTTTGTGGAAACGGGAAGAACCGTCGCGACGATAACTTGCCGTGAAATAGTAACGGTCGGCATAGTTGTATTCACCCTTGACGAAATAACCTTCCAGCGCATATTCGGAAGTATAAGAAGACAAACCTTGATATTGGGCGGCATTGCTGAATTCCGGGTTTGAAGGGTCGGCAAAGTTCGTCATGTGGCCATACATATAGTTATAATGGTCGTTCTTGGTTTCATGACCTAATAGGGCAGATACGTTGTGGTTGCCGAACGAATGGTTCCAGTTCAGCAATTGGTTGACGTTCAATGCGCCATAGCGTGTAGCGTATTTGTAGCCACGTCCACCTACGTTTTCAGCGTCACCACCAATCGGAGTGGCGAAGTTGGTTTGGTTCAAGTTGAATACATCGTATGCGACATTCAAAGAGAATTTGAAGTCTTTCAAGAAGTTTGCTTCGAAGTAGCCGCGTGTGCTGAGGTTGTCATTTGTTGTCTTGTTGATGTTCTCTTTGGCCACTGCCAACGGGTTCTGAGGAGCGGCATACGGGCTGTTGAAGTCATAACGCACATTTCCTTTTTCATCATACATCAAGTTGCCCTCGTTGTCGTACAGATAGATAGGATAAATCGGGCCGATGTTCTGTGAGAACATGAAGATGTTTGAATAGTTGGAGTTGGTATCACCGAATTTAGACATTATCGTATTGGCATACGCAATGTTACCACCTACTTTGAAGTATTTTCCAATCTTCTGATCAACTTTCACGCGGGCAGAGATACGGTCGAATCCGGAACCTACCATGTAGCCTTCGTCTTTCAGATAGCCCAGCGAGGCATACGCTTGTGTCTGTTCCGTACCACCGGAGATGTTGACATTATATTCTTGGCGGGTACCGTTTTCAAACGGGTCTTCCGCCCAATTATCGTTCCATTTGTATGTTTTGGCAGCCGGATTGAGTTTGCCTGTCAACGGGTCAATCAAAGCATTGTCGGCAACTCCTTTGAATTTATTGTATTTCAAATACCCGTCAATCAAGTGTTGTGACGCATATACATTGGCGCCGGCATATCCTAAATCCGGAACCAAGCTGTTGCGGATAGCTTCATACATCATTTCATAGTATTCGCCTGCATCTGTGATGATGTCATAGTTTCCTACACCGCGTGCGTTGAAACCATAGCGGGCTTCAAAGTTAATCTGCGCTTTACCGGATTTACTACCTTTGGTTGTAATGATGATGACACCATTAGAGCCACGTGCACCATACATAGAGTTTGCAGCAGCATCTTTCAATACTGTCAACGACTCGATATCCTGTGTTGAAATAGAGTTCAAAGATCCCTCATAGGGTACACCATCCACTACAATCAACGGTGACTGGCTGGAAGAGATAGATCCCAAACCACGGATGATGATTGAAGAAGAGGAACCGGGGGTACCGCTGGAAGAAACAGTTTGCACGCCGGCAATAGAACCTTCCAACGATTTCGAGATGTCTGATACTTGCATCTTCTGAATCTTTTCGCCTCTCACCGTTGAAGCGGCTCCAGTAAACGAGGATTTCTTGGCAGTACCGTAAGCCACCACCATCACTTCGTCAAGCAACTCTGCTTCAGGCTTTAACGTCACTTTTACTTGTGGTGCGACAGCCACCTCCTGCGTGCGATAACCGATGAATGAAATCATCAAAGTTTTCGCGGAACT
>NZ_JAICZW010000018.1 GCF_029057325.1 Bacteroides sp. | reverse complement strand
CCCCGCTCTATTTCCCGGACGAAGTTTTGTATCTGGAACGGCGCTTCCACCTTGTTGGTATTGGCGTAGAACGGTAGCAGGAAGCGGACGAATCCCTCCTCCACTTCCCGGTTGGGGAAGCCTAGCCTATAAATGTCGAAACGTTCATCGTAGCTTTTTATGGTCAGGTAGCCGCTCTGGTAAATCACCGGAATGGGGTTGGTGGATTCCGAGTCGATGCTGTTCAACACCTGCGTGTCGGTCTCCTCGTAGGTCATTCGCTCCAGGTCGTACTCATGCTTTTTCAGCAGTTCCACCAGGTAGGTGGGGGTGCCTGTCTCGAACCAATAGTTGCCGAACTGCTTGCGCTCCATGGCATTGAGCAGGCTGAACGGGTTGTAGATGCCGATGGAGTTGGGGGTGAAATGGTAGCCGTCGTAATACTCCTTCAGCTTGTTGCAGAAGTTCTCATACGTCATGCCTTGGGCTTCGGCAAAGGCGTGCAGCTCCTCTTCCAGATTCTCGTGCAAGTCTTGTTCGCTGATGCCGCAAATGTCATTGTATTTATCCCACATGGAGATGTCTTTCAGGTTGTTCGGGTCGCTGAACACGCTGACCTTCCCGAACTTGGTGACACCTGTCAGCAGGGCGAACTGGATGCAACCGTCCATCGTCTTCAACACGCCGTAGAAGGGTTTCAGGGTGTTGCGGAATTCGCGTTGCAGCGATTCGTTGCCGATGGCTTGCAGCATGGGTTTGTCGTATTCGTCCACAAGGATGACAACGCTTTGCCCGCTCTGCTCGCAGGCACGCTCTATGATACCGGCAAAGCGCAGGGGGAAGGTGTGCTCGGAGGCATTGGCACCATACAGATTTTCCCACTTGGCGAGGTTCTTCTCCAAAATATAGTCCAAGCTTTCGGGAGTGTCATATCGTTCGATGTTCAGGTCGAGATGTAGGATAGGATGTTGTTTCCACTCCTTTTCCAGCTTTTCGATGGCCAATCCTTCGAAAAGTTCCTTCTTCCCTTGGAAGTAGGCTTCTAAGGTAGAGATGAGCAGGCTTTTCCCGAAACGGCGGGGACGGCTCAGGAAGTAATAGCTTCCTGTCTTCACCATCTTATATATCAAGGCTGTCTTGTCCACGTAGAAATAGCCGCTTTTGCGCAATTTCTCAAAGTTCTGGATGCCGATGGGATAAATCTTTTCGCTCATATAGATACTGCCTGTTTAATAGATTTCTACAAAGGTAAATTCTTTGCAGGAATAAACAAACAAGAGTGCTTATAAATTGAGGGAGGGCAGTACGGTTTTTTCATTGAACGGGAAAGTGTGTCAAAATGCCCGATAGCACACAGGATGTGTTTTGACCAGCTTTCCCGTTAAAAGAAAAAATCTCTTTCCTATTCCATTTTGGGGGTGGCGGCGTATCTCTTTCTGGTAGCCCATACGGCAATCATCAGCCCTATCACCAGCAGCGCGAGTGCCCCGTAGGCGATGCCTTCCGTCACATGAAGGCTTGTCGGATCGAAGCGCATTTCGAGGATGTGCTTGCCGGCAGGCACATGCACGGCACGCAGGATGTAGTCGGCACGGGCCAGGTCGGCGGGTTGTCCGTCGATGGTGATGTGCCAGCCGTCCGGATAATAGATTTCAGAGAAAACGGCGATGCCGTCTTGGGGGTTCTCCGTTTCATAGGTCAGGTGGTTTGGCGCATAGCTTGTCAGCTTGATGGTGGCGGAAAGGCTGTCTTTAGGCAGTTCTGTAGCACCTTTCAGCGCTTCTTTGAAACGGGTGTCAACCACGGCGGTTTCTGTGGGCAGGATGTTGTATAACGCGTCTATCTCTTCATTGGCGTTGTCCACATACTGCACCTGGCTTACGAACCAGGCGTTGCCGTAGGCGTAGGGGTTGAGGATGGGCAAGGTCTGTCCCTGCTGTCCGGCGGGGAAAATGAAGTATTTGGTGTTCAGCATATTCAATATGCGGAACTTGTTGGCATCCACGCTGTCCATTTCACCTCCTGCGGCGGCGATGGCCCGGTAAGCCTCCTGCATCTCGGGGGAGATGTGTCGTTCTATCATCTCTTGATAGCGGCGCAACTTGGCGGCGTGGTAACCGCCTACGCTCTTGTGCCAATAAGAGGTGTTGTTTTCGTTAAATGTGTTGGTGGCGAAGTTCAGCACGCGATAGTCGGCAGTGGTGTCTTGCAATATCAGCTTGTCGGCTTCCGTCTGGTTGAAGGTGTCGGTCCGGATAGTGCGGGGCACGAATTGCCCGTCGTTCAGGTAACGCTTGTTGATGCTCCACATGTCGCCCAAGCAGAGCAGGGTGATGCCGGCGACAGTCAGCGGGCGGCGCAGTTTCCCGGTGGCATAAAGCCCGAGCAGGGCAAAGCCGATGCCTATGATGAGGAAGCTGCGCAATGCGTCGCTGCTGACCAGGTTGGCACGCATCTCTCCCAGATTGGCCAGAATGCCCGACAGTTCTTCTGCTGGAATCATCTGTTGGCTGACGGCGTTCTGAAGCATTTGTGCTTCCTGGGCGGGTATGTAGCCGGTGCTGAGGCTGCCCGGTGCAACGGTGAGCAGCAAGGCGATGCCTGCCGTAAGCAGGATGGAGATGCCGACCGCTCTTCTTTCCCGCTTGATGAGGGCAGGTTCGTCCAGCACGCGCTTCAAGGCGAAGACGGCAAGTAGCGGTATGGTGAATTCTGCAATGACGAGGATGGACGATACGGCACGGAACTTATTGTACAGAGGGACATAGTCGATGAAGAGGTCTGTCAGGAACATGAAGTTCTTGCCCCATGCCAACGCGATGGAGAAGAGGGTGGCTCCTAGCAACGCCCATTTCAACGGACCTTTCACGATGAAGCAGCCAAGGAGGAAGAGGAACAGCACGAACGCGCCCACATAGACAGGGCCTGCGGTCATCGGTTGATCGCCAAAATACTGGGTCAGTGAACCGTACAGGCTGCTGTACATCGGGTTCGCTTTTTCCATTGCCGTTTCGTTTTGGCTGAGGGGGACGGACGCGCCGCCTTTGAAGTTGGGCACCAGCAGGGTCAGTGTCTCTCCGATGCCGTAGCTCCACTGGGTGATGTAGTCGCGGTCAAGTCCGTTGCTGCTTTGTTGGGCGGCGGTGCCGGTCTGTACCAGTTCGCTCTTGCCGCGCATGGACTCTTTGCTATAAGCATAGGTGTGGTAGAGGTTCGACAGGTTGGCGGCTATGCCGATGAGGGCTGCCAATGCCAATACGACGCTTGCCTTGAAGAACTGCGGCAACGTCTTGTTGCGCCATGCCTCTTCCAGATAGGCGCCTGCCAGAAAGAGGATGACGAAGAAGAAGTAGTAGGACATCTGCGCATGGTTCGATGTCACTTGCAAGGCGACGAACAGGGCGGTAAGGATGCCTCCCCACAACAGCTTGCCCCGATAGGCAAGCACGATGCCCGCGATGGTGGGCGGTACGTAGGCAAGCGTGATGAATTTCCAAAGGTGTCCTGCCGATATCAGGATGAAGAAGTAGGACGAGAACGCCCATATAATACCCCCTAATCCGGCCAGCCAGGCCGATATGCCGAAGGCACGCAGCAGGATATAAAAGCCCAGCATCAGCATAAATGTGAGGCAAACGTAGTCGGGCAGAAAGAGCTGGTAGGCTTTCTGTGCCCATTGCAGCGGTTTGGCGGAGTCGTACGACGGGGCTATCTGGTAGGTCGGCATACCACCGAACAAAGCGTTGGTCCAACGGCTGCGCTCGCCGGTTTGCTCGTAGTATTCTTTGACTTCTTGTCCCGCACCCGCTCCGGCGGCGATGTCGTGTTGGAAGAGAATGCGGTTTTCGATGTCCGCCGGGAAGAAGTAGGCGAACGAAAGGAGGACGAATGCCAGGATGGCAAGGAGGTCGGGGAGAAGCTTCTTCATTGATTTATGATTTTATGATTTCGGGGGCAAACTTAGACATAAATATTGATTTATACATTAGCCGGATAGATAAATCTGCTGAAATGTCGTACCTTTGCCTTTCCGAAAGGTATAAATCATCAATTTGAAATCATAAATCCGAACTTATGACCATAGGAATAATCAGCGCCATGGACAGCGAGCACTGCCGATTGGTGGAGCGTCTGCAAGAGAAGAAAACAACGGACGAAGGCGGTTTCCGCTATGTGGAAGGTTGCTTAAGTGGCAATCGCGTGATACTGACGCAGTGTGGCATCGGCAAGGTGAGTGCCGCGGTAGGTGCTTCGGAACTGATACGCCGCTTCCGTCCCGACTGCCTCATCAGCACCGGCGTGGCGGGCGGCATCGACCCCTGCCTGCGGGTGACGGATGTGGTGGCGAGCGAACGGTTGGTCTATCACGATGTCTGGTGCGGCGACGGCAACGAATACGGGCAGGTGCAAGGCTTCCCGCCTTTTTACGAAGGTTCACCTTCGCTGCTGAGGCATGCCTTGTCATTGAACGAAACCAATCATGCGTCCGGCATAGAGAGCCGCATCCACGGCGGGCTTATCTGCACGGGCGACCAATTCATCACCGGCCGTACGGAACTGGATGCCATCAAACAGCGTTTCCCCGACGGGCTTGCCGTCGATATGGAGTCCGCCGCCATGGCGCAGACCTGCTACTTGTACGGTGTTCCCTTCCTCAGTTTCCGCATCATCAGCGACACGCCGGGAGTCGAAAACCATGCCGCGCAATATGCCGACTTTTGGGGAACGATGGCGGAACGCTCGTTCCAGACAACGTGGGCTTTCCTCTCCACCCTCCCCACCAGCTTATAATTCATAAATCTGAAATCATAAATCTAAAATTCATAATTTTGAAATGAAAAAGATTCCCAGCTTTACCATCGACCACATCCGCCTGTTGCGCGGCATCTACGTGTCACGCCAGGACGAAGTGAACGGAGAAACCGTCACTACCTTCGACATTCGTATGAAAGAGCCCAACCGTGAGCCCGCTTTGGGGCAAGGTGCGCTCCACACCATCGAACACCTTGCCGCCACCTATCTGCGCAACGAACCGCAATGGCAAGACAAGATTATCTATTGGGGACCGATGGGCTGCCTCACCGGCAACTACCTGCTGATGAAAGGCGACCTCCGGCCGCAGGACATCCTGACTCTGATGCAGGATACCTTCCGCTTTGTAGCCGAATATGAAGGTGAAGTCCCCGGTGCCGCCCCGCAAGATTGCGGCAACTACCTGCTCCACGACCTGCCGATGGCGAAGTGGGAGTCCGCGAAGTATCTGCACGAGGTATTGGAGCAGATGAAGGAGGAGAATATGAAGTATCCGGAGAAGGGGAATAAGGAATAAACAAAACAAGCAGAGAGGGTAGTTTGTACACCCTCTCTGCTTGTTTTGTGATCATTCTATCCGAATGGAAGCCAATCTGTAGTTTCCGCTCTGCTCTGTTCCAAACAAAAGGACTTTCTGTTCCTGCTCATTATAAGCCAATTGGTCATACGGTTGATCCAGTTGTATGGCTTTTGGGGCATTCCCGTTCCAGTCGAATAAAAGCAATTTGTCTCCGCCGTGTTGCGAGCTATGTTCCTTGCCGCTGAATAAACCGATGCAATAGTTCGGCGAAGCAGCCATTGCAACGAATCCCATGATGTTCTCTTTTTTGAAGACTACTCCTTGCGATTGTTGATTGCTGATGTCCTTGTATGCAGGATAGGCATGGATATACTCTTTGATAAGAGTGGGAGAAGTGGGGTGGCTCATGTCATAGAATGAGATGGATTCTCCGAACCCGCTTCCTATAGCCAGTACTTTCTTGGTAGGCTGATAGGCCATAAAACCTTGGTAGGCGAATCCGTTCTCGGTGTCGGCATCCTTTTTATCGCCGGGATAGTCGCCGAATCCTTTGACGGCTTTACCGGTGCGGTTGTCCAACAAGGCAAGTCGGTTACCTCTCACCAGTCTGGTAGCCGCCGTGTATTCTTCGGTAAGGGGGATGCAGTTGAATAGGGAAATCAGAATGGCGGAGTCGTTCCGAAGGGTAATCCGCGAGTCTCTTCAGGTCATTCCGTCTTCTGTCATTTGATAAAGAAGTATCTCCTTTTTGTCTGAATCAATCACCGCCAATCGGTCTTTGTATGCCGATAAACCGGAGATGAACAACAACTCTTCCGGTCCCTCGCCCCGGCTCAGAAAGTCACCCTTGAATTTTCCGGATGTTGCATCAAATTGGGAAAGCATCAAAGGCTGATTTAAATTGGCGAAGAAGATGCTGCCTTCTACGCATGCCATCAGATAAGGGTTTCGGACGCTGTCTATTTCAAACTGCTCGTTTTCTACCATGCCTGTCTCTACATCCGGAAAGCGGGATAGAAGATTCGGAGGGGTGCTCTGACAGGCTGTCAGTAGAAAAAATGATGAGAGTAAAAGATGCTTGAAGGGTTTCATTTATAAATCTTCTATTTAAAAGTAATCAACTTCTCCATATCCGCTAAGAAAGTCCTGGTTCGCTCTATGTATGGGGCAACTTCCTCTTCAGTCGCATCATACAAATCATCGTAATCGCCGGATTGCCGCAACTCAAAAAGACGGGAAAGCAATCGGCCATATCCTCTGTCGAGCAAATCTGTTGTAATGAATTGTGCCCCTATCAGGTGAATGATGCCGCTGTGTGTGCGTGCCGTGAAACCTTTATCAAGTAACAATGCGGAAGCCATGTGGAACACGGCGTAATACAAGCGATTACCTGTCAAACTCCAATAGCCGAGTTTGGCAACGTCTTCCGCCTCTTTCAATGTATCGTATGCCTTCTGCCTGCGATAAGCGAGATTATCTTCTTTTCGTCAATGGTCAGCATAGCCTTATCCCTTCTCCTTCCACATTTTTATAAAACGGAGAAAAGCTCCTGTTCCGCCAATCTTTAAAAGTATAGAGCAAGGGATGAATCTGTGCGTCAATCTTCCACCCTAATTCAAACAATGGATAGGAGTATTGTTCGTAGTCGGACTCTTCCAGCTTCTCTTTATCCAAGAGTACCATGATGTCCCAGTCGGAATCCTCGTTGGCGTCTCCTCTTGCCTGCGAACCAAAAAGAATAATCCGCACGCCGGTGGAGGGCACGATACGGGCTATCATCTTTTTGATAGCTTCCAATATATATTCTTTTTTCCCCATATCCATTGATGTCAAATTGATGATATATTGTTGTAACAGCTCAAAGATAGTGAAAGGTGAGTGTAATGACAAATGAAAACGCAGTTTTCAAATTTGTCATTGCCGAACCGCATCCTATCTTATTCAAAGATAGTGAAAGGTGAGTGTAATGACAAATGAAAACGCAGTTTTCGAATTTGTCATTGCCGAACCGCATCCTATCTTATTCAAAGATAGTGAAAGGTGAGTGTAATGACAAATGAAAACACAGTTTTCAAATTTGTCATTGCCAAACCGTATCCTATCTTATTCAAAGATACTGAAAACAATCAAAATCCTATTATAAACAGGGCTTAAATTATCTCAATCCCCTGCTCCTCGCAAAGCCGCAACCCCAAGTCCTTCAGCTTGAACTTCTGTATCTTGCCGCTTCCCGTCATGGGGAACTCCTTGACGAAGAAGATGTACTTCGGAATCTTGTAGCGCGAGATTTTGCCGATGCAGAAGTCGCGCACGTCCGATTCGTGCATGTCCACCCCTTCGTGCAGGATGATGAAGGCACCCACAGCCTCGCCGTACTTCTTGGAGGGGATGCCTGCCACTTGCACGTCCTTCACGCCTTCCAGCTGGTAGAGGAACTCCTCTATCTCGCGCGGGTAGATGTTCTCGCCACCCCGGATAATCATGTCCTTGATGCGTCCCGTGATGCGGTAGTTGCCATCCTCGTCCATTACGCCGAGGTCGCCGGAGTGGAGGAAGCCGTTCTTGTCTATCACTTCGGCGGTGGCATCGGGGTTCTTGTAGTACCCCTTCATGGTGTTGTAGCCGCGGTTGCACATCTCGCCTTGCACGCCCGGTGGGCACTCTTCGCCGGTCTCGGGGTCGATGACCTTCACTTCCGTGTGCTCGAAGTCACGGCCTACGGTGTTGCAGCGCACCTCGAACGGGTCGTCCAGACGGGTGGCGGTCATGCCGGGCGAGGCTTCGGTCAGCCCGTAAACGCTGGTCACCTTCATGTACATCTTCTCCTCCACCTGCTTCATCAGTTCCACGGGGCAGAGGGAGCCTGCCATGATACCTGTGCGCAGGCTCGACATGTCGAACATGTCGAACATCGGGTGGTTCAGCTCGGCGATGAACATGGTGGGCACACCATAGAGTGCCGTGCAACGCTCCTTGTGGATGGAGGCGAGCACCACCAGCGGGTCGAAGCGCTCTACCATCACCTCCGTGCAGCCGTGTGTCAGGCAGTTCATGGTGGCAAGCACCACGCCGAAGCAGTGGAACAGCGGCACGCAGACGCAGAGCTTGTCGTCGGCGGTGAATTTCATGTGTTCGCCCGTCAGGTAGCCGTTGTTGGCGATGTTGTAGTGGGTCAGCATCACGCCCTTTGGAAACCCGGTGGTGCCGGAGGTGTATTGCATGTTCACCACGTCGTGGCAGTTGACTTGACTTTTCAGCTCTTCCAGCCGGCTGTCCTCTATGTTGTTGCCTAAGAGGAGTATTTCGGAGGTGGTGTACATGCCCCGGTGCTTCTCCTGTCCCACGTAGATGACGTTCTTCATGCAGGGGAAGCGTTCGCTCTTCAAGTGTCTGCGCTGGCAGGTCTTCAGTTCGGGCAGCATGGTGTAGGTCATCTGCACGAAGTCGCTGTCCTTCTCGCCGTTGACGATGCAGAGGGTGTGCATGTCCGAGTTCTCACACAGGTACTCCAGTTCATGCTGCTTGTAGTTGGTGTTTACGGTGACGGCCACGGCTCCTATCTTGGCGCAGGCATAGAGGATGGTGAGCCAGTCGGGCACGTTGGCTGCCCACAGCCCCACGTGTGTGCCGTGCTCCACGCCGATGGCGGCGAGTCCTTTTGCCATGTCGTCCACACGCTTATTGAATTGGCTCCAGGTGAAGCGCAGGTTGCGGTCCGAGTAAACAATGTATTCTTTGTCGGGCGTGGTCTTCGCCCAATGTTCCAGCCATTGGCCGAGGGTACGTTCGTATAACATAGTAGCAATTGATAGTTGGTAGTTGACAATTGACAATTGTTGTTGGCAATAAAATAAGATCATCCATTCGTTGACAGGCAAACCGTTTCAGCCTGTCCCCGGTTGTTCCTTCTCTTAATTGTCAATTATCAATTGTCAATTGTCAATTGAATTTAGATCGGTGTATAAATCACTGCCAGTATCTTCGCCGCCTGTCCTTGGTAGGCATGCACGTGGTGGGGCACGATGGAGTCGTAGTAGATGCTGTCGCCTTCTTCAAGCAGATAGGTGTGCTTGCCGTAGCTGATTTCCATGGTACCTTCCATCACCAGAATGAACTCCTCGCCTTCGTGTGAGGAGAGTACGAAATCATTGTCGTTCGTGGCGGCCACATCAATGATGAACGGTTCCATGTGACGGTCCGCCTTCGATTTGGAAAGGGAGTGGTATTCCATGTGCTTGCGGCTGTGGATGGCGTTGTTGGAGAAGCTGATGCTGTTCGTTGCCTCCTGTTTGCGGCATACCACCGGGCCGGTCTCATCCTGGTCGTCCAGAAATGTGCCGAGGCGTACGCCCAGTACGCGGGCTATCTTGATGAGGGGTGCCAATGAAGGAAGGTCGATGTTGTTCTCTATGCGTTCAATCTGCTCGATGGCGAGTCCCGAACGCTGTGCCAGTTCTTCCATGCTGATGGACTGGGTTTCGCGGAGTGCTTTGATTTTCTCTCCTACAATCTTGCTTGCATCCATAATGATTCTTTTCGGTCTAAAGTTATGATTTAATGTTGGTAAACTGCAAAAATAAGGTAAACTTTTACTTGTTGCAACATTCTTGGTGGAAAAGTTTGTTTTGACTACATAGCTTTTTAATTTAAAATGCAAGGATTTGTGGGTGCTGAGTTATAAATATTTACATTAGATCATTCCCTCTTGAGAATCTTGTTCCCAGCTTTGCTTTCTGCTTGCGTCTTGTCCGGCCCTTTTCTGCTCCATGGTTTCTTCGGTGTTTCTTCGGACGTTCTTCGGACATTCTTCGGTCCTAGGGAGTGGAGTTTGTCCGAAGAACGTCCGAAGCCGAATAGGTCCTGATAGGGGTCGGACAGGGAGCAGGTAGGAGGAATAGGAAGAAAAGGAGGAAAGGCTGTTTCTTCACCAAAATGTGCCGACTTTAGAATGCGTGAGGGAAAATATTTTACATTCCGAAGAATTGGACGCTTTTCTCAATGTCGCTTTCACATCCGTTGCCCATCGGACGCTCCGGCGGCAGAATCAAATACATGCTCTTTTTTTAGAACTTCGCAAGCATCCGGTGTGCCGCTGCGGTTTTCTCATTTGAAGTCTGTTTTCCCTGTTTCCCTTCTATCATCCCCCTGACTGCTTTGTGGGGCTTCCTCTTGCCAAATTGCTGTCTTTGGTTTGTCTTTTATCTATATATTGTTATAAAAAGGTTTCTATTTGTCAGTATTTTCAATAAATAGCTATGTATAATATGTCGAATTTATTTTTTTTAGTGGATTATTGTTTGTATATTAAATATTATATATATCTTTGCGGCGTTATTAATAAATCAAAATAGGTTTTAGAAAGTGTTTAACTTTTAAAAAAAAGAGAGAATATGAAAGAAAGATTAGTAATGTTACTCGCTTGTTTATGGCTCGGCATCGGCTTGTCCATCGCCCAGACGCCTAAGACAATCGTAGGAGTCGTGACTTCGGCAGACGATGGAGAACCTGTAATAGGCGCGTCTGTATTAGTAGAGGGAACTACTGTGGGATCCATTACGGATGTGGATGGTAAGTTTGCAATCAGCAATCCTCCCGCAAGTGCCAAAACTCTGATTGTTTCTTATATAGGAATGAAGACGCAGAGAGTGGAGATTCAGCGCGGCAGTATGACAATCGTCTTGGTTTCGGATACGAAAGTGCTGGATGAAGTGGTGGTGACAGCCCAAGGGTTGAACCGCAAGCAGAAAGCGTTGGGGTATTCCACGCAGAAGGTGGCGGGTGAAGACCTGACCATTTCACGTCAGACCGACTTGGGCAATGCCATGGCCGGTAAGGTGTCGGGTGCCCGTTTCATCGGTGGTGCCAGTGCCGGTTTCGATGCAGGTACCATTATTCTTCGTGGGGCGGCTACCATTCCTTCCGGTTCGTCATCGGACAATCCGGCCAACGAACCTATCTATGTGGTGGATGGTACGATTGCCAACAAGAACTCGGTGAACATGGATGACGTGGAGAGCATCAACGTGCTGAAAGGCCCTGCCGCTACGGCACTTTACGGTTCGCGCGGCGGTGCGGGTGCCATCATCATCACCACTAAATCGGGAAAGAATGAGAAAGGTACTTTGGAAGTAAGCCATACGTTGCAGGCCGAAACTTATTACAACCACTTCGACATGCAGAGATTGTACGGTGGTGGCGGATATGGCGGTACAGAAGCAGGTAACCGTGCTCAAGATCTTTACGACCTGTATGATGGAAACATTCCCGGTCTGCAGGGGGCTTATGTTTACGACTACGGTGAAGATACCTCCTGGGGTGCCGCTTACGACCCGTCAGTGAAATATGTAACTCCGCTTTCACTTGACGAGACCAGCAGCCATTACGGCAAGCCCGCTGCCTGGCAACATGGGTTGGACTTGAAGGACCTTTACCGTACGGGGTTGACCAATACCACGAATGTGTCGTTCTCCAAGAGCGTGAAAGATTTCAGCACGCGCGTATCTTTCACCAATAGCTACCGTACCGGTGTGCAGCCCAATTCGGATGCCATCCGTCGTTTCCTGGGTGTCAAGACCAACTTCAAGCCCACTCCGTGGATGAATGTTTCTTTGGACTATAAATACACCTATCGTCAGAACCACAATGCTGCAGAAAGCGGATACAGCGGTGCCCGTACCGTGTTGCAGGAATATACCCAATGGGGACAGACCAACGTGAACCTGAAAGATTACAAGGACTATAAGCGTCCGGACGGTTCTTGGAGAGCTTGGAACATCTCGAGCGTAAACAACCAACGGGCCCTGTTCCATGACAACCCGTATGCGCTGTTCCATGAATACAACCACCGTACGGTTTACCAATGGAACGTGTTCAGCGGCGACGTTTCCATCGACCTTCCCTATAACCTGAAGGCAGGAGTACGTGTCAACGGAAACATCCGTAACTACAAGCTGGAACGTGAGCGTCCTTCCGGTTCCATCAACTTCAAATCGAACTATCGTCAGGACCAGAACAGCCTGATAGACCTGACCGTGCAAGGCCGCTTGACTTGGGGACAATCTTTCCTGAAAGACAAGCTGACCGTGGATGCCGCCTTGTTTGCTGAAACGCGTGACTATTCATACGACAACCTGTATGCCTACACCAACACGAATTACGACTTGTCGGTTGACAAGTATTATAATCTGGCAGGTTCGTCCGGTACCATCGCACAGGCTTTCAATGAGAAGATACACTATAAAGAACGCAGTATCTATGCTACGGCTACCTTAGGATGGGATGACACTTACTTTCTGGATGGCTCCATCCGTAACGATATGTCCTCTACCTTGAGCCCTAACCACAACAGCTACTGGTATGGCGGTCTTTCCGCTTCCATACTGGCACACAATTGGATAGACGCTGATTGGCTGAGTTTCTGGAAACTGCGCGCCAGTGCGGCACAGGTAGGCTCCACGCTCAGCGCATACAATATCTATCCTACTTATACGCTGGGTACCAACTATGGCTCACATGTCACGATGTATGAACCGGCTTCCATGAAGAACTATAACATCGAGCCTTCTATCTCCACCTCCTACGAAGTGGGTATGGAATTCCGCCTGTTCAACAATCGCTTGTGGGGTGATTTCAACTACTATACCCGCGACGACAAGAATCAGATTATCTCTGTGACATCCGCTCCCCAATCCGGATATTCCACCCGTAAGATGAATGCCGGTTTGATTCGCAACCGCGGTATCGAGCTGAGCCTGGGCGGTATGCCTGTCTCTACCAAAGACTGGAAGTGGGAAATGAACTTCAATATTGCCAAGAACAACAACGAGCTGGTGAGACTGGCCGAAGGAATTGATTCTTATTCCATGTATTGGACATCGTTCTCCACCCGTCTGTACAACTACGCCATCGTGGGCAGATCGCTTGGTGTGATAACGGGTAATACTTGGGAGCGCGACGACAACGGCAACATCATCTTCCGCAAATTGAGCGATAAGCAGAAGGCGCTGTACGGCGGTGAATATGTGCCGACCTACAACCAGCACACGTTGGACGAGCTGGGTAACTTCCATCCCGATTTCACCGGTGGATTCAATACCAGCATCAGTTTCAAGAACTTCCGCCTTTCGGCCAATATCGATTTCTCCGTAGGAGGCCAGATTGCTTCATACACCAACATGTGGGGTAGCTACAGCGGTATCCTGGGCAAGACGGCTGCCATCAACGACCGGGGTGTCAATGTGCGTGAGCCGGTAAGCCAGGGTGGTGGTATTCACATGACCGGTGTGGACCAGGACGGCAACAAGGTAGATACATACGTCAATGCCAAGTTGTATTATTCGACGGCTTCCAACGTATGGGAAGAGTGGGTGTACGACCGTACCTACGTGAAACTCCGTGAAGTGTCGTTGTCATATACCGTTCCGACACAGGCCTTGAAGAAGCTGAATATCGGATTGAGCCGCGCCAGTGTGTCGGTGAACGCTTCCAATCCGTGGCTGATTTATTCGGCATGCCCCAATGTGGACGCATCCGAAATGGGTATGGGATATTTTGAAGGCGGTAATGCAGCAGCGACCCGTTCGGTAGGTTTTACCGTTAATCTTGCTTTTTAAACCATAAAACGAAAATCCATTATGAAATATATCAAAACATTATTCTTATCTCTCAGCCTTGCGACGGCATTCACCGCGTGTGACATGACTGATTTTGGCGATATCAACAAAGACCCCAATGAGCCGTCGGATGCTAATGCAGGTATGTTGTTCACATACGCCTGCACTTATGTGAAGTATTTCTCTCTGAACTCTAACTATTACTATCCGTGGACGCAGATGTATCCCGGTTATATGTCGGAGAAAAACAACAACCAGTATGGCGCGTTTGGTGGTCCCACGTTCGGCACCAATTCCTATTACCTCTACCCGCTGAAAAACTGCAAGAAGATTATCGACTTCAACAGCGATGAGGCGACAAAGAACGAGCCGTCCATCGTGCAATTTGGTGACAATGCCAACCAGATTGCGGTGGCACGCACGTTGATGGGATTCATCTATATGCACCTGACCGATGCACTGGGACCCATTCCCTATACGGAAGCGTTTCAGGCGGACGACGATAACTTCACTCCGGTGTTCGATTCACAGGAAACGGTTTATGCCAAATTGGATGCCGACCTGAAGGAAGCATACAGCCAATTCAACGAAAGCGGTTCGGTGAGCACGGCCGACATCCTGTATGACGGTGACATCCGTGCCTGGAAGAAGTTGAACGCTTCCATCCGTATGATGCTTGCCATCAAGCTGGCGGATGTGGCTCCCGAAGAGGGTCGTGCCCGCTTTGCGCAGGCTTATGCCGACGGTGCCATCGAGGAAAACGCCTACAACCTGAACTATACGTTTGATGCGAATACGGTGGGTTATCTGTACTATAACGGTACAAACTATAACTACAACTTTGTGCCGAACAAATATTATGTCGATCAGCTGAAAGAGCTGAAGGACAACCGTCTGTTCCAGACTTGCTCCTTGATACCTTTTGGCAAGACGCAAGCGGAAGCCGGCGTGTCCGACGAAGATTTGAAGGACTTCGACAAGTATATCGGTATGCCGCTGGGTATCGAATCTTCCGAAGTGAGAAAATGGAACGAGATTTGCTGCTTCTACAATCCTTCGCTGACCCAGGTGGCTTCCACTTTCCCCATCATCACGGCTGCCCGCATGTTGCTCATCGAGGCCGAAGCCGCCCAACGTGGCTGGATTCAGGCCGATCCGGCAGCTCTTTATGAAGCCGGCATCAAGGCTTCGTTCGAACAATGGGGAGCTGAAGGCGCTGACGAATACATTGCCCAGGCTGCCGTTGCCTATACCGGCACAGATGCGGAGAAAATCGAAAAGATTGCCCTGCAACGTTGGATCAGCGGCTTCATGGCCGATGGTTTTGAAGCATGGTCCGACTGGCGCCGTTTCGACGTCCCGAAGCTGGAAGTAGGTCCTGTCTGCACCACTGTCAGCCATGTGCCCTACCGTCATCAGTATGACAGCGAAATCTACCAAGGCAATGTCGATAATTATGAAGCTGCCGTGAAGGCCGATTTGGATGGCAATGACACCCGCGACCAGCGTGTATGGTGGAACAAGAGGTGACACGACATAAATTCTCTTTTAAAATTTCATGGAAACAGAAGGAGGCGCTCTCAGTGATGAGGGTGCCTCCTTTGCTATACATGTTCTTTCTGCTTTGTCAGCTACTTGATAACGTTTTATCTTTCTCTACCTTTTCCAATAGTTTCAGTCCTTTGGCTTTTTCGTGCAGGAGGCTTATCAGTCCTGCTTTTTCCAGATAGGCGATGTAGGCGGGAAGGGTGTTCCGGCTGATGTCGAGGTCACGTTCCAGCTTGGAGTAGTTGGGCTTGAAGGGGACGCCTTGCGCCAGTACGTAGAGCAGCTTTTTCAGTTTTGCCGATGAGGTGATGTTCATTTCGGCGAACAGGGGGATGTCCACTTCTATCATCTGCCGGATGACGCTGCGCAGGCGTAAGCTGAATTCCGTGTCTTGAAAGAAAGGGTAGTAACCGCTCGTGAGGTACTCCTTGAAGAGCCTTAGCGGGCGTTCCTCTTCGTAGGGGAACTGCACTTTGCCTGCCAATATCTCTTGCAGCGTGTAGGGCGGGAGGTTCCATCCCTTCGATAGCGTTTTGCATGATGGATTGTGCAAGATTTGATGAAAATTGCATAATGGAACGTGCAATTCTTCCTGTTTCCTGCACGGTGCATTGTGCAATTAGGCAACGTGGGCCCGATATAAGGAAAGGGAACAAAGCCGGCTTTGTTCCCTTATTACCCTGTTTACTTGTTGACTTCCCGTCAACGGATTCTTTTTTACCTACCTATTTATAGGGCCTTCCAATGGTCTTTCAACCCGGTTGTTTATCGTTTCAGATTGGGGTTCTTTTCCACTTCGGTAGGCGGATAGTTGTGATAGATGGAGGCATCGCCGTTCCAAGCGGCGGTTACCGACATCTCTTCCTTCGCCGTCACGTTGGCTTTCAGCGTGTAGGTGAAGGGGTTGCCGTCTTTATCCACGCTGTGGGTCAAGGTTCCGGCGGGTACCAATACCTCGCTTTGGGCGCCGGCACGGTAGTCGTAAGCCTCTTTGATGCGGTTCATGCGGAACTCGTCGGCACGGCGGGTTACCATTGCCAGCACGTAGCCAGCCACTTCATAGCCGTGCTCGTTGTAGGCGGCTTCGGCAAGCTGGTCGGCGCTCATGGCGTCTACTGCCTGCACGGCGGCGGGGTCTGCGTAGGCACGTTCGCGCACTTGCTTCAAGGCAGCTTTGGCGGCACTCAGGTCACCACCCGAACGGGCAGCCGATTCGGCATACCAGCAGAGTACTTCGGAGTAGCGAATCAACTGGTGGCGCTTGTTGATGCACATACCGCTCCAGAAAGGTTTGGTATAGTCGTAGGGATCGGCTGCGGGACCGTCGACATCGTTGACGGTGAAGGCGACGAACATCGGGCGGAAATCGGGAACGGCGTTGTTCTCTCCGTTGTAGGCCTCGCCGTCGGTGGTTGCCCACCAATCCACTACCTCACCGTTGTTCAGGCGAATCATTTTGGCATATACGGCATCTTTGCGCGGACCGTCGGGATAGTTCTTCCAGTAGCGGCGTTCGGCAAGGAAGTCGCCCCATCCGTTCAATTTGCCGGACTGGTGGCAGGATGAAAGCTGTGAGTCGTATCCCGACCAACCGCCGGGCGTGGCATTGTAGTCGATGCCCAGCAGGGTCTCGAAGTGGTGGTTGTTGCCATAGGAGAAGACTTCTTCGTAAGCATCGAGCAATCCATGGGGATAGGTGCCGTTGTTTACGCCGTCAATGACCTCTTTCGCCTTGGCGGCTGCCTGGACATACATTTCGGTCTTGTTCAATGGGAAGCCTGCCATCGACATATAGACGGCGGCAAGCGTGGCTTTCACGGTCTGTCTGGAGACGTAGATGTTCTGTCCGTCGATGGAACGGTTGGCGGCGGTGTACTTGGCGGGCAGGTTGCACTTCTCGGCTTCGCTCAGGTCGGCAAGGATTTGTGTGTAAATCTCTTCAACCGATGTCAGCGGTGTGGTGTTGTTGTCGGGCACGTTGTGCAGAATCAGGGGTAGCGGGCCGAACACGCGCACCAGGTTGAAGTAGGCGTAAGCGCGCCAATAGTAAGCCTGTCCCATGGCGATGCTGATCTCTTCGGCGCTCGTCTTGGCGTTGGCGGCGTTGTCGATAATTAGGTTGGACGCCTTGATGATGTTGTAGAAACGGCTCCAGGTGTCGTTCAAGCCTTTGGAGTCGGTCGGGACCTCGTATGCGTCGGCAGAGAGGTAAGCGGCTTTGTTGGAGCCGGTGGTCGAGGTCACGTCATCACCCTGACACTGCACAATCATCGGGTTGGAGTTGCACTGGTACTCCTGCACCTTGCTGTAGAGGGCATAGACGCTCATGTCCAGTTCTGCTTGGTTGGAGAAATAGGTGTCGGGAGTCAGTTTCCCTTTGGGGTCTTCGGTCAGGAAGTCGCTGCAAGAGGTTGTCGCCAAGATGGATGCGGCAAGCAGGCAGCCGGATAATATTTTATTTTTCATACTGTATTAATGATTAGAAGTTCATGCGTACACCAAATGTAAATGTTCTCGGAGTGGGATAGGTACCGGTGTCGATACCGTTGGAGCGGTCGCCTTCGTCGCTGCTGAACGAGAAGCCTGCGGGATTGGAACCTTTATAGCCGGAGATGGTGAAGAGGTTCTGCACGCTGAAGCTGAGACGCAGGTCGGCAAACTTCGTGATGTTCTTCGGAAGGTCATAGGCAAGTGTCACGTTCTCGCAACGGAAGTAGCTGGCGTTTTCCACCCACTTGGTGGAGTTGCCCAAGTATTGGTTGTTTTCCACTTTCGGGTTAGGCATCGTCTTGCCAATCTCGTCGATGAAGCCGGCATCGGTGAACATGCGCGAGTTACCAATCATGGAGTTCATGGCAAACCGGAGTGCGTTGAGGCGCTGTACGCCGAATGCCGAGTTGAAGAAGGCGTTCAGAGAGAAGTTCTTGTAGCGGATGGAGTTGTTCCAACCCAACGTGAAGTCGGGAGTGGCTTTGCCCAGTACGGCACGGTCATCGGAAGAGGGGGTGCGTGTCACATCGCCGTTGGCGGTATAGTAGGTGTCATATCCGTCTTTGTCAATGCCTGCCCAACGGTAACCGTAGAATGTACCGATGGCTTCACCCTCTTTGATGATGGTGGATTCCGTGACGATAGACTGGAACGAACCGCCGTAGATGATGGGTTGCTGTGCGGTCAGCTTCTCTACCTTGTTCTTCAGGTAGGTGCCGTTCAGGGTCGTTGACCAGCTCCAATCCTTGCTCTGGATGATGTTGGCGGTCAGCGAGACATCGAAACCTTTGTTGGCAACCTCTCCGGCGTTGATAAGGTAGCTGGTTCCGCCCAGGTAGTTGGCGAGCTGGGTGGTCAGCAATGCGTCGGAAGTCTTCTTGCTGAAGAAGTCGAAGCTCAGGTCGATGCGGTTGTTGAAGAGGCCGAGGTCGATACCGAAGTCAAACTGTTTCGTCTTTTCCCATTTAATGTCGGGGGTGGCGATGGAGTTGGACCAGTAACCGGTCACGCCGTTGGAGGTGCCGAAGTAAGTGGTGGTGGCGTTCAGCAGGGCAAGGGTAGAGTAGGGAGCGATGTCCTGGTTACCGATGATACCGTAGCTGGCACGTACCTTCAGGTTGCTGACGGCATCGCGGTATTTCTCCATGAACGATTCGTTGGAAACCGTCCAAGCCGCGGCAACAGAGGGGAAGTAACCCCATTTGTTGTTGGTGAAGCGGCTGGAACCGTCGGCACGGAACGTTCCGGTCAGCATGTAGCGGTTGTCGTAGTTGTAGATGACACGGCCCACACCTGAGAGCAATGCCCAGTCGGAATAGGAGTTGGAAGCGTCGCGGGTCATTGCGTTCTTCACGTCCCACCAACCTACGGATTCGGCTTGCAGGTTGCTGCCGTTGATGCCCATGGCGCGTGTGTCGCTCTTGGTGGCTTCCCATACGCCGGTCACGGTGAGGAAGTGCTTGTCCGCCCAGTCGTGAATCCAGGTGATGTTGTTGGACGACTGGAGCAGCATGCGCTGGTTGTTGCTGTTGCTCATGTCGTTGTTCTTGCCGGCGGTGGTGATGAGGGGCGTGAAACTGTAGCCGGTGCTGTTGTAGTAGTCCACGCCGTTGCTTGTTGTGAACGTCAGTCCTTTCAGCAGGTTGAATCGGAGGTCGATGTGGCCGCTGAACACGTCGCGGCGGCGTTCGTTATCCTTGCTGGCGATGATGCCCCGTGCGTTTTCCTGGATGGTGCAGTAGGGATCCCATGTATAGTAGCCGTTCTTGTCGAACATGTCCATGGTAGGAGAGGAGTTGAAGGCAATCCACAACGGGTTGTAGCCGCCCATCTCCAGTCCGCCGATGCCGTGGCCGATGCTGTGTGACGCGTTGATGTCCACAGTCAGATCCAGCCATTTGCTCATGCTTGTCTTGAAGTTTGCCTTGGCGGAGTAGCGTTCGTAGCTTGTTTTGTCAATAGTGCCTTCGTGCTTCATGTAGTTGGCTGAAAAGTAGCTTTGCACGGCTTCGGAACCTTTGGAGAGCACTAACTTGTAGTTCTGGGTAACGCCCGTGCGGAATATCTGGTCTTTCCAGTCGATGCCCGGTTTGGTGCCGTTCAGGTAGTCGGTCAGGTCGCTTTGCGGGATGCCTGCATAGTCAACCAATGCCTGCGCGTATTCCTTGGTTCCCATCATTTCGGGGAGGTTGGTGGCATTGGAGACACCTACGGCAGCGTCGAAGGTGATGGTGCTCTGTCCCTTCACACCGCCCTTGGTGGTGATGATGACTACACCGTTGGCGCCGCGCGAACCGTAGATGGCGGTAGAGGAGGCGTCCTTCAATATCTGCATGCTCTGGATGTCTTCGGGGTTGATGCCTTCAAGGCCCGATTCGCGTACCATGCCGTCCACCACATAGAGCGGGTCGTTGCTCTTGTTGATGGAGTTGTTACCGCGGATACGGATTTTCACCGAACCGCCGGGAATACCGTCGCTCACTACGTTCACACCGGCAACACGTCCTTGCAGGGCGTCGCTCACCTGCGTGATGGGCTGGTCCTTGAAAGCCTTGTTATCCATTACGGCTACCGAACCGGCAAGGTCTGCCTTGCGCACGACACCATAACCGATGACAACCACTTCGTCCAGCGTTTCGCTGTCTTCGCTGAGTTTTATCCGCAGGGTCTGCTGTCCGTTGACGGCAACTTCCTGGGTCTTGTAACCGATATAGGAGAAAACCAACGTGGCGTTGTTGGCTACATTCAAGGTGAATCTACCGTCAATGTCGGTAATGGTTCCGTTGTCGGTGTTTCCTTTTTGTACGACGTTTACACCAATCAGAGGTTCGCCGTTCATGTCCGATACGGTACCGGTCACCTTCATGGTCTGTTGGGTTACCGCATACGCTGTGTAATCGGGAACCGGATTGGCAAACATGTTTCCACCGGTCATCAGTAATCCCGTTGCGAACAGGATTGTTTGGAGAGACCGTTTCTTTCCTTTTTCCATAAGTAATAAATTAGAGTTGAACAATTTTTATTTATCACGGTCACATTGCCATGTCTCTTTTTTTTTGAGACTGTGACCGATGGCGCAAAAGTAGGATAAGGCGAGCGAAGGAGAATTCAAAAAATAACTATTTAATTTTCAAAAATGAATAATAATGTCTGTAAAACCCCCTTTTTACGTTATTTCTGGGAACTTGCTTCTTTTTGAAAGGGCAAAAGAAACTGAAACTTGGTTCCCATTTTGTTTGCGCCTATGGAATTAAAAACTACCTTTGCGATAAAGTTTGTTATCTGATTATATTATGAAAATTGTGGAACTTTTATTATATAGAGTGGTCTGTCTGCTCCTCTTTTTCTTGTTTTGTTCCTCCACATCATTCTGCGCTGGTCACTATTTCTATAAACAGTTGACTTTGGATGCGGGACTTCCTACTACTCTTAGTTGCATATTTGCCGATACTCGTGGTTTTATCTGGACTGGCACTCAGGCAGGATTAGGCCGTTTTGACGGACATGAATATAAACGCTATGTCCATAGGCAGGGAGACGCCGCTTCGTTGCCCGGCAATCAGATATTTCAAATCATGGAAGACAGGCATCGCAACCTGTGGATACTGACGGATGGGGGAGTGACTTTTTATGATTATTACAGCAACCTTTTTACTACACTGACCGACGAGCAAGGGAATCCTTGTATGGTCTATTCCGTCTGCCAGTGGCATGAAAATGTGTTGTTTGGTGGGAAAGAGTGTATTTATAGGTATGATGAAGATACGCATCGGTTGAAGAAACTATACCGGTTGGAGCATGCGGAAGGCTTTTCGATTATACGTATGGCGGCTATCTCATCTGATATACTGTTGTGTGCCAGCAGATGGAAAGGTGTTCTCGCTGTAGATATGAATACCGGATGTTCCACGCCTATGTTTGCAGATTGTGGCAAAGAGATTGTAGAATTGTTTGTTGATTCGCGGAAACGGATTTGGGTAGCTCCTTATAACCAGGGGGTGTATTGCTACTCTTCTGACGGACGGTTGCTTGCCTCCTATACCACCCGCAACTCGGAACTGGGAAGCGACATTGTCATCTGCATCGCTGAACGTGAAGGGCAAATCTGGCTGGGAACCGACGGCGAGGGTATCGATATTTTGGAACCGGAACAGCGTCGTTTCACCCATTTGAGGCATGTCTTGGGGGAGAAACTCTACTCTTTGCCCACCAATTCCATCAATTGTCTGCACTGCGACCCATACGGCAATGTCTGGACAGGCGGGGTCTATAACGGGCTTATTAGTGTCAGGCTGGCCACCATGAGGACATATACGGATGTTCCGTGGAACAGCCATTGGGGACTGAGCCATAGCATCGTTTTGTGCCTTCATCCGGAAACTCCCGACCGGATATGGATAGGCACCGATGGGGGAGGACTGAGCTGCTTCAATCCCGAAACGAAACGATTCACCCACTATCCCACTACGCGGAAGGACAAGATTACTTCCATCTGCGAGTTCGCTCCGAACAAGTTGTTGCTTTCGCTCTTTGCCGACGAGCTTTTTGTCTTTGACACGCGCACGGGTGTCAAGACTCCTTTTAAGGTCATTGACGAAAAGACTTCCAAGATTATTTCCCGAAGCGGCTATTCCGTCTATCTCTATCGGAATACGCCCCATACCATATTGATATTGAGCGACCACGTCTATGTTTATGATTTGGAGAAACGCTCCTTTTCCGTTGCTCAAGAAGAAAAAGAGAACCTCGTCAGCTGGGGTACGTTGCAATCTGTTTGTCATGACGAGGATCACACCTACCTATTCGACATCGAGCGTATCTATGTACTTGACCACCGAACCTTGTCGCTGAAGGAATTGTTTGCCAGTGGAGATGACATGCAAATCAATGCCGTGGTCCGTGACGGACAGGGTGATTTCTGGATAGGCAGCAATCAGGGACTTAGCCGCTATTCGCCTCATGACGGGAAGCTGGAACCGGTGAGTACGAATCTGTTTATTGCGGTCTCTTCGTTGGTGTTCGGTCCCGGCGGCGAACTTTGGATAGGGGCTGAAAACCGGCTCTTCACCTATTTGCCTGTTGAAAACCGCTTCATCTTGTTCGGCGAATCGGATGGAGTGATTTCCAACGAATACCTACCGCGTCCTAAGTTGGTGACCGAAAACAATGATATCTATATAGGAGGCGTGAGGGGATTGCTCCACATCAGCGACAAATGGAATACGAAGCTGACCTATTCGCCGGAACTGCAATTGTCGGGCATCATTCTCAACGGACAATCGGTCAATAGGCGGATGGAGGCAAGCGAGGTGCTCAGTGTGCCGTGTAACAGCAATATCACCATCCGGCTGATGACGAAAGAGGAGGACATCTTCCGGCAGAAACTCTACCGATATCGCATTGTGGGACCGAACAGCCACTATATGGAATCGTATAACGCAGAACTGGAGATGCGTGCGCTTCGTCCCGGTAACTACCGAATCATGGCTTCGTGCATGGCCAAGGACGGAAGCTGGATACCGGAGCGGGTAATGCTGAGGCTGAAGGTGCTACCTCCCTGGTATCAGACGTGGTGGGCGATAGGGGGATGTTGTATGCTGGTATGTGCGTTTGCCGTAGGAAGTTTCAGACTGTTGCTGAAAAGCAAGGATCGCAAGATGAAGTGGGCGATGAAAGAGCACGAACAGCAGTTGTATGAAGAGAAAGTCCGTTTCCTGATTAATGTCAGCCATGAGTTGCGTACTCCGCTGACGTTGATTTATGCCTCTTTGCACCGGATGCTGAAAGTGCTGTCGCCTGAAAACGAACAATACCGCTCCTTGGCTATCATCTACCGGCAGTCGAAGCGAATGAAAGTTTTGATAGATACCGTGCTTGATGTGCGCAAGATGGAAGTGGGAGAAGTCAGGATGCACATGCAGCCTTGCAACTTGAATGAGTGGATAAAACACATCTCACAGGATTTTGCCGATGAAGGAAAAGCGGTGCAGGTGGACTTTGTCTATCACCTTGACTTGCGGATAGGAATGGTGGATTTGGATAAGGATAAATGCGAAATAGTGCTGAACAACTTGTTGATTAACGCACTGAAGCAAAGTCCACAGCATTCGACGATAACCATCACATCGGAATTGTTGGACGAAAGCGACGCGGTACAGGTGTCCGTATCTGATCAAGGGGGCGGATTGCGGCAGGTGGATATGAAGAAGCTGTTTACCCGCTTTTATCAGGGAAATAGTGGAAAGCAGGGAACCGGCATCGGATTGTCTTATTCCAAAATACTGGTGGAACAGCACGGAGGTAGCATGGGTGCCCACAACAACGATGGGCGGGGTGCCACGTTCTTCTTCCGTCTGCCGTTGAAGCAGGAGCAAGATGAAGTGGCATGCAAGGCGGGCGCTTATCTGAATGAACTGATGGAAGACGAAGAGAACGAAAGCATGCCTGAACAAGCCGGATTCGACCTTTCGGCATACAGCATATTGGTGGTGGACGATCATCCGGACATGATCAGTTTCTTGAAGGAGTCGCTGGGCGGGTACTTCAAGCGGGTATTCACTGCGCTTGATGGAGTGGAGGCGTTGCGGCTGCTGAAAACCAATATGCCCGATATTGTGGTTAGCGATGTGATGATGCCCCGTATGAACGGTTATCGGCTGTGTGCCGAAATCAAGAAGGATGTCGATATCAGCCATATCCCAGTCATATTGCTGACCGCCCGTCACAATGAACAGAGCCAGCAAGACGGTTATAAAAACGGGGCTGATGGCTATCTGATGAAACCTTTTGACATCGATACGCTGGTGGCATTGTTGCGCAACCGGTTAAAGGACCGTGACGCCGTCTGCAGGCGCTACATGGCTGTCGGATCCTTGCCTGTTCCCGAAGAGGTGACGTTCAGCCGGGCGGATGAAAGTTTCCTCTTCCGGTTGAACAAAATTGTTGAAGAAAACCAAGCGAACACGCTGCTGGATATAGCCTTCATTTGCAAGGAGATGGGCATGAGCCGTGCTTCCCTTTACAACAAGCTGAAAGCCTTGACCGGTATGGGTACCAACGAATATGTCAATAAGTTTCGTATGGAAAAGGCTGTACAGCTGATTAATAACACCGATTTGCCTTTTGCCGATATTGCTGAGAAAGTAGGCTTTGCCACCTCTTCCTATTTCAGTACCGCCTTTAAACAATACATGGGGGAGACGCCTACACAATATAAAAAAAGAATCAAGCAGAAGCAAGAGGATGCTTCCGACTCTCATCCGCATGCCATTCCGGATTTAGCTGCCTCTTCCGATTCCCTGTCGGTTCGTGAGTAGCCTGAATATCCCGATACATAAAAAAGATGAGGGTGTGCCGGAGAACGGCCTCACCCTCATCTTTCATTTCTTTTGCTGTAAGCGAATTACTTACGCAATCCGAGTTCTTTAACGATGGCACGATATCTGTTGATGTCGCGATCCTTCAGGTAGTTCAGCAACGCACGGCGTTTACCTACCAACATTGTCAAAGCTCTCTCTGTGCTATAATCCTTTCTGTTGAGCTTCAGGTGCTCGGTCAGATGGGCAATACGGTAGGAGAACAAAGCTATCTGAGACTCAGCTGATCCAGTATCAGTGTTGGACTTTCCGTACTTGCCGAAGATTTCTTGCTTCTTAGCAGCGTCTAAATACATAACGTTAATTTAATAAATGTTTATGATAAGATTATTCCCTTTCGGGGCTGCAAAGATAGAGATAAACTTTCATATCGCAATGATATCCATTGTTTTTTATCACGGATTTTTCATTTATGGGAGTTAAAGGGGGGGGGGAAGCCCACAGCCCTTTCATGCAAAGGCGTTTTCATTTTTCAGACGCGGATTCAGCGGATTGGGCGGATTATTTATGTAACTGATAAAAATAAAATCCGCTTAATCCACTCAATCCGCGTCTGAAAATCACTATAGTGCCTAAATAAAAGAGCCGTGAGCGAAAGCCGATATTTCAGCAACGGCATCCCGCACAAGCGTATCGGCTTTTCAACTCCCGAATAACTCCCGATAACTCCTTTTTCGCAATTCAATTCTGTTTGACTATAAAAATACATCTTTGTCCCTCGATAGGGGCGAAACAAACCTGCTGCTTTCTTTTTTGGGCACGGATTACACGGATTTACACGGTTTTCTTCTTTATTAATCCGTGAAATCCGTGCCTGATTTATATCGTTAGGATTGCCTTTTCCTCATTTCGACACAATCTCACTTTTTTATTCACTTAATTTTTTTATTTTATGGTATCTATCAAGGAATTATCAAAGTTTACCGCCAAGCAGGGTAAACAGGCGAAAAGCAAAATTTCGCAGAAAACAACGTTGCAGCCGTTTATGCAGGAAAACATCAACCGCATGTACGAACTGGGCAAGGTGCGCACCGGAGAGACCTACGCCTGTACACTCAACAGCTTCATGCGTTTCCGTCAAGGGAAGGATCTCTTCTGGCACGAGTTCGATGCCGATCTGCTGGTTTCCTACGAGGCATATCTCAAATCGACCGGCTTGAGTATGAACACCATTTCCTTCTACAACCGGATTTTGCGTGCCGTTTACAACCGGGCCGTGGAAAGGGGCCTGACCGTGCAGACATTCCCGTTCAAAGAGGTGTACACGGGAGTGGAGAAAACCATCAGGCGCGGATTGCCCGTAAAGATGATCCGCACCATCCGGAACATGGATCTGGCGGGCTGTCCGTGGCCGGACTTTGCCCGCGACATGTTTCTGTTCAGCTTCTATACCCGTGGCATGTCGTTTGTCGATATGGCATATCTGAAGAAGAACGACCTGAAAGACGGAGTCCTCACCTACCGGCGCAAGAAAACCGGACAGCGGCTTTGCATCCGGTGGGAACCATGTATGCAGGACATTCTCGATAAATATCCCATGCTTTCAAAATCCCCCTATCTGCTCCCCATCATTCGCGAGGTGGGAAAAGATGAGAGAAAGCAATACGACAATGCGCTGCATCTCGTCAACCGGAAACTGAAGTCTATAGGGAAGAAGCTGAAACTTCCCATCCCTCTTACCATGTATGTGGCGCGCCACTCATGGGCCACGGTGGCAAAAGCGCAAAACATACCGCTTTCCGTCATCAGTGAAGGAATGGGACACGATTCTGAAAACACAACGCTGATTTACCTGGCTTCACTCGATACGGCTGTCATTGATAAAGCCAATAAACGCATATTAAATCTGCTTTGAAGGAGGGGATTTTGGATCCATCTCTTACCAAGAGATGGATTAGACCACAAAGGTAGGACGTGCAATAGATATATCCAAATA
>NZ_JAICZW010000179.1 GCF_029057325.1 Bacteroides sp. | reverse complement strand
TGGTGCGTTAGTTCAGTTGGTTAGAATACATGCCTGTCACGCATGGGGTCACGGGTTCGAGTCCCGTACGCACCGCTTCAATAAGAATAAACCTCTGAGAAGTGACTTCTCAGAGGTTTTCTTTTTATATCCCTCCTCTCCCACATTTTTCAAAGCCGTTTTGAAATGATTAAGCAACTCTTATTCACATAGTAATCAGTTCATTGATTGAAATAATTCTGGCTCAGGCTGCAAAACCACCCTTACTACAGATATCTGTAACAGGAATGATAGGGTAAAAGCAAAGGGAAATATCATTTTGGGACGAAGCCTCACCCTCCAATAATCACAAATATTTACATAACATATTTCACTCCAGAAAACTCCGTCATTTTCTGTTTCTTCAGTTCGTGTCTTGTCAGGCTCTTGCCTGCTCCGTAGTTTCTTCGGTGTTTCTTCGGACGTTCTTCGGACATTCTTCGGTCCTAGGGAGTGGAGTTTGTCCGAAGAACGTCCGAAGCCGAATAGGCCCTGGTAGGGGTGGGACAGGGAGCGGATAGGAAGGAGAGAACGGAAGCAGAAAAAAGGGATCTCTTCACCTTGATTTGCCGGCTGCGGGAAAGAGAAATGAAAATATCTTACATTTGAAGAAATATGTCTGTCTTAATGCCACTTTTAGGCTCGTTGGCAATCCGGCAACAGAACCAAATACATGTTTTATTTTGTAGGGCATACCCTGGTGCAACCGCCTGTTTGCATGCCGGCAACCGACATTCAGGTTGCATCAGAATGAATTCGAGGGTGTGCATTGATGAATGCACACCCTCATGAGTAATCACACAAATCATCCTTAAATGATTTTTCTAATTATTTCAAAACAGTTTCTTAATCAGATAAAATCCGCATTCATCCGTCTAATCGCGTCATCCGCATGCCATGACGAGAAAGCGCTGTTGTCAGCCGGCACTACCAGCTGCCATGCTCCTGCTTATGCTCTAGGAAATCAGCCTCGCGGTTGCATTCGCCCCGGTATTCCCATTCTATTTCATCTACATACTCCTTGCCTTGATGGGAGACAACCGCACGTAGCACGTTCTTGCCGTCAGCCAGCAACACCCGATCGAAAAGGTAGTGCACATCGGTATATCCCTTCCGCACATCCGTCAGCTCCCGGCCATTGAGATAGACCTTGGGGGTACCGATGTTGGAATAGACGGTCACCGAAGTCTCTTTCCGCTCGCGCAACACGTTCCGTCGTTGCGTCAGATAGAGAACAGGCTCTTTGCTCCAATTTGCTTTATACCAGAAGTAGGAATCTTTCTTGATTTTGCGGTCGAAGGTCATCAGGCCCTTCATGTTACGGGCGGGCATGCTTCCACGATTAGAGGTGGGGACGGCAAAGTCGAACATGTTCCACAGGTAAGAGGCAAGGATATACGGATGCCGGGAGATGACGCTCCATTGGTACTCGTGGGTCTTGGTCTGGAAGGTCTCCGGATAGAAAGGAGAAGTCCAGTTCAGAGCATCGCCCAGAATTTCCGTCTGATGGTCGATGTTGGCATCCGCACCATACTCCGTGAGCATCAGGCGCTGCCAGGGGTACTCCTTCTCCATCTTCTCTATCCAGGGCCCAATGTCCTGTATCTTCCGCTCGTACCAACCAAAGTAGCGATTCATGCCCTGTATGTCAGCGTTTTGGTTGACGGGATGGTCGGCATGCCCGTAGCCGTTGACCGACACCGTGTAGCGATCCGGGTCTTCCAGCTTGCAGAGGTCGTGGATGGATTGCGTCAATGCCGCCGTATATCCGTGCGGATGATAGACCTCGTTGTGGATGCCCCACACGTAGATAGAGGGGTGGTTGAAACTCTGTCGGATGAGTTCACGCATCTGCTGGTGGGCGTTGTCCCACTCCTGTCCGGTGACGCGGTTGACGAAGGGAATCTCCGCCCAGATAATCAAACCCAAAGTGTCACAACGGGAATAGAGGTATTCGGACTGCTGGTAGTGGGCGAAGCGGACGGTCGTGGCGCCGATGTCCATGATCTGCGCCAGATCGAAGTCGTGCTCCTGATTGGTCAAGGCGCTGCCCAGTCCCCACCAGTCCTGGTGACGGGTCACACCGTGCATGGGGTGCTTCTTGCCGTTCAGGAAGAAACCTTTGCCTGCCACCGCCTCGTACTTGCGAAGCCCCAAGGGCTGAATGACCTCGTCCACCACGCGGCCGTCCTGCATGAGACGCGACACCACCTTATAGAGGTAAGGGTCTTCACGCCCCTGCCACAAGCGGGGATTGTTCAGCTTGAATTGCGAGGCATGGCTCTGCACGCCTTGCGGGGTGAGTTCAAGGGATTGACTGTGGGTTTTCACCAGCTTGCCGTTCCCATCGTAGATGGTGTTCTCGAGAGTGAGCGGAACGGGAACCAGCGTGGCGTTGTCCAGCTTCACCTTCACAGAGACCTCGGCGGATTTTCGGGAGACGTTTTTCTGGGTGATATATACGCCGGGTGAGGCGCAGTCATCCACCACAATGTTGCAAGGCTCCGTCACCACCAGCCATACCGGACGATACATCCCTCCATAGACCCCGAAAAGGACATGGTTGGTAGGAATCACGTCGGGGCGTGCCGTATTGTCCGCCTTCACGATAATTTCATTCTCTTCGCCGAACTTCACCTGCGAACCAATCTCGCAGGCAAAAGCAGAATAGGCACCCTTATGTGTCCCGACCAAGTAGCCATTGACATAGACTTCGGCACACGAACCCACTCCCTCGAAACGGAGAAAGAGGCGCTTGCCCTTCAGACTTTCGGAGAAGGTGTGTTTCTTACGGTAGTAGCCCACTCCCTCGTAGAAGGCAGAGACCTTCTTCTGCATGTCATCCGCATTCCAGGTATGGGGAACGGTCACTTTCTGCCAACCGGCATTCCACTTTCCGGCAGCCTGCATGGCATCTTGGGAAAAGGGACCTTTCTTGAATTCCCAGCCGGTGTTGAAGGAGGTCACTTCGCGAGCGTTAAGCTTGCCGCAGAGTGCGGACAGCAGCCCGATGAGCAGCATAAAAAAGATATTATTTCTCATATTTCAATTAAAGATATTCAACTTTCAGTACATAAATCGGGAAGGAATGGCTGCGACGTATTCCTTCAATCCTCAGTCCATCCTCGGTTGCTTTCCAATCGACAGATTTACCATTCTCCAACAGAGTCACCTCATGTATGCCTTCTGTCTTGCCTGCGAACGAACGCAATAAGAAAGATTTCTCCGCCGAATGACGGACAATGGCGAATACTGTATTCCCTTTTCGGGTGTAACGCACATCGGGTACCACCTCTTTCGGAGTGCCATCGTATTCGGCATCGTGAAAGGCCTTCTGTTCCACGTTCTCCACCGCATCTGTCAATGCTTCCCCATATACATGCCATGGAGATACGGCATAAATGGATTCGCCGTTTCTTTTCAGCCAATCATGGAACGCATCCAATCCGGGTTTGGTTAATTCCGGAAAACGTCCCAATTGATTGGGACCGATGTTGAGTAACAGATTCCCTCCCTTACTCACCACATCCACCAAATGACGAATCATTACATCCGGCTTCTTATAATCCGTGTCAAATTTATTATATCCCCAATTTCTACCCATCGTCATGCAAGCCTCCCAAGGGCGTTTGATGATGCCGGTTGACAATTTCTGTTCCATTACTACGTAGTCACCCATGCCGTTCCCGATACGGTTGTTTATCAAACAACCGGGTTGCAAGGAATGAATCAGTTCACGCAGTTCCGCACTCTGCTGCTTGTTCACCATCTCGAAGGTATCAAACCAGAGTATGGCAATCTCGCCATAGTTGGTGAGCAGCTCCCTCAGCTGGGGTTTCACTTTGCGTTCCAGGTAACGTGGCAATTGCTTGGCGTCTTCATCCGGATAATCCCAAGTATTGCTCCGTCCGGCTTTGACCGGCCAGTTGGTAGGCACATCCGGGTCTTCCCAATCCCGGCCCAACGAGTAGTACAAGCCTAAACGGATGCCCTCCTCTTTGCAAGCCTCCGCCAATTCTTTCAAAGGATCTCTCCCGAAAGGGGTGCATTTCACGATATTATAGTCACTGCAAGCCGATCGGTACATGGCGAAACCGTCATGATGTTTGGTCGTATAAACAATGTACTTCATGCCTGCCCGTTTAGCCGCTTTCACCCATGCCTTGGCATCAAAACCCACCGGATTGAAATCGTCTGCTATTCTGGCATACTCTTTCAAGGGAATCCGCTCATACAGCATGAAGTGTTCGCCTCCCTGCACAGGATGTCCTTTCCACTCTCCTGCCGTTTGTGAGTACAAGCCCCAATGGATAAACAATCCGAACTTCGCCTCTCGAAACCAGGCCATGGCAGCCTCGTGGGCGTTGTGGGCGGCCAATGAAGCCATCCGGTATATCTGGCACCCTGCCAGCAGGAATGCCCCTACTCCATAGACTTCGGTCATCTCGCGAGTCACCTTGCGCGGGTCGGCACCGATAGGTTGTACATAACCCAGCTTGCCATCCGGCTCCACGGCATCTACCAGCGCCTTCCATCCCTTCTCAATGACAGGCATGAACGCCTTCCTGTCGAGCAAGCCTTCGTTCACCCCATAGGCCAAAGCATAGACGATGAAACCCGTAGCACTGGTCTCCGGCGAGGGATAGGAAGCTGGATCGAGCAGGCTGGCATGCCAATAGCCGTCCGCGCTCTGCAAGCCTGCCACACGGGTAGCCAGTTCCACAAACAATTTCTGGTAGAAAGCGCGTGAAGGCTCTTCGGCGGGAAGCGTTTGCAGGATTTCTGCCAGTCCACCCAGCACCCACCCGTTGCCGCGTCCCCAGAAGACTTTCTTGCCATTAGCCTCCTGCTTGTCAAAGTAACGGCGATCTCGGTAGAAAAGGTGTTCTTCCCGGTCGTACAGATGCTCGTAGGTAGCCTTGTACTCTCGGTTCAGAAAGTCCAGATAGCGTTGGTCATGAGTCAGCGCATAGAGTTTGGCATACACCGGGGGAGCCATAAACAAGGCATCGCACCAGGACCAACGATCCAGAGTCTCCAGATTGCCGTAGTCTAACGCCAAAGGCACTTCCGAAGGGTTTTCCACCACCCAGTTGGCACGTGCCATCACAGGGGCTATCATCTTCTTGTTGCCATATTTGATATACAGATCGATGAATGGCTGCCCCACGGCAATGAAATCGGCATGATACATCCACTTGCCCACCTGAAAATGGTTGCGCTTGCCAATGCGAAGCAACCATTGAAAATAGGAGTCGTCGGCATTTTCCTTCTCGGTCAGTTCTGCCCAGTCCAGCATACCCATGTAGAGTGCGGCATGCGTCCAGTCCAAGTCGTCATGCTCCGCTCCTTTGTTGGGATTTGCAATCTGCCAGTCGGCCACACGCTTCATCACAGACTTCACGGCAGCCCGTTGGAAGGGCTGCCGCGCATCTGCAAACGTCACAAACGCAAAGAAGAAAAAGAGAAAATATAACTTCTTTGTCATAAAATATATAATTAATTAAAGGTTAGTTTTTTTAGTTGTTAAGAGGGGGGCAGTTGACAAGTTAATGAGGCTACGAGGAGGTTTCAAGACAGGCAGGCTGAAAGCCCTTATAGACCCATTAACTCATTAATTATCAAGTCAATGCTTCACGATATTTATCGGTGGTGCTCTTCTCTTCCTCTACCTGCAATTTGATGACAAACGGGGCACCGGGATTCTTTGCCGGCATATCCACATTATATTCGTTGCGGGCAGTCTCTTCCACACCCACCTCTTTGCCGTTCAATAGGACGGCCTTCGTTATTTTGATACCCTTCGGAGTTTTCACCATTAAATGTCCGGAATAGGGCTGGTTGAAGACTATCATATAGACATCCTTTTCCTTGCGGGTGTAATAGCCCCATGCCTGCTTGTCCCAGCCGGCATAGTCGCAGCCGTAGATACATGCGCCGTTCTCCTTCATCCATTTGCCGATGGCATCCGCCAGTTCCTTTTCTTCGGGACGAAAGTCACCATCAGGTTGAGGTCCGAAGTTCACCACCATGTTTCCTCCCATGGAGACGGCATGCACAATGCGTTCAAGCACTTCCAGTGGAGTCTTGACATAGCTCAGGGACCAATCTTTGTGATAACCCCATTGGTTTTCGGGTACCGTCATGCAAGCTTCCCAGTCCCAACGGGTCACCTTCAGGTCCTTCACCGGATCGGGCAAGCGACGCTCGTAGCCAGACTCGTAATCGCCCATCAGGTGACCGTTACTATCGAAGTGGCGCTTGCCGTTGTCATCGGCACGCAAGCGGCTGTTGATGGTCACGCCGGGCAGCATCTCTTTCAGCATCTGTTCCACATGAGCCGTCCACCATCCGTTCTTCTTGATGCTGGCGTCCCAGGTTCCGTCAAACCAGAAATCCTTGACGGTTGGATAACGAGTGGCAAGTTCTTTCAGCTGGTTGTCCGTAAATTCCAGAAAGCGAGCAAAAGCGACCTCATCCTCCGGCGACTTGATGTCATACCTGTAGTCTGGATGGCTCCAGTCCATTACTGAGAAATAGAAGTGCACGTCAATGCCTTCATCGTTGTAGGCTTTGACCAATTCGCCCAATATATCTTTTTTATAAGGTGTTTGTGCTACCGTGTACTGCGTGTATTTGCTGGGCCAGAGGCAGAATCCCTCGTGGTGCTTGGTGGTAATCTTGACATATTTCACGCCCATCTTCTTCGCCATCTTCGCCCATGCTTTCGCATCGAACTTCTTGGGGTTCCACCGATCCATCAGCGTGAGCCATTCATCTGCCGGTACCTTTGCCCATGCCTTCAGCCATTCGGCTGCTCCGTTGTACATTTTACCGTTCCACTCTCCACCGGGAATGGCATAGAGTCCCCAATGGATAAAAGCCCCCAAACGATTATCGCGGAACTTCTTCATATCCGCATCCTGACGCTTGCCCAAGCGGTCGGCCCCATACTTCAAAGAGACTTCCTGCTCGGCAGGCAACAAACGTTTTGCATCTTGCGCATATACGCTTCCAAATATTCCTAAGGCTAATACAGCCGTTGTTAATAATTTATTCATGATATTACTTTTATTTATCCGGTACAAAAGAAGAGAATTCTCTCCATAATCAATTACTCAAATCTCCAATTATTTTATCAGAATCGTTTTGTTTACGCTAAAGGCCTTCTTGAATAATGGAGTAAAAAAAGAGAGTGGCAAGGAACTGTTTCCTGCCACTCTCTATGATTCAGGCCATTATCAGTATGCAGGACTTATTTATCGGTTTCCGCTTCAATCCATCCGGGATTTTGTACCAAATTCGGATTGAGGCGTATCTCCTCTGCCGGAATAGGCCAAAGATAACGATAGTCGTGCCACGGAAGACATCCCTTGATTGTCTGTTTATACGGACTCTTGGGATAGCAGATGATATACCCTTCATCATCCAGATAGACATCTTTGCCGATGGTAATCTTCGCCGCGCTTCCACCGTTCAGGCGATCGGTGTGAGAGCCATCATACAGTGCCTGCATCTCTTCCGTGAACTTCATTCCCCGCAAGGGCACAGTGAACAGGTTACCGGCTTTCCACCGCATCAGGTCTTCGTAACGGCGATTCTCCATAGCCAACTCTACACGACGTTCGCGACGAATCTCGCGCAACAAGGGAGATACCGTGTAATCCAGCTTCTCTCTGTAAATCTTATCCAGACGAGGGTCTGCCGGTTCTTGCCCCACCATCAGCTTGGCCGTAGGATAAGCATTAAAATCATATCCGGCACGTTCGCGCAAAGCATTGATAGTCATATCGACTTGTTGTTGCGTCAATGTCCCATTCAGTTCATACTCAACCTCCGCATACATCAGCAGCAATTCGCCGTAGCGAAACTCAATGGCTGCCTGTACACCCTTCGTAACCGCATCGTTTTCTATCTGGTCGCCCATCCAATGTTTGATAAAACGGTATCCGGTCACCGTAGAACCGCTGCTGCTATACGAGATGTTAGGATATTCAATGCCGTTAGCCAAATCTACCGAACCATTCTTATAAATGGTAACGTATTCACCCGGACGACAAACCGTCTGCGTCAGACGTGGGTCACGATTGTCCAGCTCTTTCCACATGCCATATCCCTTAAACAAGGGATTCACTTCGTAGTTTCCTTCGGAACCTCCCACATAAATGGGACGGCCATCCGCACAAAGATATTCCTCCAAGAAGCCACGGGTAGCGCCCATTGCCTGACGGTTCGAGTTGTTCTGGTCATAATAGCGTTGGAAAGCATGTCCATATTCATCCGGTATATAAGTACGTCCCAAGATGACTTCCGGATTATCGGAGAAGGCATTGGCCCCTTTCACGGTAAACATTTTATAATAGGAGGTCTCTCCGTCACCCCGGTATAAAGTGTATTTTCCGAGCAGTGCCTCGCAAGCGGTCTCACACTCCTTTAAGAATTTACTGCCATCCAGCCCCAATTCGGTGTGGTATTTGCGGTAAGTTCCTTCAAACAGGCAGATACGCGCTTTCAGGAAATTCGCTATATCCTTATTCAAACGTCCGCTTTCCTCTTTGCCCTTTTCAGGCAATCCTGCCACAGCCTTATTGATGCAAAGCAAGATGGAGTCCATCACTTCGGCTCTAGGTGTCCGGGGCATATAGAGTTCTTCCGAATCTGTATTCAACTCTTTGGTAATCCAAAGCACATCACCGAAAATCATCACTTTCCGGTAATACTCCCATGACTTGAAGAAATAGGCCTCACCCGCATATTTATCCAACGTCTCCTTCGGGAGGTCGGCTCTGTTGTAGTGTGTCAGGAAATAATTGACATTACGCAGGTCGCTCCATACCCATCCATTGTTATTTGCTCCTGAACCGGTAGGAATCCTGTTGTTCTCGCCCAATTCGGAAAATTCATTTCCGGTACGGACCGCGTTATCGCTATATACATCCCCATAAGCCAATGGGCTGCCTTTTACGGGCAGAGGATACAGGTAATTGCTATCAGACCACCCGCTGTAGTGTCCCTTAATCCAGGTGGGATAAAATTTATTCAAGAATAGCTTCAGGTCATTTTCTGAAGTCCAGAACGCATTGTCGGTCGGCACATCCAACGGATAGCGTTCCATAAAGTCATCGTTACATGCATGGAGCGAAGCTGCCAGCCCTAAGGCATAAATATAATGTTTTAGTTTCATTGTCTTATTGTATAGATGTTATTAAAAATTAACTTGAACGCCCAAAGCGACGGAACGCATCATCGGATAGGCAGATTGTATAGATTCCGGGTCGAATACATTGGGCACACCCGAAATCTCAAACAGATTGTAACCGGATAAATTGACACGCACCGTATTCAACGATATCTTACGGACTAACGCTTTCGGCAAAGTATAGCCCAAAGACAAGGTCTTCAAACGTACAAATGCGGCGTTATACAGATAACGGGTATTGGTAGTCAAGTTCTGCCCGCGGCCATACATGTGATATTTGGCATTGGTGTTCTCGGGAGTCCATGAGTTCTTGAACGTATCATAGTTTCCTGCGGAATCGCTGCCACCGAAAAGCATATTGTTGTTGATAAACACGTCGCGTTTTGCCACCCCCTGGAAAAAGACGTTCAGGTTGAAATCTTTCCAACGCAGGTTGGTATTCAATCCGAAACGGAAACGAGGAGTGCTGTTACCAATCACACGCAAGTCGCCATGATTGTAAATGGTATTCTCGCCATTGCTGACTTTTCCGTCGGGACCCGCGTCCGACTTCTTATCATCATCACCCGGCTTTCCACCCAAATCGGCGAACTTCAAATCACCCGGATACCAAGTGCCGCTTATGTTCGTCTGGCTGGGGCCATTCAATATATATTTGCCATTTTCATCCACCGTGAAATCCTCTTCCTGCAAAATGCCCAGACACGTATATCCCCATATTTCACCCATCTTCTTGCCATTGTACAAAGTAGATAAGGACATGTTCGGATTGCCATCGAATCTCTTCACCTTTGTCATATAATCGGAAAGAACGAAATTCACGTCATAACTGAAATCCTTGTTGACGCGGTCACGCCATGTCAGGCTCATCTCCCAACCATTCGTCTTCAATATACCGGAATTTTTCTTCGGGGCGGAAGCTCCCAATACGGAAGGATATTTATCAGCCGCCATCAGAATGTCCTTGGTCTCACGTGTGTACCAGTCGAAAGTGAAGTCAAGGCGGTTCTTAAAGAAAGAGGCATCCAAACCAAAATCCAGTGTTGTAGCCGTCTCCCAAGTCAACGACGGAGAAATCAGGCCGCCAGGAGAAATACCCATCGGACGTGAGCCACCCATGTTCCAAGATACGTAGCTGACATCACCAAACGATGAGATATAAGCATAATTAGCAACGTTCTGATTGCCCAACGAGCCCCAGGAACCTCTTACTTTCAAATTATCCAACCAAGCTCTGGTAGATTGCATAAAATTCTCTTCCGAAATTCTCCATCCGGCCGAAACAGAAGGGAAGAACTTGAAACGGTCGGCCTTCGGGAAACGGGAAGTTCCGTCATAACGGCCGTTAAACTCAAGCAGATATCTGTCATTATAGGCATAGTTCAAACGCATAAACATACCGCGGATGGCCCAATGGCTGGCACCATCGCTTGCATACTGATTGCCCGTAGCCGAATTGATATAGGGCAAATCGGCATTCAGAATACCTTCCGCCTCGGCACCCGTTTCACGATAGGTGTACCATTCCTGGTTGAAACCAACCATAGCACCTATATCATGCTTGCCGAACGTATGGTTATAGTTCGTATAGGCATTAATCGTATAATAATCGGAATGAGTCACCTTTTCTTCCACACGGGAAGGATCGGTATGGGTCTTAACGATAGAAGTCCAGTCATCGACCACGTATTCACGGGTGGGAATCACCGATTTCTGGAAGTACTCGTTCGGCACGTATGAAAGTTCCGCCTTTACAGTCCATCCTGGCATCAATGTCAAGACAGGTGTCACATTAAAGGAAGAATTCGTACGCTTGGTCACCCGATTGGCTCCATAGGCCAACCACCCCAAGATATTGTCCGTCCATGCATCCGGCTGAGGATCATCTGCAGAAGTCTTGATCGGCGAACAGATATTACGGCTGACCTCTCCCATCATGGCTCCCCACAACGTACCCTTTTGGGGATTGAGGTAAGGTTCGTCATAATTCGTTGTGTTATAGCTAATTTTTGTTCCGATTTTGAACCATTTGGTTATCTCGGTATCCAAACTTATCAACCCATTGAAGCGTTTCTGCACATCCGTATTAATCTTATACATACCTTCTTGACGCTGATAGCCCAAGGAGATGTAATAAGTAGTTTTCTCACCACCGCCTTTCACGCTCACCGTATGCTTCTGCATGGGCGTCCAATCTTTCACAACTTCGTCGTAAGGATTCATGCTACGCACCCACGTAAACTTAGAATTACTGCCTTCCGAATAAATCCATGCCGGTGCATTTTCCGGGTCATCTCTCCAAGCCTTCTTGGCAGCCAATACTTTTTCGTTCCAAGTAGATACTGTGCCACCCGTCCATTGGGTCAGCTGATTGGCAGCCAACTGAATGGTATAGGCATCCATAATATCCGGTCGGTGTGACGGGGTGTTCCATTGCATGTCAAAGTTGTATGTGACATTGGGCTTTTGGTCTTTCTTACCGCTTTTCGTTGTTACCAACAGAACACCATACGTGGCGCGAGCTCCATAGATAGCAGCAGAAGCAGCATCCTTCAACAACGAAACGCTCTCTATATCCGAAGGATTCAGCATACCCAAATAAGTATCATCCATCTGTACTCCATCCACCAGAATCAACGGGCTTCCATTCTTTATTTCCCAATTACCCTTGCTGTCCTGTCCCATAGATGTACCACCACGCACATTGAAACTGGCCACCGAATTGGGAGAAGCGGAAACTGCGGAAACATTCAGGTTGGGGATAACTCCTTCCAGTGCCTGTCCGATGCTTCCCACCGGCTTGTTTTCCAGCACTTCACTGCTGACTGAAGCCACGGCACCGGTCAGGTTCACCTTCTTCTGCGTACCAAAACCTACGACCACCACTTCGTCCAGCATCTCAGAGTCTTCTTGCAACGTAGTCACAAGACCCTGTTTAGCCTTTACTTCCAAATCCTTATATCCTATATAAGATATCTTCAAAGTAGCACCGGCTTTTACATCCAGTTGATAATAACCGTCCACATCTGTAATCACCCCTTGGGTGGTACCAACCACCAGCACATTAGCACCGATAACTGGTTCACCGGTAGAATCTACAACTTGCCCTTTAATAAGGGAGCCACCGCTTTGCTGTGCCATCATCCATGTGACAGCGCAAAACAAAAACGATAAAGTAATAAAATACGTTTTAATTTTCATTTTTAGATTAATTTTTAAAGAATTGTGTTTTCTGATTGTTTAAGCAAGACTTGTCTGTTTGTTTTTCTTCACTACAACTTTACAGTATTCATAGGCGTATTTGATTTAGTTAAACGAATATTTTATCCACCGCAAAAGTAGCCCACCGATACAAAATACGTTTACCTTAATTAATTTACATTTTACTATAATCGGTAAAAGTATTAAAAAAGATTAAGGAAATAGAGTAAAATAGAAAAGTAACCTATTGATTATAAACAAATAGACGCACGCGACAGGATTTTCATGTAATCCAGTCACGTGCGTCCATGAAGATTCAGAAGAGCAGGTTATTTTTTATGTCTGGCGGCAAAGGCTGTGGGAGTTTCACCGAATGTTTTCTTGAACGCATTGGTGAAGTACGGCTGGCTTTCAATGCCCACAGACATCATCACCTCTTTCATCGTCATATTTTCTTCTATAATCAGACGAGCCGCCTTGCGCAAACGACAATTCAAAACAAATTCCACGACAGACTTTCCGGTCAGTCCTTTCACCTTGGTGTACAATTTACTACGGCTCATGCCCAGTTCTACAGCAATGCTATTGACATCCATCTGCGACTGCTCCATGTGAGTCTCCACAAACTCTACAAACTGCTTCAAGAATTTATTATCCTGATCGGTCGTAGCCAACTCACTGCTGTCTGCATAATAGTTCTTTGCATAATGCTCTTTCAGTTGTTGCCGGTTCCTAAACACATTCTGTATTGAGAGTTTCAGGTAAGTCAGGTCTATCGGTTTTTCAAAGTAAAGGTCGGCACCAGAGTCCACTCCCTCTATCTTGCTCTCCAGACCGGTCTTTGCCGTCAGCAGGATGACTGGAATGTGGGAAGTAGCCACATTGCCCTTGATGTCGTTGCACAGCGAGACTCCGTCTTTGCGGGGCATCATGATGTCGCTTATCACCAAATCGAATTCCAGATTTTCCATCTGCTTCAACGCCTCCATGCCATCACCGGCCTGCATCACCTGAAAGTCTTCGGACAGGGCTTCCGCAATCAGAATCCTCAAGTCTGTATTGTCCTCCACAATCAGAATCTTTCTGGCACTCGAGGGCACTTGTTCTGCCTGTACCACAGCCGACATCTCCTCCTGCTCCTTCCTTTCCATCGGCGAAACTTCCGGCTGTTCCGCCATGCTGCCAGATTTTCGCTTGGCAAAGTCTGCCTCATCAAACACACCGCTGTCCATCGGCAAGCACACCACCATGTCCGTGCCTTTCTCTCGTTCGCTATAGATGGATACGCACCCTTTCTGCAACAGCACCAGACTCTTCACCAGTGCCAGTCCGATACCTGTGCCTAAGTGCGAATCGGCATTCACCGTGTTCACCTTGTAGAATCGCTCGAACACACTGCTTATTGATTCGCCCGAAATGCCCACACCTGTATCGCTTACCACGATAGAGAAAGCATCTTCCATGCAATCACCCACCTTGTAGTGACCGCTCCACTGCGATGTAAAGGTCTGTCCGCGCCGGGTCTTCAGCACGATACTTCCCCCGTCGCGCGTATATTTGAAGGCATTGTTCAGCAAGTTCATCACGATTTTCTCCAGCACATTCTTGTCCACATATACCTCTGCTGGTAAAGTCTCGTCACATTCCACCCGGAAATCAATCTTCCGCTCGGCAGCATAGTCCGTAAAATCAGCAGCAAGTTCCTTCACGAAGCCGTTCACCTCTATCGGTTCCAGTTCCAACTTCATCATTCCGTTCTCCACGGTACGGAAGTCCATCAACTCGTTCACCAGGTTCAGCAGACGTTGCACGTTTCCGTTCAGTATGCGGTAGTAGTACTCTTTCAGCCCCTCGCGACGCAATTTGTCCAAAGCTGCCATAATCAAGGAAAGTGGCGTACGGAAGTCATGCGAGATGTTAGTGAAGAAGCGCAATTGTGCCTGGTGTATCTGCTCCTTCTTCTCTCGCTCCACATTCTCTTGATAAAGCAACATCTTCAGGCGCTTCTTCTCGGCATAGTGTCTGAAGACCAGATAAGTTATGCCCAGCACAGCCAACACATAGCAGATATAGGCAGGCACGCTCGCCCAAGGAGCCCTGCGTCTCACTATCTTTATCGCCGTGGGATCCCCCCACACACCGTCGTTGTTGGCGGCACACACCTCAAAAGTGTAGGTTCCTGCCGCTACCTTAGAGTACATCACCGTCCGTTGCCTTGCATTCACCATAATCCACTGGTTGTTATACCCTTTCAGCCTGTATCTGAACATGTTCTTTTCCGGAATCTGGTAGTTGTCCGCAGAAAATTCAAAACCGAAGTTAGACTCGTCATATTCCAACATGATGGTACGAAGCGAGTCGCTTTTCACATAATTGGGATGCACCGGTTTGTGGTCCACAAAAAATTCTGATATAACCGCCCTCGGCTTGTAGCGATTGTAGGATATCCGTGCAGGATCTACCACCGTGAACCCATCGGTTCCGCCGAAATAGAGCCTGCCATCCTTGCCCTTCAACACCGCCAGCGGATAATATACCTGCCCTTGCGTATTCTCACGCTTGTCAAACGTCATCAGTCGTTCGGTAGCCTTATCATAGCAGCACAACCCATAGTCCGTTCCCATCCACACCTTGCCGTCGCTATAGCAGATACTGTAAATGGAATAGACCTCTCGTTGCAGCAAGTCTTTCATCGGGATGAACTTCAACGTATTCGTATCAAATTTTATCAGGCCGTTTCCTATCGTTCCAATCCAGATATTCCCATCGTCATCCAGGCAGAAAGTAAATAGTCCCAAATACTCGGAATCACCCGGCTGTACCTTCCTGACTTCCTCCGTCTGCGTATCAAGCCTATAGAGTGCCTCGTTACTGATGGCCCACAACGTTCTCTCCCCTTGCTTCAAGATGTCAAACAGATAGTCATAATTGCCCACACTATCTAGACTAATATGCCTGAACTTCTTTTCCTTGAACGAAAGATAAGAAATCTTTGGTGCCGGATACTGATAGGCTACCCACAGCCCCGAATCACCTTCGAGCACGGTCTTCCGCACATTGTTCACCAGCAAACCGTTGTCGGTTTCCGCTTGGCCACGTCTATAGTGTGCCGTCTTCCAGCGCCCGGCATCATACGCCTCAATCCCCCCTCTAAACATCGAGACCCACAGATTGCGTTTCCCATCCATGACCAGCGATTTGATGTTGTTCGACACCACGTTCTGCCCATCTTCCAACAACCGGAACTCTCCGGTTCGTTTGTCCATCCGGTTCACGCCACCGCCTTCGGTTCCTATCCACAGATAGTCTTCATCTTCGGCAAAAGCACTCACCGGCGCATAATTCAGACTGCCGCTTCCCGAAAAGTAAGAACGAAAAGCGTTTCCCTCCTCCATATCCACGTAGCAAAGCTTTCCCGAATAGGTCCCTATCCATACATTGCCTTGCCGGTCTTCATAGATTTTCCATATCGAGTTGTTCGGCAGGCTGAAAGCATCCGCTGCCGAATGTTTGTATTCCATCATTCCATTGGTATCGGGATCGAAAATATACAATCCCTCCATCGTGCCCAACCAGACTTTCCCTCTGTGGTCCACATAAAACTCTCGCAGTCCGTTCTTCTCACATTCGGCGAAAGCCTCGTAGCGTTTTTCCACCTCAAACGAGGACAAGTCAATCTTGTACAGGCCTTCCTCGTTCACATACACCCACATCTTATCCTTCCGCGTCTGTGCAAAACGGATGTTTCTACCCGTACCGGGCAGGCGCATGCAAAGATTGAAACATTTCCCCGTTTCATTGTATCTATATACCTGCCGATAGACGAACACATATACATCTTTTTTATATACGCAAAACGGCTGATTGGCGTATGTGGGGTTCTTCCCGTCGTATTCTGGCCAATGAATCTCGCCGGTGACCGGATCGGCAAGTCCATACCGGTTGCCCCTCCTTATCCAAAGTCTGTCCTTGCCATCCATCTTCAGCAGGGCGGCATCATCCAAGACACGTTCAAACTTATCCGAAACCTGTTCGTACCGATACACTCCGTTGTTCGTGTTCACATAAAGATTCCCTTTTCCGTCCGAAACCATGTCTATGAATATCCACCGTTTCGTTGGAGCCATCTCCGCAAAGCGGGGATAATACTTCTTATACCTGTAACCGTCGAAACGATAGAGTTCGTAGTCCATCATTACCCATACAAAACCGTCGTTATCTTGTTCTATCACTTTGACGCCGTCGTAATAGAACCCACCATCGGGCGAAAGGGTCCTGAACTTGTAATTCCCTGCGGCATTCATTGCCATCCATGTACAAAAAAAGAGGCAAAGCACGGCTAAACACCTGTTTTTCATAATGATTTCTTCCGATTAAAATTAGCAGACCATCTAAATGCGGCGTTAAAGGTACAAAAAAAGATGATGAAACCTATCGGACGGCAGGCTTTATGTCTCCATAGCAGAAATCCGCATTTTTGTCATACGCCTGCGGAGCGGGATAGACCACCGTCCTTGTCTTGTCCGTTACCTGCACCATGTCTCCCGCCTGCATGTCAATCTCTATTACACCGCCTTCTCCGGAGGCCGGCGTGAACGGCACCGGTTCTCCCTTACCGTTCCGCACCTGTATGTCGGCAAGCGCCATGCCGGTTTGCAGGCGGCACAATCCGCCTTTTTCACTTTCCACCTGTATGAAAACGCTCCTTCCGTCCTGTCTGGAAGCGCTTACGAGGAACGCTCCCTTGGCACGCAGGTTGATGAACGACGCGTTCCGCCAAGCCGATGGCATGCCGTAGAATACCCGGATTTTATCTCCCCAGTCCTGCATGTAGAGTTCGTGCAGAGTAGAGACCGCCGCCATCGGTGTCTCAATGACCGGTCCCGTCTCCGCATAAAGTGTATTGGGCTTGACAAACCGTTGCAGGAACACCTCCATTTGTTCCAGGGCACCGTCCCCGTCCCCTTTGCTTGCCAGCATAGCGGCTTTCCCGGTCCGCGAATAGCCTTGGTTCCCTTTCCAGCGGTTGACGCTCAGCTCCATCCTCGGACGGTCTTGCGCGTCTTCCCAGTCCAGCAGATGATAGGGATAAATCATGAACAGGTGGGAGTAATGGCGGTGGGAGGTATCAATGAATTCGTACTTGTCGCTCACCTTGAATCCAGTCTCCTCATTGTAGGGGAAGTCCGCCAGCCTATTCAGGAAGTCCCGCCATTGGGGTAGCAGAGGGTCGTTCAGGTGATAGGTCGTGTCGATGTCTATCAGGGTCTGCAATCCCCAGCGCAGGTTGGCGAGATCGTAGGTGGCGTTGGGACCGATATTACCGGTCACGTTATACTCTGGCGAAGCGGTCGGTGGAAGTCCGTACTTCCCGTCACGTTCGGTGCGGATGTGAAAGAAGAGGTTGACCGCGGATTTCAGCAGCGGGAAAAGTCTTTCCTTCAGCTGGCGGGTCTCCCCGTATGCCAAGCAATGTTGCCAGTAATAGAACAGGGTCCAGGTCAGGTTACCCGCCTCATATTGATTCCGCTCGACGGTCGTGGCGGGGTCGAGGGGAGCGTGGAAGTCGTAGGTTGCCGAACGGGGCAGGCAGGCAGCATCCGTCCAGGTTTCTTGTCCGGCGATGTCGGTCACGTTGCGACGTAGGTTGTCGCGGTTGTTCCACAGCGCATCCCACAGAGGTTGTGCCAACTCGCCCAGATTGGCTTTCACCTGCCAAGAGTAGGTCAGCTGGATGTTCAGATTCATCCAGATGGCGGTCCAGGGAGTGTCCCATGTAGGCCATACCCCTTGCAGGTCCACCACCGGTTTGCCGGGGCGTGCGGTGGAGGCGAACTTATAGTATTGTGCCCAGTAGAAACTCTCGAACCGCTTGTCGGGGAAGGTGACAAAAGCCGCTTTCCGGTAGAAGTCGTGCCACCATGCCGTATGTTCGTCCTCCAGCTTTCCGGATGTCTGTTTGAGCCCTTTGCGGACGGTGCGCAGGGCGGAAGCCACAGCATCCTGTTCGCGGTCGGCTTGCGCCACCGTGGCCACGATGCGTCGCTTGTTGCCTTCGTACACCTCTTTCCAGCCCACAACGTATGCCCTTGCCACAGTCTGGAAGGTGGTGTCAGCCACCAGTTTCTGCACCAGCAAGTTCACCCCATCGCGGGTGTACCTTTCCGGAGCTGGGTTGGATTTTCCCTCCCGGTTCAGGTAGCCGTCGGGAGCCGTACCGTTGAGGATATAACGGGGGCTGACGGCCTCCTGGGAGACAAAGTCCCAGACGTAGTCCGCCTCTCCGCCGGACGCTTCCGTCTCGAAGACGATGCAATCCATCTTGGCGTGTACATAAGTCCGGAAATCTATCCTGCCTTTGTCCGTCCCGAACGTTCCCTGCGTGATGGCATCATAGAGGGAGAGCGTCATGCTTTCCGAAGTCACGTTGCCTTGCGTGCGTAGAGTGAAGTAACCGATGGGCAGGCGTGCCGAGTTGAAGAGGTCGTAAGGCGACCGGGCTTCGGTCACGTCGCTCCTGCCCACATTCAGGCGATAGACATTGTCCGTCAGTTTATAGAAATTAGTGCCCAATAACCCATTGCCCATGATGGCACCGGCATAATAGCCTGTGCGCAAGCGCCCGTCCATCGTAGGTTCTACCGGGTCTGCCGTCAGCCGGTCCCAGCGCATATCGTGCCGGCTTAAAAAGGCTTTCCAATCCATCTGTTCGGTTGTCACTTTGCCGGAAGCGTTCTCCCGTGCTTCCGCCGGTGCTCCCCAGACAGCCAACAGCATCAGGCAGCACACCATGTTTTTGATAGTTAAAAATCTCATCTGCAATTTGAATCTCATGCTTATTTAAATACCTGTATCTACCGGATTCTCGTCCGGAAACAACGGACTGTAGAGCACCGTCCGCTTCAACACCTGCAACTGCCCGTCCTTGACGAACTCCTCGCCACGCTCCTCCAGATGACGTACCATCTCGCCGCGCATCTCGCGCAGCTTGGCTGCATATTTCTTCTCTTTCACCACGTTCTTCAGCTCCTGCGGGTCTTTTGTCAGATCGAACAGCTCCTCTTCGCCCGTATGAAAACGCCAAACGTACTTCACCTTTCCATCAGTCAGGGCACACCAATAGTTGTCAACACTATAGCAGGTGGCGTGCTCCAGGTCTATGTACTTGCGCCATCCGGCAGCACCATCTCTCATCAGCACCGCCAGCGAACGGCCGTCCATGTCTTCGGGCACCTTGCCGCCTGCCATCTCCAGGAAAGTGGGCAGCAGGTCCCTCAACTCCACCGGAGCCTCTACCTTGCCTCCCTTAGCGAAGCCGCACGATGCAGGCCACTTCACGATGTAGGGCACATGCGCCGAACCTTCATACGGATAGGTCTTGCGCCAATGATGATGGTCGCCCAGCATGTCGCCGTGGTCCGACACGTAACAGATGAGGGCGTTGTCATACATGCCCTCCTGCCTCAGCGCCTCAATCACCTTTCCTATCTCTTCGTCCACGAACGTCACGTTGGCATAGTAGTGCCTGCGCGACTCCTTGGCATACTCCTCGCCGAAGTTGCCGAAAGCGGCGTCCTTATCGGCAGTAGCCACGTCGCAAGGTGCCGCATACACCTTGTCCTTACACCATTCGCCTACGGCAGGTGCGGGCACGTCGCGTCCTTCATACTGCTCCATCAGCCTCCGCGGCGGATCGTAGGGGCTGTGCGGGCGGGCAAAAGAGACTTTCAGAAAAAGCGGTTCGCCGTTCCCCTTGTCGTGGTTGTGTATCATCTCGCACGCCATCTGCCCGGTCCATGCCGTGGGATGCAGCGCTTCGGGCAACGCATACACTCCGCTGCCGTGGGCGTTCCAGCCGATGCCCGTCTCGTCCGGATTCTTCCCCGGTGCCTGCATCTGGAACCAGAGCCGGTAGTCGCTCACGAAGTCTTTGCTTTCCACACGTCCGCTCTCGTCCACCAGTGTGCCGTGAAAACCGTGCAAAGCTTTCTGCGGGAACCAGTGCATCTTGCCGATGCCGAAGGTGAAATAGCCCAGTTCACTCAACATGGCGGGCATCTCGTAACGATACTGATTGCCCACCCTGCCATAGCCCAACATGCCGTGATGCCAGGGCGATAGTCCGGTCAGGAGTCCCGCACGCGCCGGCGTACTGCTCGGCGTGGACGAATAGCCGTTCAGGAAGAGGGTTCCGTCCTGTGCCAACGCATCCATATTGGGCGTGACCACTGCCGGGTTTCCCATGCAGTTCATGGCGTCGCCCCGATGTTGGTCGGCAACGATGAGGATGATATGGGGCTTGACAGTCTGTGCCTCACCCGGCGTTATGTTCTCAGTCTTGCTTTGCGCGGCCGCGGTTCCGGCGGCAGCAAGGAGCAGGTTGCTCCATAAGAAATGTTTTGTCATTTTATAATGCTTATATGGTTACTTTAAGTAATGATTATACATACACAGATATACAGGACAAAGTTATTACTTTTTTTATGTCGCGCCACAGCTCATACAGATTTTATTTGATATATATCAAGGCTTTTTCATTTATAGGAGTTAAAGCCGATACTCTGGTGCATGATGCCATTGCGGAAATATCGGCTTTAACTCCTAGGCCAACTTGAGAGCGAAAGTGAAGGATGAAAAAGGATATGATAAAAATCGAAGAACACAAATTAGTTTTTCAAGATATTCTTATTAACCTGTTGGCGGAATTAAATCCACAAAGAAATAACTTCTGCGATTCCCCCTATTCCCCGGTTTGACAGACACTTGCGTCTGTCGTCTCAAACACTTGTGTCTGTCAGCTTGAACACAAGTGTCTGTCACGCTGAACACAAGTGTCTGTCAGCTTATTTTTAAGTATCTGATAACCAGTGTGTTAAAAACTCCAGGAAGCTAGCCTACGAATTAATTCCGACAACGTTTTTTTATTACTCAAATTCAACAAAACAAGTATCGGGATTGTCCTGAAAGTTAAACTTTCAAGCCAATCCCGATTCCTTTATAATTAACTAACTAAAACTTCTCAATCTTATTTTTCATTTTTTTGTCCTGTCGGCCATCCGGGATTCTGCCCAAGGTCAAGGTTCTTACTGATTGCAGAAGATGGGATAGGACGTAAGTAGTCCTTATTCGGGTCGAACGAACGACGTTCCGTCGCAAAGTTAGTATTTGCATAGGCATCAATGTATTGTTTTCCATCGGCAGCTTTGAATACGAATACCGGATTGTTACCAGCTTCAGCTGTACCACCTTTGGTAATGGCACCGTCATAACGCGGATCTGCAAAGTCGGCATCTTCCAGACGCATACCCAATACACGTTCTTTCAGTTTGTCACCCCATGCCCAACGCATCAGGTCCTGATAGCGCAGATACTCGAAACTCAACTCTACACGACGTTCACGACGAATTTCAACCAACAAAGAAGAGATGCCATAACCAGCATATTTCGGGTCCATCTCCGGATTCACCGTCAAATGAGGCATACCTACGCGGTCACGCAATACGTTGATAGTCTTATCCAGTACAGCTTGGTCGCAAGAACCGAGTTCGGCTTTTGCCTCTGCATAGCTCAGCAGCACTTCTGCATAACGGAACAACGGATAATCATGTGTTTCTTCGTTAAAGCCCTTCTTATCCTGCTCACGGATGTAGTACTTGATGGGGTGGTAACCGGTCAAGGTAGGCCATCCGTTCATATTACCGATACGTGGGAAAACACGCATTGCATGTGGATTGTCTATAAACAAAGCGGCAGCTGCATCATTGCCCGGTGCCAAGAAGGTCTGGCTCAGACGTGGGTCACGGTTCGTGAACTCCAATTCCGGAGTGTCATTGCTATAGTCATGGCTCAAAGCCACCGGTCTTGCCACACCGTCAGCGTCTACACAAAGGAAATCATCTACAAAATCCTTCGTACCGCCGTTACGCAAATTCAGCGTGTAACCACAGATACGATGACGCTTCAACCCTTCAGAGTATTTTCTATAGAAAATCACCTCATTAATAGTGCCCAAATCTTCGGTTGTGAACAGCGTAGTATAGTCATGGCTCGGGTTACCGGTATTATAGATTTCATATCCCATGCCCATCAGTTCTTCACAAGCGCTGACACAGGCATTCAGGAATTCAGACTCATCACCCAAGTTATGGTACTTTCTATAAGTACCCTCATACAAACCAATACGAGCCTTCAAAGCCAAAGCCGCACCTTTCGTCAAACGGTTAGCCCCCCAATTGTCTGCCGGCAAGTAAGAGCAAGCAGTATTGATATCATCCAAAACTTGCTTCATCACTTCTTTACGTGGAGTACGCGGACCATACAACTCTTCAAGATCGGCAGTACCTAAAGGATGTGTAATCAAAGGCACATCACCATAATTCTGCACCATATACAGATAGAACCATGCACGGAAGAATAATGCTTCACCGGCATAACGTTGCCTTATTGTTTCCGGAAGGTCTTTAGCACGCTCATAGTTTTCAAGAAATACATTGATACGACGCAGCAGAGTCCACGACCAACTGGCATAACTCGGATTTCCGCTTGGTTGATTCTCAATACCTGCCGCAACAGCACTTGCCCATGTCTGACTTCCGTCCATTGTAGCGAAGTTGTCGGACATGGCCTCCATTGAATAAGGTCCTGTTATTTTCGCAGAATAAGCATCGCTATGGAAACCTATCATGAATCTGTAAGTTCCATTATTTGCCGCTTCATTATAAATGCCATTCGCATAGGCCTGCAAGTCAGCTTCTGTTTTCCAGTAAGCTGCATCATTCAAATCGTTCGTCGGCGTACGCTCCAAGAAAGAATCGTTACATGCGGTCATAGCCAGAACAGCCATACCTGCCAATATATATTTTCCTATTGTCTTTTCCATCGTTCTTTTACTTTTTTAGAATGTCAGATTAACACCAAATGAATATGTTCTCATAAAAGGATAAAGCAT
>NZ_JAICZW010000178.1 GCF_029057325.1 Bacteroides sp. | reverse complement strand
ACCTCGAGCACCTCGCCCAGCTGGGTCACCGCCGCCAGCACCCCGTTGCGGGGATGGTAGTCGATGAAGCTGCGCCATGCCTGCGCCAATGCCGGACGGGCATGCTGCAAAGCCTCTTCGTTGGCGGTGGGGATGGTCCCCGTGCGGCGGAGCAGCCTTCCCTTACGGTCTATCCAGCGGAATCGTTCTTCCTTGCAGCTCAATGGTCTGCGGGAAATCTCCATAGAAAACAGAAGTTTCCGGTCCCCGCATACAAGAGGAGCAAGAAAGAACAAACAGACTAATGAGGCAGACTATAAATATACACATGCTCTACTTCTTCTTTTGTCAAAGGACAAACAATTGAACCATGACCAATACAAATTCCACTAGTTCCCTCCTCACCGGCAGCCAATGCCTCTACGTTTTCCAATAGCAAATCATTCATTTTTTTCGAATGATTCATTTGCGTATAACCCCCAAATGAGAAGGTACAAACAGCCAACAAGCCAACTAATTTTAAATTGAATCTCTTTATAGTATTTTTATTTTTAGCATTTGCAGGCAAAGTAAGAGGAAAGATCGGAAAATAACAAATAAACAACCCATAAAAGCAAGATGATGAGCGTGATATTTTTCTCACGCTCATCATCTTGCTTTTAATCAACAGATTACAAATTTTCGGAAATTTTAATTTGATAGCCTTTTTTCTCCTTTATAAATTCAACCTTCACAGATTTATCCACCGCAAACAGGTGCTTTAAGGTACTAATCGCCGTTCGGCGACGTTGGTTTACCCCCAATTCATCCGAACCCCAATCGCAAACGGCATTAATTTCATCATTTTTCAAAAAGAAATCAGGACTCTTGCCAAAGCCCAGCAATAATTTAGCAGTTTGCGGTGTGCAAGGCATCGTTGTATCCTTATAAGTCAATGTATGATTGATGGAATCGAATACACATTCTCCGAATCGGCAAGCAATTGCCACCTCGTTCGGATTCTCTTCCTTTTCATGTTTCAGGAACCTGATTACATAAAATCCCCCTCCTGCCAACACAAGAAATAAGAAAAAGACGGAAAGCCCTTCTAATAGAGCATCCGTCCAATCCACACAACACCTAAAGCCAAATGCCGTGTAGGCTGTCAAACTCATCGTGTACATTCCATCCAAATAATAAGTACCCAACTCATGGCCCGAAGACACACTTGCGCTATCTCCCACAAACAAATCTTGTGAGCCATCATTTCCCAACGGACACACTTTCAAAGACAGGGCGCACCTGACTCCGCTATACCGGGCATCCATTTCACCTTCCCACTCCGCCAGAATCTGTTTCAACGGAAATTTTCCATAGTCGTTCAAAATACCGGCTTTACCACCCACAAGAGCTAATGAATATAATCCCCGCGCCTCTTTCAATGAATCCACCACAACTTCAAAATTGCCGGCCTTCGAGATAGCTTTTCGCTTAACACCTTTCTTGTTATTGTTAACAAAATGCACATAATCTATTCCCAACCCATCAAATTCCCGGTTCACCACCCGCTCTGCAACGCCACGCAGTGTTTGCAACGCCACCTCCTTCGCTACGGAACGCCCCTGACGGACATTGCTGTGCAATGCAATACCCCAGGAAAGCATTGTCACAACAACGGCGCCTATCCATGCTATAAAAATTTTTCTGCTATATTTTGCTACTTCCTCCATTTTTTATACTCCAAATGTTTTTCATTACAAAGTTAATCATTTCTTCCGAAATGCAAATCAAAAACTCACTAATAGGCACCAACCATACAAAATGCAAAAACCGGCAAACCTAAATGTAAAGCATTTTTATCACACTTTCGCAACAGACACATTCCGGCGAGAAAATTCTCTTTCTCTTTTTTCTGCCCGATTCTCTCCGGCGGCTTCCTATCTGCTCCCTATCCGACCCCTACCAGAGCCTATCCGGCTTCGGACGTTCTTCGGACAAACTCCACTCCCTAGGACCGAAGAATGTCCGAAGAACGTCCGAAGAAACACCGAAGAAACTACGGAGCAGGTAAGGGGCGGACAAGATGCGGACCGGAAGGACAGAGAGAAACGGATTTTTTGGGGAGGGGATATTTCGTGTAAATATTTATAATTACAGATTCCTTTCAGAAAAATTATAAGAGCCAAGGGGAGTTATCGGTTTATAAGCTGGTTCAGAAGCTAAGGCCAATACACCTGCTTCCTTACAACGATTGATTGTATCTGCCCCCTACCCGCTCCCTACCCGCTCCTTACCTGCTCCTTGTATGTTCCGTCTCTATAGACAGGGAGAAAAACAAGACGGGGATAAGGAGCAGGTAAGGAGCAAAGATGCTTGCGCTGCGCAAAAAATGCACATTGTTCCATAGACAATGGACAGAAATCACTAACTTTGTCCTCGAAGTTCAACGTATGGATGGAACTGATTTTATTTCTCAATTGTTAAATTTCAATCTCTAATCAAAAAATGCTTACTTTCCCAAACGCGAAAATAAACCTGGGGCTGAATATCACCGAGAAACGCCCGGACGGTTATCACAACCTGGAAACGGTTTTCTACCCCATCCCTTTGGAAGATGCACTGGAAATCAACATCCTGAACGCCGGTAACGAGAAATTCCGTCTGCATCAGGCAGGCAGGCAGATTGAAGGAGAGGCAGAAAAGAATCTGGTGGTAAAAGCCTACAAACTGCTGGACGCACAGTTCAACCTTCCTCCGATAGACATCCATCTGTTCAAGCAGATTCCTTCGGGTGCCGGGCTGGGAGGCGGTTCGGCCGATGCCGCTTTCATGCTGAAGCTGCTGAATGAGAAGTTCGGGCTCAGCCTGTCGGACGATGCGTTGGAGGAGTATGCGGCCCGGCTGGGCGCCGATTGCGCCTTCTTCATCAGAAACCGTCCGACCTATGCCGAGGGTATCGGAAACCTCTTCTCCCCCATCACGCTCTCGCTGAAAGGGTATCGAATTTGGCTGGTGAAGCCGGATATCTTTGTCTCTACCCGGGATGCCTTTGCCCAAATCAAACCGCATCGTCCGCAAGTGCCGTTAAAAAAAATCATACAACTTCCCATCGAGCAATGGAAAGAACAGATGGTAAATGATTTTGAAGAAAGTGTATTTCCGCAATTCCCCGCCATCGGAGAAATAAAGGAGGAGATGTACAGGCAGGGAGCTGTCTATGCTTCGATGAGCGGCTCCGGTTCATCGGTCTATGGATTGTTTAAGGCGGATGCCATATTGCCCGAAATGGATTTCGGGGAAAGGGCGTTCCAAAGTAAAAAGGTATTGGCGTGAATGGGGTTTCTCAAACAAAAAATGACACAGATTCTTTCTTCGGACCACGAACAAAAAACCTGTGTCATCGGCATTCTTTGCTGTTAAGAGATATACTTAGTACACCTCCACCTTCGCCGCAATCTCCTTCGTCTTGTCACGCAAGGCATCGAGGTCGCTGTCCAGAGGGGCATAGCAGAGCACCACACCCATGCGGCGGTTTACGCGGGTAGTCGGTTTGCCGAAGATGCGCAGGTAAGTATCTTCCTCTTTCGCCACCTCCTCCACGCCACGGTAGTTGGGGCGTTCCTGACTGGCTATGGGAGAAAGAATGACCGCACTGGCTCCCATACGCTCCTGTTTGATGCCGGGAATGGGCAAGCCCAATACCGCGCGGCAATGCAGCTCAAATTCATTCAGGTTCTGTGTACCTGCCAGAGTCACCATGCCCGTATCATGCGGACGCGGAGAGAGTTCGGAGAAATAGACACCGTTCTCGTGGCTGAGGAAGAACTCGACGCCCCAGATTCCCGCACCGGTCAGTGCACGGGTCACTTTGTCCGCCATCTCCTGCGCCTCTTTCAGGTGGGCGGGATCGATGGGGGCAGGCTGGAAGCTTTCGCGGTAGTCTCCCCCCTTCTGCACATGGCCGATAGGCGGACAGAACAGCGTAGGACCGTTCTTCTGCGTTACGGTGAGCAAGGTTATCTCGCTGTCGAACTTGATGAATTCTTCGATGATAAGCTCCTTGATGTCTCCACGGCTACCGCTGCATCCATATTCCCATGCATGTTCCAGTTCTTCGGCACTCTTCACAAGGGATTGGCCTTTACCGGAAGAGGACATCAGCGGCTTCACCACGCAGGGGAAACCAATCTTTCCGGCGGCCTCTTTCAGTTCGTCCAGAGATTTGGCATAAAAATATCTGGCAGTCTTCAATCCCAGTTCTTTGGCTGCCAGGTCGCGGATGGCCTTGCGGTTCATGGTGAAGTTCACAGCACGGGCGCTGGGCACCACCTGAATGCCTTCTTTCTCGAAATCGTAGAGGCGTTCCGTACGGATAGCTTCGATTTCAGGCACGATGATGTCCGGTTGATGCTTGCGCACCACACGCTCCAAAGCATCGCCGTCGAGCATGCTGAAAACTTCACATTCATCTGCCACTTGCATGGCGGGCGCCCCGGCATACGAGTCGCAGGCAATGATGTACTGTCCCTTGCGTTGGGCGGAAATCACAAACTCTTTACCCAATTCTCCTGATCCTAATAATAAAATCTTTTTCATTCAATTACCTATTACTTGACTAAATATATGTATATAAATCAGACGATTTATCATCTGCCATCCGGCTGCTTGTTCAAGTAGCAAATAGTAAATGATAAATCGTCTTATTGTAAATGCTATTATTGATGTTGCTCTCTCAACAAATCATTCACCGTCTTCACCGGATTGAATGTAGCCAAAGGCACTTCTACGAATACCGTATTCCAGTCGCTCATCGCTCCGTTCCACAAACCGGGAAGTTCGAGCGCTTTCAGCTCTTTTCCGTTCTTCGACTTATATGAGATGAAGCCTGTAGCCTTATCCACATACTTCACCAAATCGAACTTATCGCCCTTATAGTCGCGCACGGCGCAAACCAAATCCACCGGATTGAAGTGGGTGCCTTTCTCAAACATCTCTTTTTTCTCCGCATCGTTCATGTCTATCTGCGAGCTTTCCAGAATCTGCAAAGAGACTGTGCCATCGTTGTTGTATGCCAGGAACGGACCGCCTCCGGGCTCGCCTACGTTCTTCACCATGCCGCACACACGCATCGGGCGATTCAGTTTCTTCTTCAAGTAGATCACCAGTTCGGCATCTTCCAGATCCTTCGTTTCCGGATTCTTGCAGCAGAGCTCTTTTTGCAGGAATTGCAGGATTTCGAGCACCTGCTCATGCGTATATTTGCCGCTCTCCAGCAGTTGCAGGTAAGCGAATGCCTTCTGCTGAAGCGCTACCAGCACACCGGCAATCAGCTTCTTGTACAACACGGTATCGCCTTTCAGTTTGTCAGGCACCACATTGTCAATGTTCTTTATAAAAATGACATCCGCATCGAGATCGTTCAGGTTCTCAATCAATGCGCCATGACCACCCGGACGGAACAGCAGTTTTCCGTTGTCACGGAACAGCTTGTTCTCCATATCGGCGGCAACGGTATCTGTGCTCGGCTTTTGTTCGGAGAACGAGATGTCATAGTCCACCCCATACTTCTTGGCGTATGCGGCAGCCTTTTCATCGACCAACGCCTTGAACAAGGCACGATGCTCCGGGGAAACCGTGAAATGCACATTTACTTTGCCATTCTTATTCGCCGCATACAAAGCGCCTTCCACCAGATGCTCTTCCAACGGTGTACGACTGCCCTCCTCGTATTGATGGAATTTCAACAGTCCTTTAGGCAGTGCGCCGTAGTTCAGTCCGGCGGCTTCGAGCAGTGCGGCGACTACCGCCTTGTAGTTTCCGGCGGCCATCAAAGCAGGGATATCCTTTCCAGCACTCTTCCGGCAAGCGGCGTTCAGGTCTTCATAGAAAGCGAACTTTTCGATTTTCTCGAAAAAAGTCTTTTCAAAACTTGTTTGAGGAGCATCGTAATCCGCCCCCAAAAATTCAAACATATTCTTGAACATACGGCTTGCCGCCCCCGAAGCAGGCACAAACTTCACCACCACTTTGTCCGTTTGCATATATGCCTCCCAAGCATCCAAGTATTTTTTCTGTTCATCCGTATCTGGAACTAAAATACCCTTCTCTACCGAAGCGGCGGCAGCCAACTTCAAGTAAGGAAAACCCTTTTCAAAACATGCCAATTGTTCGGCGATTTTTTCTTCTGAGATGCCTTTCTTTTCAAGCAACTCTTTGTCTTGCAGTGTCATCATAATATCTATTTCTATTAATTCATGCCCAAAATTACAAAAAAAGCAGAACAGCCATCAAGAAAAGAAAGAAAAAACTTACCTTTGAAGCATAAAAATGGGCTAAATATGGAAACGGATGAATTTTTCACTACTAAAGAGAAGGATTTACTTTTCTCTCTCTATCGAAAATTGTTGCAACTGTCAGGTGAAACACTTCTGAAAGGAGATTGCAGGAAACTGAAGACACATCTTGTCAACACGATACAGAACAATCGTATCCGACGAGACATCTTCGGCCTGAACCCCATCATCAAAGATATGCAGACAGCTGTCATCGTTGCTGAAGAAATCGGTATGAAACGGGCTTCCATCCTCGGACTTATGCTACACGACTCCGTGCGTTGCGGCACCTGCACCGCTCAAGAAGTGGAAGAAACTTATGGAGAAGACGTGGCGGGCATCATCCGGGGATTGATACGTGTAAACGAACTCTATTCCAAAAGTCCCACCATCGAATCCGAGAACTTCCGCAACCTGCTCCTCTCGTTTGCCGAAGACATGCGTGTCATCCTCGTCATGATTGCCGATCGTGTAAACATCATGAGACAAATAAAGGATTGCGAAAACGACGAGGCACGCCGGCAGGTAGCCAACGAGGCCGCCTATCTCTACGCACCCCTTGCCCACAAATTGGGCTTGTATAAGTTGAAGTCGGAACTGGAGGACCTCTCACTGAAATACACCGAAAAGGAGGTTTATTACCATATCAAAGAGAAGCTGAACGAAACAAAGGCTTCACGCGACCGATACATCGCCGCCTTTATCGACCCTGTACAGAAAAAGCTGAAAGAGGCCGGATTGACGTTCCACATCAAAGGGCGCACCAAGTCCATCCACTCCATCTACCAGAAGATGAAGAAGCAGAAGTGTCCCTTTGAAGGGGTTTATGACTTATTCGCCATCCGTGTCATCTTAGAGTCACCGCTGGAAAAGGAGAAACTGGAATGTTGGCAGGCCTACTCCATCGTGACGGACATGTACCAACCCAACCCGAAACGATTGCGCGATTGGCTGTCCGTACCCAAAAGCAACGGGTATGAGTCATTGCACATCACCGTAATGGGACCGGACGGCAAATGGGTGGAAGTGCAGATTCGTACCGAACGCATGGACGAGATAGCCGAACGGGGACTTGCCGCCCATTGGCGCTACAAAGGCATCAAGGGCGAATCGGGACTTGACGAATGGCTGACTTCCGTGCGCGAGGCATTAGAAAGCTCAGACAGCAGCGGACTGGAGACCATGGACCAGTTTAAACTGGACTTGTATGAGGATGAGGTGTTTGTATTCACCCCCAAAGGGGACCTGTTCAAATTGGGGAAAGGGTCCACTGTGCTTGACTTCGCCTTCCACATCCACAGCAAATTGGGATGCAAATGCATCGGTGCCAAAGTGAACGGCAAGAACGCCCAGCTGAAACAAGTGTTGCAAAGCGGTGACCAAGTGGAAATCATGACATCGAACACGCAGACCCCCAAACAGGACTGGCTGAACATCGTGACCACCTCCAAAGCCCGTTCAAAGATACGCCAGGCATTGAAGGAGATGGCCGCCCGCCAGCATGCTTTTGCCAAGGAAACGCTGGAGCGCAAGTTCAAGAATCGGAAGATTGAATACGATGAAGGAACAATGATGCGGCTCATCAAGCGCCTTGGCTTCAAGGTGGTGACAGACTTCTACCAATCCATCGCCAATGAAACGCTTGACGTGAACAGCATCATCGACAAGTATCTGGAACTGCAAAAGAAAGAAAGCGACGCACGGGACGAAATCGTGTACCGCAGCGCCGAAAACTACAACCTGCAACAAAACCAGCCGGAAGAGAAAAGTGCCAAGGAGGATGTGCTTGTCATCGACCAAAACCTCAAAGGATTGGACTTCAAGCTGGCACGTTGCTGCAATCCCATCTATGGCGATGACGTATTCGGGTTTGTCAGCGTGACAGGAGGCATCAAGATACACCGCTGTGACTGCCCCAATGCAGGTGACTTGCGCGAGCGCTTCGGCTATCGCATTGTGAAAGCACGTTGGGCCGGGAAATCGCAAGGCACGCAATACCCCATCACTCTTCGTGTAGTGGGGCACGACGACATCGGCATCGTGACCAACATCACCTCCATCATCTCGAAAGAGGCGGGAATCCTGCTACGGAGCATCGGCATCGATTCACACGACGGCCTGTTCTCAGGAACACTGACCATCATGGTAAGTGACACCGGACATCTGGAAGCGCTTATCAAGAAACTGAAAACCGTAAAAGGAGTGAAACAGGTGGCAAGAAATTAAGGATATAAAAAAGGAGTTATCGGGAGTTAGAAGGAGTTATCAGCCGACAAGTCGGCTTAGGAGTTAAAAGCCAATAGTTTTATTAATAACTTAAGTTTCACATATCTCTGATATGCTGTCAGGATACAAGTCAACAAGACTATGAGGAGAAGCGACCGAACTTTCGGTCTGCATCTTGTTCGCGAAACAGACAGGAGGACCTTGTACACTTGTTTGCTCGTTCACTGAAAGCAAGTTCAAGAACTTGCGAAACTTGAATTAATAATTAGTAATAAATGATTAGTAGAGATCGGCTTCTAACTCCCGAATAACTCCCTCTAACTCTCGATAACCCTCTAAAAACTTTAATATGCAATACGATTTCAAGAAACAGATTCGAAGCTTCGGCTATGCCTGGAAAGGCATCCGTTGCTGTGTAGGAAAAGAACAGAACTTGAGTTTCCACCTTATCGCTACTGTCGCCGTGGTGATTGCCGGATTCGTTTTCGGCATCAACCAGACAGAATGGATGATTATGCTTCTCTGCATCGGAGTGGTGATAGCCGCCGAATTGTTCAATACGGCCATCGAGAAACTGGTTGATTTAGTGTCCCCCGGACACCATCCCCTTGCCGGGCAGGTAAAAGACATAGCCGCCGGAGCAGTGCTGGTATGCGCTGTTGCGGCGGCTATCGCAGGATTGATTATCTTTCTTCCTTATCTCACCCGTTTCCTCTTATAATAAGGGTAGGTCAGCAATATAAAAAACAGGACGGCAAGTACAGCGGCAACCAAACCGATGCGATAAATCTGCACCTTATCCATCAGTTGGCACGCCGTTGCGGCACCTATCAACAAACCTGCCTCCATTGCCAAGTGGCAAGTGGTATTGGCCGTCCCCCGCTGGCAATGATGTGACAACTTGACAAACATGCGGATGCAGGGAACCGTTATCAATATCCATACAGTCAATGCCGCCAACGTCCAATAACAGCCTGTAAACATTAGCGGCAACAAAAGTCCCGGTACAAACGTAATCAGCAACATATTGACGGCAGGAAGCCATGCACGTGGCAGCAAAAACCGGTCTGCATTACACAACGCCATCCCCATCGGGGCACGAAAAGCCACATAGACCCTTGAGACAAACCACATACTAAGCAAACCCACTGCCACGGAAAGATAAATCACCATACGGAAGCCATCTATTTTGTATAACCAAATCCCTAGCATCGCTCCCACCAGCATACCCAGACGTCCCATCCAAGCATATACCATATTACCGGCACTGCGACGTGCGGAAGTAGTAATGTCAATGGCTACCGTAATGCCTGCCGTAGTCGCCAGTCCGAAACAGGCACCCTGCAACAATGCAAGCAGCAGATACTGCGTATAGCTATCAGCAAAGGCATACCCCCATACAGCCGCCAGCATGATAAACATGGAATAAAGATAGATATGCTTTCGCTTATATGCATCAACCAGATAAGCATGAAAAGGCCCCACAGCAAACATCGCCGCTGCAAACAGCAGAAATACTCCGCCCGCCTGCTCCATGGAAATGCCCGCCTGCCGCTCCATAAAAAAAGGGAATAATGGGAAAAGCATATAGACAGACAAGTATAGCAACAAGTTGGCTATACACATCCGCCAGAAATTCAATGTCATTAAGTTGTTAGTAGCGTTCTTTTTCATTCGGAAAGTCTAAGTTCTTCACATCAGACACATATCTGCTGATTGCATCCGTCATAATTGTATGCAGGTCGGCATAACGACGCAGGAAGCGGGGACGGAATCCGTTGTTCATACCCAACATGTCCTGAGCTACCAGCACCTGGCCGTCCACATCGCCACCGGCACCGATGCCGATAACCGGAATGGTAAGCTCACTTGCCACCCGTGCCGCCAACACAGCAGGAATCTTCTCCAATACCAGCCCGAAGCAACCCGCTTCTTCCAATAAATGAGCATCGCGTACCAGCTTGTCGGCTTCGGCTTCATCTTTGGCACGCACGGTATAGGTACCATATTTATTTATAGATTGCGGCATCAGCCCCAAATGTCCCATCACGGGAATACCTGCGCTAAGGATGCGCTTCACTGTACCGATGATTTCCTCACCACCTTCCAGTTTCAAGGCATCCGCATGGCTTTCCTTCATAATGCGGATGGCGGAAGCCAATCCCTCCAGTTCATTGCCTTGATAGGAGCCGAAAGGCATATCGACAATGACCATAGCACGCTTTACACCACGTACCACCGACTTGCCGTGATAAATCATCTGATCCAGCGTAATGGGAAGGGTAGTCACGTTTCCCGCCATTACATTGGAAGCTGAGTCACCAACCAGAATCACATCTACGCCGGCACCATCCACAATCTGCGCCATGGTATAGTCGTAGGATGTCAACATTGATATCTTCTCGCCTCTCTGTTTCATCTCTATGAGGCGATGCGTAGTCACTTTTCGATTGTCATCTGAAATATATCCAGCCATTTTAGTTTAAATTTTGAAAGCCCCATTTCCGGCTTGCTCCCCTATTCAGAAGAGGAAGCCGGAAGCGAGGCTTTGGTTTTTCGGCTGCAAAGGTAATCCTTTTTCTGATTACTTGTGCAATTGAATCAATTTATCGTAGGTCGATTCGGTAAAATCATCCCATATATAGTGGCATAACGGTGCAATTTCTTCGCGCCGGTTGGTTGTCGCCAGGCCGATGACGGTAGCGCCGGAAGCCATTCCTGCTTTCAGTCCGTTGAAGGAATCCTCAAACACATACGTGGTGTCGGGGGTGGTACCGAATGCTTCCATCCCAATCAAAAAGCAATCGGGAGCAGGTTTGGAGGCCGGAAACATCTCAGCGGTCAGGATGCGGTCGAACATTTCCCTGATTTCGGGATGAACGCGATAGACCGCCGCCATCTTCATCTCATTGGAACTGGTGACAATGGCTGTCTTCATGCCGTGGCGGCGCAAATCGGCTATGAAATCCACCGCTCCGGAGATATAGTCAAAAGTCATCGATTGTTCAAAGCGGTTCAAGCGTCCGGTGATTTCATCCTGCACCTCCGGTCTGCCCGGGAAGAAACAATGATAGATATTCTCCAAAGTCTGGCCTTTCACCCGGCCTTCCATATCATCCATGCCCAGATATTCCACGCCCATCTGATGCCAGAACCGGCTGTACTGTGTCTCTGTATCTATGACCACTCCGTCAAAATCGAAGAGGGCGGCTATTGTTTTTGTAGTATTCATTGTGTGTATTTTTTAAGGAGTTATCTCCCTCCTGCAGGCAGGTTCTTCAACCAGTAGTCTGCCATGGTCTTCCGCAGGTGCAAGCTGGTTCCTTCACGCTCGTAGATTCCATGCGAACGCATCGGGTAAGAAATCTGCGAGAAGATTTTGCCGCAACGCACCAGTTCGTTGACAAGCATTTCGCAACTCTGGTAGTGTACGTTATCATCGCCCGTGCCGTGAATCAGCAGCAGATTGCCTTTCAGGCCCTCGACATAGGTAATAGGAGAACCCTTGCGATAGCCTTCCGGATTGTTCTGTGGCGTATTCATGTAGCGTTCCTGATAGATGGTGTCGTACAGGCGTTGGTCAGCAACGAAAGCAATGGCGATGCCTGTGTGGAACACATCGGGATAGCGGAACATGCTGTTCAGCGTCTGGCTGCCTCCACCACTCCAGCCGGTGATGCCGATACGGGAGGTATCGATGAAGGAGTATTGACGTGCCAAGTCCTGAATGCCTCTTGCCTGGTCTTCACTGGCAAAGGTGCCCACTTCGCCGTAGATGCACTTGCGCCATTCGCGTCCGCGAGGAGCTTTGGCACCCCGGTTCTCGATACTGACCACGATATAGCCCAAGTTTGCCATGTACTGGTGCCACAGGCTTCCGCCGGACCATACATCCTGCACGGTGGCGTTAGCAGGTTCGCCATATACGTCGATGATGACAGGATACTTCTTGTTCGGGTCGAAGTTAACGGGCTTAATCATCCATGCATCCAAATCGAGCGCTCCCGAACGGACTTTTACAAACTCTTTGGGCTGTAATCCCAATGCCTTGTATTCCTCTTTCGCCTTGGCGTTATCGGTAATCAGGCGTATGCTCTTGTGGGCAGGGAACGACACCATGTCGATGACGGGAGGCGTCTCCGAATTGCTGAACGTATGTACCGCCCACTTGCCCGACGGCGACATGACGTAGCGGTGCTGTCCGCTCTGATCTGCCGGACTGAGGCGTTTCACCTCTCCGTTGCCGAACAAGCGTGCTTGATACAAGTAGCGTTGTGTGTAGTTGTCGGGAGAGGCGATGAAATAAATCAGTCCTTTCGCCATGTCTGCACCCACCTCCTCGATGTAGTCGAAATCACCTTGGGTGACAGGAACAATCTCCTTGCCATCGCGGCTGATGCGGTAGAGGTGGCGCCATCCGTCGCGTTCGCTTTCCCAAGTGAAGTATTTGTTGCCTTTCAGCCAACGCACGTTGTCGTTCGTCTCCAGCCAGGCGGCATCTTTGTCAGTAAAGATGTTGTCAGCCTTGTTCTCGCCTATTTTGGCAATCCATACCTTGTTGGTATTCTGGGGGCGGTTCATTTGCTGGATGAACAATTCGTTGCAGCCAGGGATGAACTCCATGCGGGGAATGTAGTTGTCGCGCGGGTCACCGGGCAGGTCTATCCACGTAGTGTTTCCGCCATCGGCAGACACATAGCCCACTTTCACCGCCGAATTCGCGGTACCGGCTTTGGGATAAGGGAAACGTTGCACTTGGGGATAGAGAGAATCTACATTGTTGATAATGTCAAACCATCCCGTACCCTTAGTGTCGCTCTGCCAATAGGCGATATACTTCCCGTCGGGGCTCCAGCGGAAACCGTCGCGGCAGCCAAACTCCTCCTCATATACCCAGTCGAACGTACCATTGACAATCTCATCGTTTCCGTCCTTGGTAATCTGGTTGATGGTGCTATCAGCCAGATGCTCCACATAGATGTTGTTCTGTGAGACGTATGCCACACGGTCGGCATCCGGCGAGAATTTGGCGAACATCAGCGTGGCTTCCGGCAGGTTTTTGCCCAATTGTTGCAGTTTGCCGTCCTTCAAGGAGAGCACCCAATAATCGCCACGAGTGTCGTAGCGCCATACGCGGCGGGTATTGGTATAAATCAATACTTTGGAATTGTCCTCACAGAACTTGAAGTTACGCACGCGAATCGGCTTTCCAGTCTGCGGGTTTACGAGCAAATCGGCAGGGATAAGCACCTCTTTTGAGTTGTCCTTCGCCCGATAGGCAGTGACTTCATACGCGCCGTCGGCATTCTTCTCTATCTTGGAGTAACGTTCTCCATCCTTCAGCCAACTGACGTTGCTTCCGCCTTCGGTATGAATCAGCCCTCCATAGACAGCTTCCTCCAAGGTGGGGATGCGTTGTGCGTATGAGCCGGGAGTTCCAAGGCAGCATAAGCCCAAGGCGACCACAAATAAGCTTTTCTTTATCATAAAATAAATGTTTTATTCAAGTTTCGCAAATTCAAGAACCTGCTTTCAGTGAGCAAATAAACAAGTGTACAAGGCTCTCTTATAGTTGACAAGTTGACAAGGATTCAGTGAATAAGTGTACGAGGCCCTCCTGTTTGCCTGTTTTATGAATAAGATGCAGGAGGAAAATTTAATCACTCCTCGTAGCCTTGTTAACTTGTCAACTTGTTTACTGAAAGCAGATCGAAGATATGCGGAACTTACTGTGTTTAAGAATGAATAATTACTTGATTCCCAATTTCTGTTTGATGGCCGCCGGAATTGCATCCTTGTGCACCATGTAATAGATGGTCTTGGCACGGACATAGCTTTCGGACATATTCAGGTAGCCGCCAAACGCATTGCGTTCCGTCCCCCAAGAGTTTTTGGTGATATAATATTTGGTGCCGTTCTGGTCTTTGACAATGCCGGTGATGTGCATCAGGTGGTCATCGGTGGTAACAAATGCTTCGTATCCCTCTTGACGTACTTCGGGAGTTACCTCCACTTCGGCGCAGGGTTTCTCGAACTTGTAGGCTTCTTCCAGCATCTCCTTCTGTTCTTGCGCGTTCAGTTTCTCAAAGCGGGCACGGTCGGAACCGGAAAGGTCTTCCATCTTCTTCACTGCGGGATTGATGGCTACGCCGTTCTTGAAGGAGAATCCCTTTTCGCTGACATCACCGTCCCAGCAGATGGTGAATCCGTGGTTCAGGGCATAGTCTGCCACTTCCATCAGCTCGTCCAGCGGGAGGTTGTACATCAGTTCGTGTTCCCAGTTGTCGGGCACTTGCGGAGCGAACTTCTGATAATAGGGCTTGTGGGTGAAACTGGTCAGCTCCACGTAGTCGTCCATATTCAGCCCAAGGCTGTTAGCAAATGTCTGCGGGGTGTATTCCTTACCCTTGTAAGTGAACTTCTCGGGAAGCTGTCCCAAATAAGTGTCAAAGAGGTTGTTCACCAGCTTGTAATACTCCGGACTGCGGTGTTTCAACTTCACCGCCGTGCTGCCCAAAGCCTGGATATAGCTTGCCATTTCGCGGTGGTTATGCTTCTCCGATTCGTAATTGATGCCGTGATAGACCTCTTCGGGCACGATGCCCACTTGCTTGAACGCGTTCTTCCAAGTGTGCGAGAGGCTTCCTTGCCCCACGTTGCCTCTACCTCCACGGAAGTAGTTGTCATCCAACTGATTCAGATACTTCTGGCGTACAATAAACATCTCTGAAAGGTCGTATTCTCCCTTGCCCATACGGAGCAGTTCGGACTCCATGAACGACGTGGTGGCAAAACACCAGCATGTTCCGGTAGATGCCTGGTTCTTGACAGGAGTCGCCTTTTGCGACACAACGGTAGTAAATTGATAGCCGCTTTCTTGCGCATACAACGCAGATGCGCAACACAGCAATGCGGCCAGTGTGATTGATTTTGTTTGCATGATGATTTATTTGTTTTTATTTTAGTCAAAAAGGAGTTATCGGGAGTTAAAAACCAATAGCCTTGCTTGCACAAGGAGAAGTATCGGCCAATAACTCCCAATAACTCCCTCCACTTCTTCTTAGAACCCGAACCGTGACTCAATCCAGTATTGGTTCGCCATCTCGTCCCAGCGGAGGATGGTGGCGCCGATGAAGTCGGCCGTATAGCCGGTGAGGTAAGCGCGGGCGGCCTCTTCTCCTTCCGAACCGAGGATATCCTTGTATTGCGCTTCCACAAACGGAAGTTCGCGCTGTCCCTTCTCTTCGAAGTGGCGGATATTCTTCTCCATCACCTTGCGGGCGGTGCCCCAGCGCACGGCAGCCAGCTTGTTGGCGCGACGGTAGTGCCATAGGGCGGCATCGTCGCGGTAGCGGTGGTTGCCGCAAATTTTATACAGAGCAGGCAGGTCGGTCACACCGCAGAACACAGGGACGCGCGGACTCTGTCCGGGATTGTCCATCGAGAACCATACCACACCGCCTACGGCATCGGGCAACCAGCTGCGCAATTGGATGACGGTGGAGTAAGCGCATTGCGGCACGGAGATGTTGCGAACCGACGGGGCAGCTCCCTCCTTGATGCTGTTCAGCATCTTGATTTCGTCCGGCCGCATCCAGGGGTTCGCCTTCGGGCTGATGATGGTGTCCACCACGCCGGTCTTCCGGTCTTTTACGGCAATTTTCAGGTTTCGGGTGATATCCAGCTCCGTGCCTTCGTAGGTCTCGCGGAGCAAGGCCATCACGTCTGTCACAGAGACCTGTTTGTCGGGTTTCACACTGATGGGCAGCTCCTCGGCCTCGTTGCTCAGGTTCAGTGAGGGAGCCAGCTTGTTCAGTACGAAGAACTCGCGGACGCTGTACGACTTCTCTTCGCCAAAATAGTTTTTGCCACTATAGGCTTTCCAGAACTTGAAGGGTTCTTTCCCGTCCCAGTAGCCCAGCTTCTTCGCCACGTCAAACACGTTGTCGGAAGCCATGTAGTGGTCTTTGTCCTTCAGGTTGAGGGTACCGATGCGCGAGATGTTGGCCGATACACCCACGTGATCGTCCGGAATGCGGACTGCCGCCCACACGCCGCCAATGTTCTCTTTCCCCTCTCCGAACACCTCGAAGTGCCACACCTCATTAGGGTCGGCAATGGTCAGGCACTCGCCGCTATCGGCATAACCGTACTTCTTGATGAGTTCGCCCATCAGCCGGATGGCTTCGCGGGCGGTGGTGCAGCGTTGCAGGGCCACCCGTTCCAGCTCTTCAATCATGAACATCCCTTTGGGATTCACCAGTTCCCGGCGTCCGCTGATGGTGGTCTCGCCAATGCCCAGCTGCTTCTCGTTGACGCAGGGGTAAGAGGTGTCCAGAAAAGCATACGTGTGGCGTGCTTGCGGAATCTGCCCCTTGACGGTCATTTTAGTCTGATCGGCCACAAACTCTGTGTGCATGCGGCCGTCGTAGATGTTCATCACGGTGTCGCGCTCGTAGCTTTCGGCAGGAACCATGTTCACCCAGGTGCGATACCAGCTGTCGCACGTATGACTGGTGATGACCGACCCGTCGGTGGTGGCCTTCTTGCCCACCATGATGCTTGTGCAGCTTTCGGGGTCTTTCTCGTAGTTGGATTGGGCGGCGGCGCCTTGCGCCAGAACCAGGCCCAAAATCGTAACGGTAGATAGTAGTTTCATAAAAAGGTTATTAGATTGTTTTTGATTATCAAAATTTTGCAACAAAGCTCAGTTTGTTTTTCTTCTTTAGAAAAGCGGGGAGACAGAGTCCGGCAAATTGCTTCACATACTCCTCGTGAGACATCGGATGCTTCTGCCAGAATGCTACGGAAGCCAACTTCTGTGCGGTCACCTGCCGGTGATATTCTGTTATTTTTGCCATACCTTTCCATATTTGCCACAAAGATAAAGATATAATTGCATTCTATCAAAATGAAAGAATGATATTTACCCGAAGCAAACATAGAAGTTTTACGCCCTACCCGTATAAAAGATTTGCCTCCTGCTCTTTCTTTCAAGAGAGGAGGCAAATTAAAAGCGGGCATGTTTTCATTCAAAAGCGGCTATGTTTTCACCTAAAAGCGACTATGTTTTCACTCAAAAAATACGAGGTTTTAAACGGATGGGCCGCACGGCATTCTTATTCGCTCTGGATGCTCTTCACCGGATTCTCGTTGGCGATGCGCCACGACTTCACCCACACGCTACCCACAATGAACAGTAGCAACAGCACACCTACACAGGCATATCCTGCCACCGACAGCGGCACCATGTCGCGGAACTGGCTGACCCACATCACTCCGGCCTTATACGCCCCGAACATGCCCGCCGCCACCGACGGCACCGCCAGCCACAGCACATCGCCCGACAGCAGCCACAGGATGCTCCGCGTCTCCGCCCCGTTCACCTTGCGGATGGCAATCTCCTTGGAGCGCAGACACACCTCGTCGTTCACATAGCCCACCAGCCCCATGAGGACAATGAACAGGATAGTCAGCGAAACCAACAACGTGACATCGCGGAACACGCGAACCGACTCCGAGTAACTGCGCATCTCCTGTTCCAGCGAACTGAACAGGAACTCTTTCTGCGGATACATCCGCTGCATCTCCTCGTTCAGGCGTGCCAGGTTCTCTTCAAAAGGTTCCTTCAGGCGAACATACAGGTGGGGACCGGCTGTTCCCGCCCACTCCATCATCACCGGCTCTTCGTCGTTGGGCAAATTCGGGAAGCTGAAGCTGGCAAGCAACCCCACTACCGTGCCACAACCGTTCACCTGCTTGCCTATCGGGCTGTCCGTCCATTGCATCTTTTCGCAGAAGGCACTGTTGACCAACAACTGCCCTTCGCCCGTAAGGTTATGCCCCTCTTTCAGTTTCAATCCGATGAAGGGAAGGAAATCTGTATTAAACCACCCGTTGCGAGGATAGAACATCTCATTGCCCTGATTATCCAGTACCGGACGATTCTTTCCGAACCACAGAAGGGAATTCCGGGTCGAAGCCACATCTTCTACATAGGGCTGACCGCGAAGCGCGCTCTTCAGATGTTCGTTGTCCACCTCAGTCTGATAGAGATAGGCCACCCGTTCCGGCCGCCAGCCACGGTCGCGCGCGGTCACATAGTGGTATTGCGAAGCCACCGTCAGCAGCATCCCCAGTATGAATGCCGCCCCGATGAACTGCACGAACAGCAACACCCGTTTCCAGCCGCGCCGCCCGGAAGTGTAGCGGCGGAAAACCTGCGTCACCGGAATACGCGCAAACAGCAGGGCAGGCAGGCCGCCTCCCAACAGAAGCAGCAACACCACCACCGCCAGCGGCGCCCAAAGGTTCTGCCAGCCGAAGAGCACCGCCAACGGCACAGCCGCCAGCTCCTCCATCTTGTCGCGGAAGAGATAGACCAGCACACCGATGAGCAGCAACGCGATGCCCGTCACCACCGCCGTCTCCACCATGAACATGGAGAAGATGCTTCCACCCGAAGCGCCGCTGCACTTGTGCACACCTATCGCCTTGGCACGCCGCGTCAGCGAGGCTACCGAGATAAGCACGTAGTTCAGCGTGGTGGTGAACAGCAGCACAATGCCCAGGAAGAACATGACCCAGACCATCTTCCGCACCTGAGAGTCATCGAGATGCTGGCTGCGGATAGGGGCTACCTGCCCCCTCAATTCATACGCAAAATCCGCCGGAATGTGACGGGCTATGACAGCAGAAATCCGTTCATTCAGCCATTCGGCATCCTTCGGGCTGCGCAGGCGCAGGAAGCCGTCGTAGTTGCCGCCGCTCTGCCATCCCTGCCGCCACTGCGTATGCCGCCGGATGCTCGGGAAAGATACAACGGCTTCCGGCCGCTTCTGCAGCGAGGAATTCAGCGGCACATCGGCAAAGATGCCCTTCACCAGCATGGGTACCTTTTCACCGAAGAAATCGTATTGCAGCGTCTTGCCGACAGGATTCTCGCCACCAAACACCTCGCGCGCGGATTTTGCGGAGAGGAACACAACATCCGGCCCTGCCAAATCCTGCGGATTGCCTTCCACCATCTCCAGACCAAGCACGGAGAAGTAAAGCGTATCTGCCATGACCACCGGCAACTCATGCTTTTCCTCTCCCAGCCATAAGGCATCGCCAAACAGCGAGCAGCTCACCGTGCTTCCCTCCACCTGTTCGGGAAACTCCTCGGCAATGGTTGCCGGAATGGGGACAAGGGTAAAGCGGTTATAGTCCGCCACTACCTCCCCATCCTTCACCCAGCTGGTTTGCACGACATACAGCCGGTCGGCATCCTTATAGAAGTTATCGAAACTCAGTTCAAAGGCTATCCGCGCAAAGAGGAATACGGACATCAGCAACCCCAATGCCAGGGAAATAATCTTGATGACATTGGCACTGCGTCCGTGCAGCAGCGACTGTAATGTATAGTAGATATATTTCATATACAAGAAGTTAAAAAGAATGATCGCCTCACATCGCCACCACATTTGCCACGATGCTACCGTCGAACAGATGCACCGTGCGGTGGGCGAACGAGGCATCGTGCTGGCTGTGGGTCACCATGATGATGGTGGTGCCCTCCCGGTTCAGTTCGGTCAGCAGGTTCATCACCTCGGCGCCGTTTTTGGAGTCCAGGTTACCGGTAGGTTCGTCGGCCAGTATCAGCTTCGGGTCGGTCACCACGGCGCGGGCGATGGCCACACGCTGCTGCTGACCGCCGGAGAGTTGCTGCGGGAAGTGCTTGGCGCGGTGGCTGATGTTCATCCGTTTCAGAATCTCTTCCACCCTGCGCTTGCGTTCGCTTGCCTTCACGCCGAGGTAGGTCAGGGGCAGCTCCACGTTCTCGAAGACGTTCAGTTCGTCTATCAGGTTAAAACTCTGGAACACGAAACCCAGTTTGCCTTTGCGCACCCGGGTACGGTCTTTCTCCTTCAGGTCGGCCACTTCCTGGCCAAGGAGTTTGTAACTGCCCTCCGTAGGATTGTCCAAAAGGCCAAGGATATTCAACAGGGTGGACTTGCCGCAACCGGACGGTCCCATGATGGCTACAAATTCTCCCTCCTTCACTTCGAGGTTTACGTGGTTCAAGGCTACGGTCTCTACTTCCGATGTACGGAACACTTTGCTGATGTTGTTGATTTCAATCATTATGTTTTGAGTTTATTAGTTTTATTATTTCTTTTATAATTATTCGCTCTTGATGCTATTCACCGGATTCTCGTTCGCTATCCGCCACGACTTCCATACTACGCACCCCACGATGACCGCCAGATTGGCTATCGCTATCAGCAGATAGATACTCCAGCTCATCGGTATCCGTTCGGCGAACTGGTCCATCCAGAGGTCGTTGACGTACCAGGAGGCCACGGTGCCAAGGAGCACCGCCGGAGCCGCCACGTAGAGCACGTCGCGCGAGAGCAGTTCCAGTATCATGCCGGCTTCCGCCCCGTTCACCTTGCGGATGGCAATCTCCTTGGAGCGGCGGCGCACCTCGTCGGTGATGTAGCCGATGAGTCCCATCAGCATGACGAAGAACATGGTCAGTGCCGCCATCAGCGTGGCATTGCGGAAGACGCGAACGGAATTGTAGCACTTTTCGATAATATTCTCGTAACCGGTAAATTCAATGGTCCGGTCGGTAAACGATTCCGTCGCCATGGCATTCAACTTCTGCAGGTTCTCGCTGAAAGGCTCTTTCAGGCGAACATGCACCATACCGTAAAAGGCATCATTACCGCGGCCAATATAAGGCATCTTCTCGGCTGTGAAGCTCTCTATCTGGAAGTCTTTCAGCAGTCCCGTCACTTTCAATACCGCGCCGTCGGCATGAACCGTACGCCCCACTACCTCATCGCCCCAGTGCATCATGCCGGCAAACGTTTCGTTGACCACCGCCTCGTCCAGTGTCCGTGCCATGCGTCCCGTTTTCATCACCATGCCCATCATAGCGGGAAAAGCCTCCTGCACATAGTAATCGCTCCGAGCAGAGAACAACATCTGCCCTTTTTCGTCTTTTATCATCGAACCGCTGTATCCTTCAATCGGTGTGCCGCAGGCGCTGGAAACAGCTTCCACGTAGGGCAGGCTTTTGAAAAGCCGGAAGGCAGCATCCCTTGATTCCCGGTCTTTAAGCCGGAGGTCGCCCACTGCCATCCGTTCGGGATTATAGCCCATGTCTTTATTGAGCACGTAGCGATATTGCGCCATTACCACGCACATCAGTCCGCAGATAAATGCCACACCGGCAAACTGAACGAAAAGCAGCGGACGTTTCCAGCCTTTCTTCCCCTCGGTGTAGCGGCGGAACACTTGTGACACCGGAATGCGGGCAAACAGCCTGCCCGGCAACACGCCTCCCACCAGAAAGAGCACCAGCACCACCAACGCCGGCACCCAAATGCGCTCGGGAGCCAACAATACGGAGAGCTTCGCCACAACGGTATCTTCCACCACATCGCGAAAATTGATCATCAGCAACACCATCAGCAGCAACGCCGCCACAATCACCACAGCGGTCTCCAGCAAGAACATACCGAATATCCCGCCGCTACTGGCACCGCTACACTTGTGCACTCCCACCGACTTGGCACGGTAGCTCAACGACGAAATGGAGATGAGCACATAGTTCAGCGCGGCAATAAAAAGAATGGCAAATCCTAAGATGCTCATGATGTTGCGCATGCGCTTCACGTCCTCGCTTTCGCGGTAGGTGTCGCGGATGGGTTTCACAAAGGCCGAATAACCATACGTCTTCTTGTCCTCTTCGGGACGGTATTTGTCTATCATGGCATCGATGCGATTGTTCACCATCTCCTTGTCGGCTCCCAGGCGGAAACGGATGTACTCCTTCCAACTGTCGCCACCTTGCCACGAGTAGTTGCCCATATTGCGATTCCACACCGTAGGCATGGAAACCACCGCTTCCGGGCGGATGGTGGCATTGTCCGGCAGGTCGGCGTAAGTGCCTTTCACCGTCAGGTCTATCTGGTGGTCGTAGCTGAGTCGCTTCCCTATGGGGGACTCATCACCGAAAATCCGCCGGGCAAGCCCTTCGCTCAGGAAAACGACATCGGGCTGCATCAGTTCCTTCTCGGGATTTCCGTTCAGCACCTCGATGCCCATCGTGCGAAAGAAGAGGGAGTCGGCGGCAATCTTGTTTCCGTACCGCGGCACATTTCCATTATAAAGCGGATTAGAGAATGCCCACGTGCTGATGCTGGTTGCCGCCTCCACCTCTTCCGGAAAGTTCTCGAGGATGGCGCCTGCCAACGGGCCGCAGTTCTGCTGCTGGGGTGGGAACTTCTCTCCATTGACGGTGAACATCGACCATGCCTGATACAAGTTGTCGTAATCCTTGAAGCAGGTGTCGAAACTCTGCTCATACGCCACGCGCGAGAACAAGAGGATGCTCATCGTCAACCCCAGTCCCAAGGAGATGACTTTGATGACATTGGAGCCACGTCCCCGCAATAAAGTCTGAAATACGTAATAAATCTGTTTCATATCGTCTGTTTTTTTAGTTTTCCCGTTTTTCAGTTGACAAGGGAACAAGTTTACGAATCGACAGCTGCCCCCTCGTCAACGATCTATGCAGAAACCGTGCCAAAAACGCAGATAGTTCATATTCAATCATTTGACAAAACATAACATTCTAAGGAGTGTCTAAAAATTAGACACAGATGTATGATTATTAGACAGTTTTACGTGCATCTTTGGTAAGACAGGCCGCATCTCGACATCACTTTTTCATGCCAGCATAAAAGTTCTGTATTCAATTTACACTATCTTTGTGCCATCACCTAATTAAAAAAACTATTTTTATGAAACACATGCTCTTGGCAACCTGTACCGTTGCCTTCTTAAGCGGTTGCGGTTCGCAAGGAAAACAAGCGGCCGGCAACGAAAACCCGTTCCTCACGGAATACACCACTCCCTTCCAAGTGCCTCCTTTCGACCTGATTCAGACAGAGCACTACAAACCCGCCTTCCTGCAAGGTATGGAAGAACAGCAAAAAGAGGTGGAAGCCATCGTGAACAACCCTGAGCCCGCCACTTTTGAGAACACCATCGCCGCACTGGACCAAAGCGGCGCCCTGCTGCGCAAAGTAAGCCCCGTGTTCTACGGACTGAAAAGCGCCAACACCAACGACGAACTGGACGCGCTGAGCCGTGAGCTCTCTCCGCTATTGTCGAAACACAGCGACGACATCAACCTGAATCCGCAGCTTTTTGCCCGTATCAAAGCCGTCTATGAAAATCCGGGAGACCTGGACAAAGAACAAAAGAAGCTGCTGGAAGAGACTTACAAGGACTTTGTCCGCGGAGGCGCCAACCTGGATGCCGAAAGCCAAAAGAGACTGCGCGAACTGAACAGCGAAATATCCATGCTGCAGCTCACCTTCGGCCAGAATATGCTGAAAGAGACCAACGCCTTCCAATTGGTCATCGACCGAAAAGAAGACTTGGCAGGACTTCCCGAAAACCTGATTGCCGGTGCGGCCGAAGCGGCCCGGGAGGCAGGCATGGAGGGCAAGTGGATTTTCACGCTGCACAATCCCAGCATCATGCCTTTCCTGCAATATGCGGACAACCGCGACCTGCGTGAGAAAATCTTCAAAGGATATATCAACCGGGGCAACAACGGAAACGCCAACGACAACAAGGAGGTGGTGCGCAAATTGCTCAAAGCCCGTCTGGAGAAAGCCAAGCTGATGGGGCACGACAACTACGCCTCCTTTGTGCTGGAAGAGCGTATGGCCAAAACGCCCGATGCCGTCTATAACTTGCTGAATCAAATCTGGACACCCACCCTCTCCAAAGCCAAAGAAGAGCTGGCGGACATCCAAGCCGAAATAAAAAAGGATGGAAAAGACTTCATCGCCGAGGGCTGGGACTGGCGCTACTATGCCGACCGTGCCAAAAAGGCCAAATTCAACCAGGACGAGAACCAAATACGTCCTTACCTGAAACTGGAGAATGTGCGTGACGGCATGTTCCATGTAGCCAACAAGCTGTATGGCATCCGTTTTAACCAACTGGAGAACATCCCCCTCCCCCATCCCGACGCGCAAGCATTCGAGTGCAAGGACAAAGATGGTTCGCACCTTGGCGTGCTCTACATGGATTTCTTCCCGCGTGCCAGCAAACGAGGCGGCGCATGGTGCGGAACATACCGTTCGCAAACCTATAAGGAGGGCCGGAAAGTGGCTCCCGTGGTGACCGTCGTGTGCAATTTCACCAAGCCTTCCGCCGGACAACCCGCCCTGCTCAGTGCAGACGAGGCAAACACCCTGTTCCATGAATTCGGCCATGCGCTGCACAATCTGTTCAGAGACGTGCACTATTACGGCGTGGCAGGCGTTCCGCGCGATTTCGTAGAACTTCCGTCGCAAATAGACGAACACTGGACTTTTGAACCGGAAGTGTTGAAGGTATATGCCAAACATTATCAAACCGGCGAAATCATTCCGACCGAACAGGTTGAGAAAATGGATAAGAGCAGCAAATACGGACAAGGCTTCATTACCGCCGAATATCTGGCCGCCTCCCTGCTCGATATGGATTTCCATGTCCTGAAAGAGATTCCCGACGATATGGATGTCATGCAATTTGAAGCCGAGACCTTGGGAAAACGAGGATTGCTGAAACAAATTCCCTCCCGTTACCGCACCACCTATTTCAACCATACCATGGGTGGCGGATATACAGCCGGCTACTACAGCTATATCTGGGCAGAAGTCCTGGATTGCGACGCATACGAAGCCTATAAAGAGACCGGTGACATCTTCAACCAAGAGGTAGCCGACAAATTCCGCAAGTACATCCTTACTCCGGGCGGCATCGACGACGCAATGGATATGTATGTGAACTTCCGTGGAAAAGAGCCGGGCATCACCCCCCTATTGAAGAACCGGGGATTGGAATAAACGAAAGAAGCGGGAGGCTGTCCGAAAAGCTTGTCGCCGTTTATATTGTGCCATGATTTTAGGCACGGGTTACGCGGAATTCACGGATAAAGCAAAGAAAAATCTGTGAATTCCGTGCCTAAAGAAAGGGCGATAGACGTTCGCGGACAATCTGGCGTGAGCAATAAATCGTAAATATTTACACAACATCGTTCTCTCACCAAAATTCCGCTTCCTTTTCTCTTTCCTGTCTGCATCTTGTCACCCCCTTTTCCGCTTCGTAGTTTCTTCGGTGTTTCTTCGGACGTTCTTCGGACATTCTTCGGTCCTAGGGAGTGGAGTTTGTCCGAAGAACGTCCGAAGCCGAATAGGCCCTGGTAGGGGTAGGACAGGAAGCAGACAAGAAAGACAGGGAGATAGTATGGAAAAGGACATTTTCTTCACCGGCACATACCGGCCACAGGAGGCGGAAGGAAAACATTTTACATTCGAAGAGAGAAGAGATCCTCTCCGTGTCCTTTGCCCATAAAATCTATCCACTCTGCAGAGCTTCCATCAAAAAAAACATTAACTTTGTCGGCAAAAAGAATTTGTCTATGCCCTCCAGAAACGGAAATATCCTGATTGTCGATGATAATCGAGGCGTACTCACCGCCTTGAGACTCTTGCTGAAGCCCTATTTTAAAGAGATTGTCACCCTGCCCTCTCCCATAACGCTACCCGGCACGTTGCGTGAAAAGAAGTGGCAAGTGGTGCTGCTCGACATGAACTTCACCGCAGGCATCAATACAGGAAACGAAGGGCTATACTGGTTGCACGAAATAAAGCGGCAATGCCCCGACCTGCCCGTGGTGCTGTTTACCGCATACGCCGACATCGACCTTGCCGTGCGGGGAATCAAGGAAGGAGCCACCGACTTCGTGGTGAAACCATGGGACAACCGGAAACTGGTGGAAACATTGCTGAATGCCGCATCCGCTTCCGACTCTACGTCCATCGTCAAATCCATGGAAGGAAACAATCTGGCAGACAGCCGCGGAATGTACTGGGGAAGCAGTCCTGCCATGAGGCAGCTTCGTGCGCTGGTGGAGAAAGTGGCCGGCACCGATGCCAATGTCCTCATCACCGGCGAGAACGGTACGGGAAAGGAGATGCTGGCACGCGAAATACACGCCCTCTCCCTGCGCAACAAACAAGAGATTGTAAGCGTGGATATGGGCGCCATCACCGAAAGCCTTTTCGAAAGCGAGCTGTTCGGCCATGTGAAAGGCTCTTTCACCGATGCCCATGCCGACCGCCCCGGCAAGTTCGAAGCCGCCACCCACAGCACCCTCTTTCTGGACGAGATAGGCAACCTGCCCTACCACCTGCAAGCCAAGCTGCTGACCGCCATCCAGCGGCGCAGCATCGTACGTGTGGGCAGCAACACCCCGATTCCCATAGACATCCGGCTCATCTGCGCCACCAACCGCAACCTGCCGGAGATGGTGGCAAAAGAGGAGTTCCGCGAAGACCTGCTGTACCGCATCAACACGATACATCTGGAAATACCGCCTCTGCGCGAACGCCCGGAAGATATCCTCCCCCTGGCAGAGCGGTTCATCGCCCGCTTCTGCAAGCAATATGACAAACCACCCGTCAGGCTGACCGAAGAGGCCCGCAAGAGGCTGGCGCTCCACCCGTGGTACGGCAATATCCGCGAACTGGAACACGCCATCGAGAAAGCCATCATCATCTGCGACACCGACTCCCTGCCTGCCGAACTGTTTCAACCGGCACAGAAAGCCAACAACGCGCCCGAAGCCGCCGCATCCACGCTCGAGGAGATGGAAAAGCTGATGATACGGAAAGCGCTCGACACATGCAGCGGAAACCTCTCCGCCGTGGCCTCCCAGTTAGGCATCACCCGCCAGACACTCTATAACAAAATGAAGAAGTATGGGCTATAACTATCTTTTCCAATCCGCCATCAGCCTGTTGACGGCACTCTTTGCCGGAGCAATGTGGGCACTTGTCGCCATGGGAACACCCCATCAAGGATGGGACAATCCGCGGTTTTGGGCAATCTTGTCAACCACGCTGCTTCCCCTGCTCCTCTACCGGCAATGGAGGCTGTACAACCGCCATGTGCGGAAAGTGCTGTTCATGCTCGATGCCATCGAAAACAACGACTATTCCATCCACTTTCCTGAGACGGACGAAGCGGCGGACACAAACCTGGTGAACCGCTCCTTGAACCGGGTCGCCCATATATTGTATAACGTGAAGAGCGAGACCGCCCAACAGGAGAAGTATTACGAACTGATACTTGATTGTGTGAACACCGGCATCCTCGTTCTGAACGATAGCGGTGCCATTTATCAGAAAAACAACGAGTCGATGCGCCTGCTGGGGCTGGAAGTTTTCACCCACGTCAGCCAATTGAACCGTATCGACCCACATCTGGCCCAACTCCTGGCGAACTGCCGTCCGGGAGAAAAGATGCAGGCGCCCTTCTGCAACGAACGGGGCACCGTGAACCTGTCCATACGCGTCAGCGACATCACGGTGCACAAAGAGCATCTGCGCATCCTTGCTCTGAACGACATCAACAACGAGCTGGATGAAAAAGAGATAGACTCCTGGATAAGGCTCATCCGCATACTGACACACGAAATCATGAACTCCGTCACCCCGATAACCTCCCTCAGCGATACCCTGTTAGAACTGACCGAAGAGGAGAACGCTCCGGAGGAAATCAAAAACGGATTGCAGACCATCAGCAGCACCGGAAAAGGACTGCTCTCGTTCGTGGATTCGTATCGGAAGTTCACCCGCATTCCCACCCCCGAACCTGCGTTGTTCTACGTCAAGGGCTTTGTTGAACGGATGGTGAAGCTGGCCCGCCACCTCTACCCGGACACCCGCATCAACTTCCGGACCGATGTCGTATCAGACGACCTCATCCTCTATGCCGACGAGAACCTGATATCGCAAGTGGTCATCAATCTGCTGAAAAATGCCATACAAGCCATCGAGTCGGAAAAAGACCGGAAGAAAGAGGGA
>NZ_JAICZW010000177.1 GCF_029057325.1 Bacteroides sp. | reverse complement strand
GCATTAATTTCAAGAAAGAATGTATTTTTGCCAGATAATATTAACGAAGTAATTAAATAGGATTATGAAAGAATTAGTTGAAAAAGTAGCTGCATTGTATGCAGATTTCTCAAAAGATGCAAACGCACAATTGGAAAATGGTAACAAAGCTGCAGGAATACGTGCTCGTAAAGCTTCTTTGGAAATTGAAAAAGCCATGAAGGAATTCCGTAAAGCATCTTTGGAAGCCGCTAAGAAGTAAAGGAGCATTTTTTATGCTGTAAAAGGACTGCCATAACAGGTGGTCTTTTTTTGTTTCAGAAAAGTTTTATGGCTATTTTTAGCGGCGGCATTATGAATGAAAGCGTACTCAACAAACTGAAGATACTGGCGGAGTCGGCAAAGTATGACGTTTCCTGTTCCTCCAGCGGTACGGTGCGTTCCGGTAAGGCCGGCATGCTGGGTAACACCGTGGGCGGGTGGGGCATTTGCCATAGCTTTGCCGAAGACGGCCGTTGCATCTCCTTGCTCAAGGTGATGCTCACCAATTACTGCATCTACGATTGTGCCTATTGCATCAACCGCCGTTCGAATGATTTGCCACGCGCCACGTTCTCTGTTTCCGAACTGGTCGGTCTTACGATGGAGTTCTATCGCAGGAACTACATCGAAGGGCTGTTTTTGAGCAGCGGGGTGGTCCGGAACCCCGATTATACAATGGAACGCCTGGTGCGCGTTGCCAAAGACCTCCGTACTATCCACCGTTTCAACGGCTACATTCATCTGAAGAGTATCCCCGGTGCCAGCCGCGAGCTGGTGAACGAGGCAGGACTCTACGCCGACCGCCTCAGTGTCAATGTAGAGATTCCGAAGGAAGAGAACTTGAAACTGCTTGCTCCCGAAAAGGACCATAAGAGCGTCTATGCGCCGATGCGCTACATCCAACAGGGGGTATTGGAGAGTTCGGAAGAGCGGAAGAAGCATCGCCATGCGCCCCGTTTCGCTCCTGCCGGACAGAGCACGCAGATGATAGTGGGTGCGACTGCCGAAACGGACAAGGACATTCTTTATCTTTCTTCCGCCCTTTACAAAGGCCCTACGATGCGGCGTGTCTATTATTCCGGTTATATCTCTGTCAACACTTACGACAAACGCCTGCCTGCCCTGAAACAGCCGCCTCTGGTGCGCGAGAACCGTCTCTATCAGGCAGATTGGCTGATGCGCTTTTATCAGTTCAAGGTCGAGGAGATTGTGGACGATGCCTATCCCGACCTCGATTTGGAAGTTGATCCCAAACTTTCGTGGGCGTTGCGCCATCCCGAACAATTCCCGGTTGATGTGAACAAGGCGGAGTATGAGATGCTGCTTCGTGTGCCGGGCGTAGGGGTGAAGTCGGCACGGCTGATTGTGGCTTCCCGACGTTTCTCAAAGATAGGCTTCTATCAGTTGAAGAAGATGGGGGTGGTGATGAAAAAGGCGCAATACTTCATTACCTGCTGTGAGTTGCCGACGATGCGTACGGTCAACGAACTGACTCCGCAAGGGGTGCGTAGCCTGTTGCTTAAGCCCAACAAGAAGCGGGTGGACGATAGACAATTAACGCTTGATTTTGAGGAATGAATATCTTTTTGTATGATGCAACTTTTGGCGGATTGCTGACCGCTGTCTTCGAGGCCTATTCCCGCCGCACCTTTCCCGATGTATTGCTGCCGGAGGAAGAGCCTCTGCCGTTGTTTTACGACGAAGTGTTTACGGTGCTGACGGATGAAGAGAAGTCCGGGCGCGTGTGGCGCGGATTGCAGAAGAAGCTCTCTTCTACGGCTCTTGCCTGTCTTGCCCAATGCTGGCTGGCAGAGGAGCCGGAAACTCCTATGCTGCTGTTCCGTTATATCCGCAAGGTGATAGATGCCCCTCGTTCCATCGAGACGAACTTTGCCGACCCTGATGTGCTGGCGTTTTCCCGTATGTGGAAGCGGGTGGATTGGGAGCGCCTGCGTCTGCTTCAGTTCATCCGTTTTCAGAAAGCGGCGGACGGCACGTTCTTTGCCGCTGTTGAACCGGAGAAGAATGCCCTCCCCTTGGTAATCGGACACTTTAAGGACCGTTTCGCCGACCAGCGCTGGTTGATTTACGACATCAAGCGTGCATACGGTTATTACTACGATTTGAAGGAAGTGCGTGAGGTGACTTTTGAGGAGGACAATCGCGCGGAACATCTCGTCACCGGAATGATGGACGAGAGCCTGATGGATAAGGACGAAAAGCTATTCCAATCTCTATGGAAGGCTTATTTCAAGTCCATTTGCATCAAGGAGCGGCTTAACCCCAAAAAGCACAGGCAGGATATGCCCGTGCGCTATTGGAAGTATCTGACGGAGAAACAATAACTCCTTTTATCAATCAATTACCCAGTTCTTATTATAAGGCACTGTCTTTTTAGGGTTGTAGTGCATGCCTGCTTGTGTAGGTATCTTCAGTACGTATGTCCGTCCGCTTTTGTTCATCAGCGAGAAGTCGCGCAGCCACGGGTTGGCATCTTTCAACTGGGCGTAGGTGATGCCCTTGTCTTTGGCGAATTGGGCCAGGTTGTCGATACCTGTTGTGACGGTCACTTCGGTATAGGGGATGGGGGGATAGAGGTGCTCCCGTTTCAGCAGAAAGCCATATTGTTGCGGGTTGCTGATGACAGCTTTGGCTGCCAGCAGGCGGAACATGTAGCGCGAGGTCTCTTCTACCAGCCATAAATCAACGGCTTGGTTCACCATTTGCTTTTGCAACTGTGTGGAGATGCGTCCTTGTCCGGCGTTGTAGGAGGCTGCCACACACAGCCAGTTGCCATACTTGGCGTATGCGTCCTTCAAGTATTTGCAGGCGGCTTTCGTCTCCTTCTCGATGTGGTATCGTTCGTCGATGTTGTTGTTTACTTCCAGTCCGTGTTCGCGTCCGGTGGCGGGCATGAACTGCCATAAGCCGGCGGCACCTGCGGGCGATTTGGCAAGCGGGTTGAGGCTGCTCTCTATCACGGCAAGATATTTGAAGTCATCGGGCAGGCCGTTGGCTTTCAATATCGGTTCGATGACGGGGAAGTAGCGGTTGGCACGCTTCACCATGAGCATGGTGGTGGAGTGCATATAAGTGAATGCCATCAGTTCGCGGTCCATGCGCTCACGGTGGTCATAACGCTGCAGGTCGATTTCCTGTCCGGCAAACGTAACCTTGCCGGGTACGTTGGGGGAGGTTACGCAATAGGGAACCTCGGATTTGACGGAATCACGTTCGGGATTCAGCGTACTGCTGCTTGTCAGGAAAGGAAGGCTGGTGCCTGCGCAGAATGCGAGGGCAGCCGTCAGTGCGATGTATTTTGATTTTCTTTTCATAAATGTTTCTGTTTATTCTATTTTCCATTCTCCTATCGTACGGGTGGTGCTGTCGAAGTTCACGCCTACCTTGACTATCTTCCGGCCCTCTGCCTCATAAGGAATGGTATATTGTTTGCTTTTTATCTGTGCAAGCGCCTCTTCGGGAGTGCCGTCGAACTTGAACTCGAACACGTAAACGGCATCTTGCAGCCTCACCACGGCGTCCGCACGGCCTACAGCACTCTTCACTTCCGTCTCCACATACTGCCCCATCAGGCGGAAGAGCAGGTAGAAGATGGTCTGGTAGTGCTTCTCGGTCTTGTTCTCCAAGTCATGGGGAATGGAGGCGAAGAAAGAGCGGGTACGTTCCAAGCAACTCTCAATGTCGCCCTTGCGAAGGTCGCGGATGAAAGAGACCACATAGAACGTGTGCTTCTCGCCGGGCAGGTGCACGTAGGCAGGAAGCAGGGACTCCGTGAATCCGTAGCGGACCTCGCTGTTGGGATAGGCCAGCGTATAAATCCGAAACTCCGGGTCGTACTTCTTGATGGTCAGATAGCCGCTCTGGTAAAGGACGGGGATCGGACTGGTGATGCGTTCGGTAGGCGCGTCAAACTGTTCGTCAATGGCCTCGATGCCGTCCAGGCTACGTACGTCGAAGTCCGCTTCACGAAGGATGTCTATCAGGAAAGTGGGCGTGCCCGTAGAGAACCAGAAGTTCTTGTACTGCTGAAAATTGAAAGCATTGAACAGGCTGTATGGATTGTAAATATCCGGGCAGTTTCCACTGAAATGATACCCATCATACTGACGCTTTAAGTGGGCACAAGCCTCCTCGTAAGTCTCACCGTTGGCTTTCGCCATGCGTTCGATGTCCGGTTGCAGTTGCGTCAGCAGCTCCTGTTCCGTGATGCCGCAAAGGGCGCTGAAGTCATCGCGCATGCTGATGTTCTGCAAGTTGTTCAGCTCACTGAAGATGCTCAACTGGCTGAACTTGCTGATGCCCGTGAGGAACAGGAATCGGAGATATAACCCCAACCCCTTGAGCGGGCTGAAGAACTTGCGCATCTCGTTGCGAAGCTGTTGTTGCAGCGCGCTGTCCGAATTGTTGTCAAGCAGAGGGGCGTCATACTCGTCTATCAGCACCACGACCTGTTTTCCGGTCTGCCGGTAAGCCCGCAGGATGATGCCCTGAAAACGTTCGGAGGCACTCTTCTCCGCTTCATTCTTTCCGTAAATCTCCTCCCAACGTTGCAGGAAAAGGTTCAGCTGTCCCGTCAGGTCTTGCAATTCCGTATATTTCGTCAGGCTGAAATCAATGTGCAGCACCGGATAGGTTTCCCATTCCTGTTCCAATCGCTCCATAGCCAATCCCCGGAAGAGTTCTTTCTTTCCCTGAAAGTATGCCTCCAGTGTGGAGACCAGCAGGCTCTTGCCAAAGCGGCGCGGCCGGCTGAGGAAATAGAAGCGGTCGGTATGGGTCAGCCTGTAAACCAGCTCTGTCTTGTCCACATACACACAATCGAGCGTGCGCAACTGCTCGAAATTCTGTATGCCCATCGGATATCGTCTATAGTCTTCTAACATAATTTGTAGAGAGAATCAATGGTTATGAAGACAAAGATACGGATTTTACCTGTCAATACACAAAGATTTATAAAGAAAACGACAAACAATTCACGGCTTTTCATTTAAGGGAGTTAGAGGAGTTAAAAGGAGTTATCAGCCGGCAAGCCGGCTTAGGAGTTAAGGCCAATACTTTCGTAACGGCATCCTGCACGAGCGTATCGGCTTTAACTCCTAATGAGGCGAAGCGAAAAGATAACTCCTATAACTCCCTTAAATGAAAGAGCCGTGTGAGGCGGAACAGGAAAAAAAAGCCGATTTTTTGTTCTTGCCGGAATAAGGCGTATCTTTGTTGCAATTTATTCATCATATAAAAAAAGAAAGCAATGGAAAAAGTAATAATCAATTCGTATGAGGATTTTGAGAAACTGGTAGGTCAGCAAATCGGTGTTTCAGACTATGTGGAACTTACGCAGGAGCGCATCAACTTGTTTGCCGATGCCACGTTGGACCATCAATGGATACACGTCGATACGGAACGTGCCAAAGTGGAAAGCCCCTTCAAAAGCACCATCGCGCACGGGTATCTCACCCTCTCCATGTTGCCGCATCTGTGGAACCAGATTATCGAGGTGAACAACCTGAAGATGATGATAAACTACGGCATGGAGAAGATGAAGTTCGGGCAGGCCGTGCTTTCCGGTCAGAGCATCCGTCTGGTGGCTCACATGCAGTCGCTGGCAAATCTGCGTGGGGTGGCAAAGGCGGAAATCAAGTTTGCCATCGAGATACAAGGTGAGAAGAAAAAGGCGCTCGAAGGGGTGGCTGTGTTCTTGTATTACTTTGATTGACAGAAAGAAGAAAATGTGTCAAAACATGTATCTCACTTTCTTTTAGGCACGGAATTACACAGATTTGCACGGTTTTCTTCTTAAAGAGTCCGTGCAAATCCGTGAAATCCGTGTCTAATATCTATCATTTCATTATCCTTTTCTTTTTTGTCACATCTTCTATAAACTTTTCTTCAGATAGACCATATCCTTCAATTGCCGGCCTCCCTCAAAGATGGGATGGTCGTAATGGTCGGTAAAGAAATCGGGTATCCGGTGCGAATAGGTGAATCCGCAGCGCACATAGAAGGGAAGAGTCAGCGGACTATCTCCCGTGCCGACAAGCAGGGTGTGGCATCGGCCTTTGTAATGTTCGGCGATGAACGCCATCAGCCGCCTTCCATATCCTTGACGCTGATATTTCGGTTCCACAGCCAGGTTTTTTATTTCATACACTCCCTCGCCTTCGCGAGTGACTACACAAGAACCTTTCACTTCATCGTTGTCGGACAGGACGAACATCTCTCCTCGCTCCAGATAGTGGTCTATCATGCTTTCTTGTTCGTCGGCAAGCAATAGCAGGTCGAGGTATTGCTTCTTGTGGCCGGATATGGGGCGTATTTCTATCATACTTCTGAATTTTGTGTGTAAAGTTAGTCATTTTCTTCTGTTTTGCCGAAATTGTTCTAACTTTGTCTGCCAAAATCAGACATTTATGAAGTATATAGGTGCACATGTATCGGCAAGCGGCGGAGTGGAATCGGCTCCCGTCCATGCGAATGAAATAGGGGCGAATGCTTTTGCCCTGTTTACGAAGAACCAGCGTCAGTGGGTGTCGAAGCCTCTGACGGAGAAGAGTATCAGCCAGTTTAAAGAGAACTGTGAAAGCTTGGGCCTTGATGCCCGTTACATCCTTCCCCACGACAGCTATCTGATTAATCTGGGGCATCCCGAAGAAGAAGGGTTGCAGAAGAGCCGTGTCGCTTTTCTGGATGAGATGCAGCGTTGCGAACAGTTGGGGTTGAAGTTGCTGAACTTCCATCCGGGCAGCCATCTGAACAAGATTTCCATGGAAGAGTGTCTGGACAGGGTGGCCGAATCCATCAATCTGGCGTTGGATAAGACGCAGGGAGTGACGGCCGTCATTGAGAATACGGCCGGACAGGGAAGCAACGTGGGCTACGAGTTCTGGCAGTTGAGGCACATCATCGACCGCGTGGAGGACAAGTCGCGCGTGGGGGTCTGCCTGGATACCTGCCACACCTATACGGCAGGTTACGACCTCGTGAATGCGTATGACCGGGTGTTTGAGGAGTTCGATTCCGTGGTAGGTTTCGATTATCTGCGTGCCATCCACCTGAACGATTCGAAGAAGGCGTTGGGCAGCCGGGTGGACCGTCACGACAGCATCGGCAAGGGGCTGATAGGCCTTGATTTCTTCAAGCGCTTCATGCAAGACGGGCGTTTCGACGATATGCCCATTGTGCTCGAAACGCCTGATGACACGCTGTGGGCGGAGGAAATCAAGTTGCTGAGAAGCTTCTGATACTTCGATATAGTCAGACGGAATTGAATGGCGGGATTCAGGAAACCGATGTGCCGCCATTCAATTCTGTCTGGCTATAAAAGCGGGTCGCCTTCGGAAACAAGACGTGGTGCCCGTTGCAGATGCAGTATCGGGTAAGGCTTTCCGGTCGCGTCGGTTTCGTCGCGCCCCACGACCTGGAAGCCCAGGTGCCGGTAGAAGCGGCGTGCCTGTTCGTTCTGCTCGTTGACATCTACTTTGCAGATGCCCTTTTCATAGAAGGCATATTCCATCAGCCGTTTTCCATATCCTTTGCCTTGTGCGTCGGGATGCACGAACAGCATTTCGACCAGCTCGTCGCTCAGCCCCATAAAGGCGGCTATCTTTTCCTCCCGGTTGCGAATGACATAGAGCGCCACTGCTTGCAAGTATTGCTCGCGTATCAGCGGTCTGAAGAAGCGGATATCCTCTTCCGTCAGGAAGTGGTGGCTGCTCCGGACGGAGGCTTCCCATAGCGCGATAAGTTCGTCGTAGTCTTGCGGAGTGGGGCGGGTGATGAATTCGGCTTTGCGCGTCAGCCTGATTGTCTCACCCGATACGGGATGCGTGAATTCGATGGTCTCGGCATGCAGATACAGCCTGTCCGACTTCTTGCCATACAGCTCATCGCCCTTGATGGGGCAATGCAGCCCCGACGGATGGGCGGCATGCACCCGTAGCTGGTGGGTGCGTCCGGTGCGTGGGTATAGGGCGATGCGGGTGGTGTTTCCCTCTCGTTCCAGCACTTCGTAATCGGTGATGGCTGTCTTTCCGCGATTCATGTCCACCAACTGGCGGGGGCGGTCGAGGATGTCCGGGCGAAGGGGCAGTTCGATGGTTCCTTGCTCTTGTGGGATGATGCCGTCGAGCCGGGCGATGTATCGCTTCTTGATGCTCCGGTTCTCGAATTGCGCCTGTAGGGCCCGGTGCACTTGTTTGGTCTTGGCGATAAGCAGCAAGCCGGAGGTGGCCATGTCGAGCCGGTGCACAATCAAGGGGCCTTCCGCATCGGGATATCGTTGGCGCATCAGGCTGTAAACGGAAACGGCCTCTTCTTCCTTGCCGGGCACGGAGAGCATGCCTGCCGGCTTGTTCACTACCGATAGCCATCGGTCTTCATATACGGTCTCCAAATCGGGAGGCGCCGTCTGCAGGCGGCGCAGCATCGGGTTCTCTTCTACGTTCAGTCCTTGCAGCATGTGTCGCAGGATGGGCTCGCACTTTCCTTTGCAGGCCGGATAGTAATGGCCGTGGTGGCGTATCTCTGTTTTCGGGGAGGCGCCCCACCAGAATTCGGCCATCGCCATCGGTTTCCAACGATGGAGGTAGGCTTGTTGCAGCAGTTTGGGGGCGGCACACTCGCCGGCTCCGGCAGGTGGTGTCTTGTGTACGGTTTGCTCAAATATCTCGCAAAGCGTTTTCACTTCTCCCCGACAGTTCAGCATTCGGAACTGTTCGAACAGTTTCTGCTGCAGGGCGGCGGAGCGTCGTTTCCGTTCCGTCTTCAGTTGTTGCATGCCGTCTTCGTGGGTGGCTATTCGGTGGCGCAGGTCGTCGGTCTTCTCTTTC
>NZ_JAICZW010000176.1 GCF_029057325.1 Bacteroides sp. | reverse complement strand
CTCCACTCCCTAGGACCGAAGAATGTCCGAAGAACGTCCGAAGAAACACCGAAGCAACTATGGAGCAGGTAAGGGCCTGACAAGACACGGACTGGAAAAATAGAATGGAACGAAATTTTCGGGATGGGACTATCTTATGTAATTATTTCTGATTTTCAAGTCGTGTGGGTGCGTTGAAATGAAAAGAGCGGCTTTTTTAAACTCCTTCTGACTCCTTTCTCTCCTTTCATTCCTGACAAAAGAAGGTAAAGTGATGCCTCCTTTAACTCCCGTAAATGAAAAAGCCGTGTCCCGAACTACGAAAAATCCCTTAAATCCTTCCGTTTTTACAGGACTTTCCGTACCTTTGCCCTATTATTTTAATTATGATTTTTAGGGACTGAACTATGATAAAGAAAGTAATCATCCTGCTGTGGGGACTCATTGTGCTGGTGGCGCTTGCTTGTGTCGTTATCTTTTTTGCCATAGCCAAAGGATGGATAGGCTATATGCCTCCGTTAGAAGATTTGGAAAATCCGCATTACAAGTTTGCCACAGAAGTCATTTCGGATGACGGCAAAGTGTTGGGCACCTATTCTTACAGCAAGGAGAACCGCGTTTTCGTGGGATATGATGATTTGTGTCCCTCCATCATCAACGCGCTGATAGCCACAGAAGATGTGCGCTTTGCCGAACATTCGGGCATTGACGCCATAGCCCTGACCCGTGCCATCGTGAAGCGCGGACTCCTGATGCAGGAAAATGCCGGAGGCGGCAGCACCATTACGCAGCAGCTTTCCAAACAACTCTATTCGCCCAGTGCGGACAACGTGATGGAACGTCTGTTCCAGAAGCCGATAGAGTGGGTGATTGCCGTGAAACTGGAACGCTACTATACAAAAGAAGAGATTCTGACGATGTATCTGAACAAGTTCGACTTCCTGAACAATGCAGTAGGTGTCAAGACGGCAGCATTCACCTATTTCGGTTGCGAGCCGAAAGAGCTGAAGATAGAGGAATCGGCCACGCTGGTGGGCATGTGCAAGAACCCGTCGCGCTACAATCCCGTGCGCTTCAACGAGCGTACACGCGGACGACGCAACGTGGTGCTGGACCAGATGCGGAAGGCGGGATATATCACGAAAGCCGAATGCGACTCTCTGCAAGCGTTGCCGTTGCAATTGAAATACAACCGGGTGGACCACAAGGAAGGACAGGCTCCCTATTTCCGCGAGTATCTGCGCGGCGTGCTGAACGCAAAGAAACCCGACAAGGCGAACTACCGCGGCTGGCAGATGCAGAAGTATTATGAAGACTCGCTCGATTGGGAAAACAATCCGCTGTTCGGATGGTGCGAGAAGAACACCAAAAAGGATGGCAGCAAATATAACCTTTACACTGACGGACTGAAAATCTACACGACCATCGACTCGCGCATGCAGCGATATGCCGAAGAAGCCGTGACCGAACATCTGAAAGAGTTGCAAGGCTATTTCTTCAAGGAGAAAAAAGGTGCGAAGAAGGCTCCCTATACCTTCAGACTGACTCAAGAACAGGTGGACGAGATTCTGGAGCGTGCCATGAAGCTGTCCGACCGCTATCGCACGATGAAGAAGGCGGGTGCCACCGAAGCGGAAATAAAGAAGGCGTTCGACACACCCGAAGAAATGTCCGTATTCAGTTGGGATGGCGAGAAGGATACGATAATGACTCCGATGGACTCCATCCGCTATTACAAGTTCTTCCTGCGTGCCGGCTTCATGTCGATGAATCCGCGCAACGGACATGTGAAGGCGTATGTGGGTGGCCCCAATTATCACTACTTCCAGTATGATATGGCGATGGTAGGACGCCGTCAGGTGGGCTCTACCGTTAAGCCCTTCCTCTACACGCTGGCGATGGAGAACGGGTTCTCTCCCTGCGACCAGGTGCGTCACGTGGAATATACGTTGCTTGATGAAAATGGAAAACCCTGGACAGCGCGCAACGCCAACAAGAAGCGTTACGGCGAGATGGTGACGGTGAAATGGGGATTGGCCAATTCGGACAATTGGGTGACGGCATATCTGATGAGCAAACTGAATCCCTATAACCTGAAGCGGTTGATACACACGTTCGGCGTGCGTAATAAAGAAATCGTTCCGTCCGTTTCGCTCTGTCTCGGCCCGTGTGAAATCTCTGTGGGCGAAATGGTAAGCGCCTATACGGCATTCCCCAACAAAGGCATACGGGTGGCTCCGTTGTTTGTGACCCGCATCGAGGATAATGAAGGCAATGTGCTGGCAACCTTTGCGCCGGAGATGCAAGAGGTCATCAGCGTTTCCAGTGCCTACAAGATGCTGGTAATGCTTCGTGCCGTGGTGAATGAGGGTACCGGAGGACGTGTGCGCCGTCTGGGCGTGAAAGCCGACATGGGCGGAAAGACGGGAACGACCAACTACAACGCAGACGGATGGTTTATGGGCTTCACGCCTTCGCTGGTATCCGGCTGTTGGGTAGGAGGTGAGGACCGTGACATCCACTTCGACACGATGCTGCACGGGCAAGGCGCTTCTATGGCATTGCCTATCTGGGCCAAATATATGGTGAAGGTGTTAGGAGATAAGACATTGGGATATGACGAGAACGAAACCTTCCAATTGCCCGAAGGCTATAACCCGTGTAAAGACAATGTGGAGGTTGATGGCGGCATCCATGTGGAAGAGCCGATTGAGGGGTTGGACGAATTGTTTAATTAGTTTTTTTAGTTGACGAGTTGACAAATTAACAAGGCTACGAGTTAACGAGGCTACAAGGCTCTTGTTATGAATAAGCGATGCGGGTAGAACCCTGAATAACTTCGTCTGGTAGCCTTGTTAACTTGTCAACTTGTTTACTGACTTAATTGATTGAAAATGGAGTACACTATTAGCATAGGAAGCAATGAGCGGCGGATGGAGAATATGATGCTGGCGCGTCGGCGTTTGACCGAACTTTTTTCCGATATACGTTTTTCGGAAGAAGAGGAGACGGAACCGCTGTTTTTTCAGGGTCCGAATCTGTTTTCCAACCAGGTGGCGCGTTTCGTTTCCGATAAGCGGGTGGAGGAAGTCCTCGCCCGGTTGAAAGCCATCGAGCGGGAAGCGGGCAGGCTGCCCGAAGACAAAAAACGGGAGATTGTGCGGTTGGATATCGATTTGCTCTCTTGCGATGAAACGGTGTATAAGCCGGAAGATTTGAAACGAGACTATATCGTGCGCGGACTGAAACTGCTTGATAATTGAAAAGAAAGCAGCGCCACATTATTGTTTTGACACAACTACAAAACTTTTCTTCAAACAATGCTGAACCGAAACATACAACCCGAAATAGTAGAACCGAAGCAGCTGACGGTACAAAGGCCGGAGCGCATCCGGTTGCCGAACGGCGTATCGCTGAATGTGCTCAATACGGGCGACAACGAGGTGGTGCGTATCGACTTGATCATGGAAGGCGGCCGCTGGCAGCAGACGCAACCGTTGCAATCGCTCTTCACCAACCGGATGCTGCGTGAAGGGACCCGCCGCTACACCGCAGCCGAAATAGCGGAGAAGCTGGATTACTATGGAGCCTGGCTGGAACTTTCCGGCGCGTCGGAACATACCTACATCACCCTTTATTCCTTGAATAAGTACCTTCCGGAGACATTGGACGTGCTGGAATCCATCGTCAAAGAACCGACGTTTCCGGAAAAGGAGCTGGAGGTGATTTTGAACAACAATATCCGCCAATTCCTTGTCAACACTTCTAAAGTGGACTTTCGGGCACATCGGGGACTGGTAAAGGCATTGTACGGCGAGCAGCACCCTTGCGGAAGGTTGGTGCAGGAGGAGGACTACCACCGTATTACTCCGTCGGTGCTGCGTGCGTTCTACCGGCGTTTCTATCATTCGGAGAATTGCAGCATCTACCTTTCGGGAAAGGTGACGGACGATTGCCTCCGGCGGATAGAGGCCTTGTTCGGCAAAGAACCTTTCGGGACGGATTTCCGCCGGCCGGAACAGAAGAGCTACATGCCTGTGACCGTGCCCGAAAAGCGTATATTCATTGAGCATCCGGATGCTTTGCAGAGTGCCGTCCGCATGGGGATGCCTTCGTTGAGCTGCACCCATCCGGATTATTTGAAAACAAGGGTGCTGGTGACGCTGTTTGGAGGTTACTTTGGCAGCCGGCTGATGTCGAACATCCGGGAGGAAAAGGGATATACGTACAGCATTTCAGCAGGCATAATGTCCTATCCGCAACAGAGCATATTGGTGATAGGAGCCGAAACCACCAATGAATGCGTGGAGCCTCTGATTGCCGAAGTGTATCATGAGATAGACCGGCTCCAAAACGAATTGGTGTCCGACGAGGAACTGGGGGTGGTGAAGAACTATATGTTGGGCGATATGTGCCGTGGCTATGAGTCGGCGTTCTCGTTGGCGGATGCCTGGATTTTCGTATATGCATCCGGTCTGCAGGACACCTATTTTGCCGATGCCTTGAAGGCGGTCAAGGAAGTGACCGCGCAGGAAATTCGCGAACTTGCCGGAAAGTATTTATGCAAAGAGAGATTAAAAGAAGTGGTGTCCGGTAAAAAAATGTCATAAAACCGATGAAAGGCACGTGCTGTTAAGCAGATAAATCGTATCTTTGTTGCATATCCTAATTTGAAATTCATGAAAAATCTATATACCACGTTTATACTGGTTTTCTTGTTGTGTCAAGAAACCGTTGCTCAAGAAAAGAAAGAGAGCTTTTTTGATAAAGTAAAAAATACATTTTCTACGGAAATAAAAATAGGGACCTATACTTTTAAGGAAGACGGTGCATTATATACGGGCGAAATAAAAGGACGGAAACCGCATGGAAAAGGGAAAACCGTCTTCAAAAACGGCGACACCTACGAAGGTGAGTATGTAAAGGGCAAACGTGAAGGGCAGGGAACCTATACATTCCCCGACGGCGAGAGATACGAAGGATGTTGGTTCCAGAACCGGCAGCATGGGAAGGGTACTTATTACTTCGTGAACAACAACCGCTATGAGGGAATGTGGTATCAGGACTATCAGCATGGCGAAGGCGTGATGTATTACTACAACGGCGACCTCTATGAGGGCAACTGGGTGAACGACAAGCGCGAAGGGCAGGGCACCTATACCTGGAAGAATGGCTCCAAATACGAAGGCTCCTGGAAAAACGACAAGAAGGACGGCAAAGGAGTGCTGACGTGGAATGACGGTTCCAAATATGACGGCGAATGGAAGAACGATGTGCGCGAAGGTAATGGAACATTTGAATATGCCAACGGAGATAAGTATGTAGGCGATTGGAAAGAAGATGTGCAGCATGGAAGAGGCATCTATTTTTTCCATACCGGCGACCGTTACGAAGGTTCATACGTGCAAGGCGAACGCACGGGTGAGGGCATCTATTATCATGCCAATGGAAACAAGTATGTGGGAAGCTTCAAAGATGGCAAACAGGAAGGACATGGCACGTTTACATGGGCGAGCGGAGCCGTTTACGAAGGCGATTGGAAAAACAACCAACGTGACGGATATGGCGTTTACAAATGGAACGTGGGCGATTCCTACGAAGGAGAGTGGAAAGACAACAAATTCAATGGCCAGGGTACGTTGATTCTAACCGATGGCACCAAATATAAAGGTAGTTTCGTGGACGGCATGGAAGATGGAAGCGGCGTTCAGGAGGACAAGAACGGAAACCGTTACGAAGGATTCATCAAGCAAGGAAAGAAACACGGTCCTTTTGTGGAAACAGACAAGAACGGACAAGTGATACGG
>NZ_JAICZW010000175.1 GCF_029057325.1 Bacteroides sp. | reverse complement strand
ATATTGCCGGAAAAGGGGTGGCTTTGGAGGATTCCTTCCGTCAGGCTATCTATGTCGCTATTGATGTGTTCCGCAATCGTCAACGCGAAGAAGTTGCCCATGCGAACCCCTTGCGCAGACAATATTACGAAAAGCGCGATGACAGCGATAAGCTGAAATTGGATAGTGTAGAAGAAGATTTGTAGAATGACAAGAGCAGAGATACAACAAGTAAAATTACGCTTTGGTATTATCGGTAATAACGAAACGTTGTTGCGGGCCATTGATATTGCCATGCAGGTGGCGCCTACCGACTTGTCTGTGCTGATTACTGGAGAGAGTGGAGTGGGAAAGGAGAGCTTTCCGCAGATTATCCACCAATATAGCCGCCGCAAGCATGGACAGTACATTGCCGTGAATTGTGGTGCCATTCCGGAAGGAACAATCGACTCTGAACTCTTCGGCCACGAAAAGGGCGCTTTTACGGGTGCCATCGGCGAGCGGAAAGGTTATTTCGGCGAGGCCAATGGAGGTACTATCTTCTTGGACGAAGTAGGTGAGTTGCCTTTACCTACACAGGCACGATTGTTGCGTGTGCTCGAAAGCGGGGAGTTCATCAAGGTGGGCTCTTCCAAAGTGGAGAAAACGGATGTGCGTATTGTGGCTGCGACGAATGTGAACCTGACGCAGGCTATTGCAGACGGTCGTTTTCGGGAAGATTTGTATTATCGCCTGAATACGGTGCCCATTCAGGTGCCGCCTTTGCGTGAGCGAGGGGAGGACGTGGTGTTGCTTTTTCGCAAGTTTGCTTCGGATTTTGCGGAAAAGTATCGGATGCCCGCCATCCAACTGACAGAAGATGGCAAGCAGGTGTTGCTGGCTTATTCCTGGCCCGGCAATGTGCGTCAGTTGAAGAATATCACCGAGCAGATATCCATTATCGAGACCAATCGGGAAATCAATGCCTCTTTGTTGAAAGGATACTTGCCCGAACAGCCTGCCATACAGCGCTTGCCCGCCTTGTTCGGCGTGAAGGAAGACAAGAGTTTCGGCAGCGAACGGGAAATTCTTTATCAAGTGCTGTTTGATATGCGTCAGGATGTAACGGAACTGAAGAAACTGGTGCATGAAATCATGACGGAACGGGGAACGGTGCCCAACGCTACGGTTCCTGCTTCCGCTTATTATACGCCGGCTGCTCAGGCGGTGGTTCCTTCGGTGGAAACCGGGGTGCCTACCATTATTCATCCTTCGGTGAAGCCGGTATCGGCGGCGGATGATGACATACAAGACACGGAGGAGTATGTGGAGGAGTCGCTTTCATTGGATGAAGTGGAGAAGGAGTTGATCTGCAAGGCACTTGAAAAACATCATGGAAAGCGTAAAAATGCGGCGCAGGATTTGAAAATTTCCGAGCGTACATTATACAGAAAGATTAAAGAATATGGATTGGATTAAAAAAATAGGGCTTGCCACGTTGTTGGTGAGTTGCTCGTTCTTGTTGAACTCTTGTAGTATAAAGGTGGGACTTGCGCCCATCAGCTCCATCGACTACACAAAGGTGAAGACGATTTCCATCGCCGACTTCCAAAACCGGGCGGAATATGTATATGCGCCGTTGGCTACGGAGTTTAACCAGAAGATGAAGGATATGTTCATACAGCAGACCCGGTTGCGGTTGGTAAACACGGGAGGGGATTTGGACATAGACGGTGAGATAACCGGTTACAATCAGTATAATGAGTCGGTGGATGCCAGTGGCTACTCTTCGAAAGTGAAGGTCACGTTGACCGTCAATGTGCGTTACGTGAACAATACGAACCATGAGGAGGACTTTGAGCAACAGTTTTCGGCTTTCCAGACATACGACTCTTCACGACTGCTGACCGAAGTGCAGGATCAGCTGATAACGCTGATGGTGAAAGACATCGTCGAGCAGATATTCAATGCAACCGTAGCTAATTGGTAGAGCGATGACTTCCGTCCAATTGCAACAGTGGATTCTGCATCCCGAAATGTTAAACAGGGATACTTTGTACGAGCTGCGCACGCTGGTGGCTCGCTATCCTTATTTCCAGTCGCTCCGTCTGCTTTATCTGAAAAATCTCTATTTGCTGCACGACATCAGTTTTGGCGCGGAACTGCGCAAGGCGGTGCTGTATGTGGTAGATCGCCGCATATTGTTCTACCTGATAGAAGGCGACCGCTATACGCTGAAGTCCCACAAGGATTCGCCGCTTTTCTCCAAAGGTCTGGAACAAGAGTTGAGTGTGGACCGCACGCTTTTCCTGATTGATACTTTTTTGGCTACACTTCCGGAGGAGCATACCCAACAAACGGGCTTGGACTATGCCATGGACTATACGGCCTATCTGATGCAGGAGGATGAATCGCAGGAAGAGAAATCGGAAGAACAGGAGGAAGTGCCTCAACTGCATGGCCATGAATTGATAGATGGCTTTATCCGGAAGAGCGAATCGCCGGATGCCGCGAACGAAAAAAGGAATTTTTCCGAAGTAGCGTATGAAGAGACGGAAGAAGCGGATGAGGAGGAGGAAACTTCGGAAATGTCGGCTGCAGAGGAGATAGACAACAGCTGTTTTACGGAAACTTTGGCAAGAATATACATAAAACAGCACCGATATGAGAAGGCACTTGAAATTATTAAAAAATTAAGTTTGAATTATCCAAAAAAAAATGCTTACTTTGCAGACCAAATCAGATTTTTGGAGAAATTGATTATTAACGCTAAATCAAAATAAACAAAAATGTACTTATTATTAATTATCTTAATGGTGCTTGCATCCGTGCTGATGTGTTTCATTGTGTTGATTCAAAATTCAAAAGGGGGCGGTCTGGCGTCAGGCTTTGCGTCATCCAATCAAATCATGGGCGTACGCAAGACTACAGACTTCTTGGAAAAGGCAACTTGGACTTTGGCCGGTGCCATGGTAGTGTTCAGCATTGTGGCGGCTTATACAGTTCCTACTTCTACCGGTAAGGGTGGTGATGTCATTCTGGAACAAGCCCAACAGGAAGAAAAGACCAATCCTTATAACATGCCTATAGGTACGGCAGCTCCGGCAACGGAAACTCCTGCTGCGACAGATTCTGCGGCTCATTGAAAATAGGAATACCACTTTTTTATAGTTGTCGCAGACGTTAAGCTGCGGACAACGTTGGAAGACGCGGATTACAGCGGACAGAACGGATATACAGATTCGTGGATGCCATGTAATCCGTGTCTTTCTTTATTTCGCGGAAGAGAAAGAAAAAATACTTACGCATATATTAATTAACCTTATAGTAAAAAGAAAAATGACAACTACTGACAAAATCCATCAAACATTGCGCGATTCTGCAGGAATGCGCTGGATGGTACTCTTGTTTTTGGCTTTCGCCATGTTCTGCTCCTACATTTTTATGGATATCCTTTCGCCCATCAAAGATTTGATGCAATCGACCCGAGGATGGGATTCCACAGCTTTCGGTACGATGCAGGGTTCTGAAACGTTCCTCAATGTTTTTGTTTTCTTCCTTATCTTTGCCGGCATCATTCTGGATAAGATGGGGGTACGCTTTACGGCGGTGCTTTCGGGAGCGGTGATGCTTGTGGGGGCTACCGTCAATTGGTATGCCGTGACCGATGCTTTCCAAGGAAGCGGATTGGAGACTTGGTTTAACAACAACCTGAATTATATTCCCGGCTTTGACGAATTGGGAATATCTCCTTTCTATAAAGGCATGCCTGCATCTGCCAAATTTGCTGCGGTAGGTTTTATGATTTTCGGCTGCGGTGTGGAAATGGCCGGTATCACGGTTTCACGCGGTATCGTGAAGTGGTTCAAAGGGCGTGAGATGGCACTTGCAATGGGGTCTGAGATGGCTCTGGCCCGTTTGGGAGTGGCTACCTGCATGATTTTCTCTCCGATGTTTGCCAAGTTGGGAGGTGTGATAGACGTTTCCCGTTCGGTGGCGTTCGGTGTGGTATTGCTGTTCATTGCGCTGATTATGTTTATTGTCTATTTCTTTATGGATAAGAAGTTGGACGAACAGACTGGCGAAGCGGAAGAAAAGGATGATCCGTTTAAGCTTAGCGACCTTGGCACAATCCTTTCCAGTGGAGGCTTCTGGGTAGTGGCGCTGTTGTGCGTGCTCTATTATTCGGCGATATTCCCCTTCCAAAAGTATGCGGTAAATATGTTGCAGTGCAATTTGGTGTTTACCGAGGTTCCTGCTGATTCTTTCTGGGCTTCCAATACAGTGGTCATCATTCAATATTGTATCATGTTGGTAGTGGCTGCCGCGGCATTTGCCAGCAACTTCTCCAAGAAAGCCAATATGAAATACGGATTGCTGGTCGTGGCAAGTGTGGCGCTGGTCGTGTTCTGCTACATGGGCTATATGCGTCAGAGTGCCGAAACGGTGTTTGCCGTATTCCCCTTGTTGGCGGTGGGCATTACGCCGATATTGGGCAACTATGTGGATCATAAGGGAAAGGCGGCTTCTATGCTTGTGATAGGTTCCGTCTTGCTCATCTTGTGCCATTTGACGTTTGCGTTTGTTCTCCCGATGTTCAAAGAGATGGCAGTGGGCGGTATTTTCATCGCTTATCTCACGATTCTGGTGCTGGGAGCCAGCTTCTCGTTGGTACCTGCTTCTTTGTGGCCCAGCGTGCCCAAGCTGGTGGATGCCAAAATCATCGGAAGTGCATACGCCTTGATTTTCTGGATTCAGAACATCGGTTTGTGGCTGTTCCCGCTGCTGATAGGCAAGGTGCTTGACAAGACCAACCCCCAGTTGGTGGAAGACCTGAAGAACGGGGTGATTACGCCCGAAGAGGCTGCCGTGTCTTATGACTATACGGCTCCGTTGGTGATGCTTGCTTGTCTGGGTGTTGCAGCTTTGGTGCTTGGTTTTGTGCTGAAGGTGGTTGACCGCAAGAAGGGATTGGGATTGGAAGAGCCTAATATCAAGGAATAATCGCTATTTAAGTTTGCAGAGAACGATGAACAAAGATGCTATGGAAATTCCTGAAGGCAAGGTTAGCCTGTTGGACGCAGTTCCGGTTCGTTGCAGCTATATAACGACCGAGTGGGAAGGTGAGTGCGCTGTGCTCGCCTATCCCCGGTTTAAGTATAAATGGATGCGGCGCTTCTTGTTGCCGAAAGGGATGTCGCCCGATATCCGTGTGCGGCTGGAAGAACATGGCACCGCCGTTTGGAATCTGATAGACGGGCACCATACCGTGCGCGAAATCATCACTCTGCTTGCCCCGCACTTCGGGGAAGATAAAAATTACGGTCCTCGCGTGACTGCCTATCTGATGCAGTTGCGCAAGGACCGTTTTATTCAATTGACGATTGGCAATTGACAATCGGGGGTTATTCCCTATCTACTTTTATGATTCCTCCGGTGGCTGTGTCGAACAGTACCTTGATAGTGGAGTTTTTGTTGAACAATATCGGTGCCAGGTATTCGATGGTTCCGAATTGAGTAATAGGAAGCTGTTCGTCGAACAGCTTTTTGTTGTTATGGGTGAGTGTCACTTGCGCTTTGCCCGGAAGGTTGTAGGCTATACCTTCCACCTTCTTTTTACCGTCTTCGGCGGGTATGCCGGGTGTCTTCAAATCGGTAATGCTGATGTAGTAAGGCTCACCTGCCAAATCATCGATAGCCACCAATCCCAACTTTTTGGAAAAGCGGAAAGCCACTTGGCCGCTCATCTCTTCGGGGGTCAGGCGGATGGTGAATGTCTTTGACTCTTCTTTGACTTTGCCTGAGAACATTTCTGTCAGGGCACGTTCTTGCAGGCTCAGGTTGTCAAGCATCAGTTTGAGCTGGGCACCGTCTTTGGGCATGTTGTCCGCCTCTCCGCGCAGAAGGGCGTTCTTGCTTTCGCGGATGCTGTAAATCTCTTTGGCCACCAGTTCAGCCATTTTGGCGTTGGAACTTGTCATCAATATCTCTTCTGTCAGAAAACTGCGCGGGTCCACTTCTTTTTCCGTGGCTTGAACTTGTGCAGGGGGCGTTTCCTGCCATTTGCTGAAAGGCATGTTGATAGAGCGGACAATGCCGCCTTCCGTAAGTTCCATCAGGGGAGCTACGGTCTTGTCTTTCATTTTGACGAAATATACGTTCTCTTTATCGGGAACGCCTGCCGCACGGGTTTCTATCTTGTCCAGCGTCCAATACTCTTCTGTTTCGGCAGACACGTTGTTGAGGCGCAAGTAGCGTTCGGCATACTTGCAATAGTCTCCGGGCACATAGGTGTGCCTGGTGGTTTGCAATACGATTTCAATTTCCGTTTTGGGCAGCATATAAGTTACCCCGTAATCTTTGCCGCGCATCACGCCGGTGGTTACTTCTGTCTGCGCCAAGGCGGCAGTGCTCAGGAGTAGGGCGGATAGCATCCATATCTTCTTTTTCATAATGTACATCGTTTAGACTGATTTAGCTGAGGTACAAAGTTAGTGAACTTATCTTTGCCAGCTGTTGCTTTATAGATTATTAACAGAGCCGACGAACTGTATGCATACCGGCATGTCCACTGCTATGTCTTGATGGGTGTCTTCCAGAAGTCCGGTGATTTCATCCCGCCGATACACCTGAATGACGTTGCTGTCGCGGCAGGCGGCAAGCAGGTATTTTCCGTTGGGCGTGATGTTGAAGTTGCGCGGGTGGATGCCAGTGGGCTGATAGCCTACTTTGGCCAGTGTGCCGTTTTCGGGGTTCACGGCAAAGACGGCTATGCCATCCTCCTTCAGTCGGTTGCTGGCGTAGAGGTACTTTCCGTCCGGGCTGAGGTGGATGTCCGCACTTCCGCGGGCGGCTATGGTGTCGGCTGTGATGGTCTGTATCTGTTCCAGTCGTCCATCATCGTAGCTGAAGGCGATGACTTTGCCGGACAGTTCGGTGATGAGGTAGGCGAACTTCCCGTCCGGGCTGAACGTCAGATGGCGCGGACCGGAGTCGGCTTCAATATTCACGGCTTCCAGAGAGGGATGGGGAATAGGGTCGTTGGGATGCAGGACGAAGCGCAGGATGCGGTCGGCGCTGAAGTCCGTGGCGAAGATGTATTTCCCGTCTGGCGAAAAGACCGTGCAATGGATGTGGGGAGTGCCCTGGCGCAGGGCATCAGGACCGGTGGCAGAACCTTGGAAGAGGGTGTCGGCAGAAGCCAGCGTGCCATCTTTCTGCAAGGGGAAGACGGACATGGTTCCACCGCTATAGTTGGCGGTCAATACCTCCCTGCCATTGGTGGCCACGTAGCAGGGGTCGGCACCAAAGGTGGGTACGGTATTCAGCAGGCGCAGTTTTCCAGTTTTCCGGTCGAAGGAAAGGGAGCTGAGTGCGGCCGTACTGTCATTCATCTCGCTGACGGCATAGACCCGATTGCCGTCTTCCGACGGAACGAGGTAGGATGGATTTGGCAACGCCGCCGAACTGAGCGCGACCGCCGTTCCCGTCTCTTGGTTGAAGCGGAAGGTGTAGATGCCCTTGCTCGAACCGTTGGTGTAAGTGCCCACCAGCATGGCGAGTTCGTCTTGGTCATTGTCGGACCCTTTGGGAGAAGAGCCGCAGGCCGTCAGCCCCAATCCGAGCATACATAGAAGAAGATGTTTCATGGTGATAGTGTGTAAAGTTGTTTCATTCTTTTCTGGACAAAGGTAATACAATTCCCTTTTTTTGAGGGATTATCGGGAGTTAAAAGGAGTTATTCGGGCGTTATTGGTTCTTACTTTTGTGAAGAGCTATGCCATTGGCTTCTTGATTTCGGTGATGTTTTGTCCGTTTGTTATTCAAATCTGTCTGAATATAACTTCTTTTTCACGGAAAAACAATTATTTTTGTGCCTGCAAGTAAGTGGGCTGCTTATAGACGGCCCATGGGCTGTATGCAATCAGATTATCGGCTGTCTATAAGCAGCCCATGGGCTTTCTGCAAACAGCTTACTTGTTTATGGTTGTTGCGGAAGTTGTTTGTCCGTGAAATGAGACTTGTTTTTCCACAAGCTGGAAATTAGTTTTGAAACGATACGCAAATAGTTTAATAAGAGATAGATATGGCATATTATGATTTGAAGAAGAAACCGGCACTCACCACGAAAGAGGGCGAAAAAGAGGTGCTCTACGTGCAGGCTGTGGTGGCAGGAACCATTTCATCGGATGAGTTCCTCAATCTGGTGTCCAAGCGAACCGGTTTTCGCAAAGGCGAGATCGAAGGTGTATTGATGAGCGTGTTTGATACGGCTACCGACTGGATAAACCAGGGATTCCGTGTAGAGATAGGGGAGCTTGGCTTCTTCACCGGCAAAGTGAAAGGCGCCCGATTGGTAGAGAAAAAGACGGACATCCGTGCACAGTCCATCAGCTTTAACGATGTCAATTTCCGTCCCTCCGCCAAGTTCAAGAAGGCGCTGAACGGCCAGTTGGAAAGGGTGCCTACCGTAGCTTTCCGCCACTCTAGCAACCTGTCTTTGGAAGAATTGGAAAGGCGCCTGCTGGCTTATCTTGACACCCATCCCTTCATCAACCGTGTGACCTACAGCGAACTGACCGGACGGCTGAAATGGACGGCAACCAAGGATTTGAAGCATTTTGTAGAGAAGGGGGTGATTGTGGCTTGCGGAAGGGGGAATCAGAAGTGTTATGTGAAGGGGGAGGTTTAAAATTGTTTGCATGGCATGGTTTATTCATGGTATTCAAAGTGCAAGCATATCAAGTGAGGATACGGAGGTGTGTCAAAACGAAAAGGAACCGACATAATGATATAATTTAGGCACGGATTACACGAATTCACGGATTAATCAAGAAGAAAAACGTGTAAATCCGTGCCTAAAAGAAAGCAAAATGCATGTTTTGACACATATACTTGCATTTTGGAAGAAATCGCTGTGCTTAACTTCTTACGAGAACAGTTTAAAGCCACATTCAAGGAAGAGTTTTTTGGATTACATACTTGTCCCTTAAATCTAAAATATACCCACTTATGGATTGCGGATAAAAATAAACCGTTATATTTGTGAATTAGTAGAAATTCACAGATTTTGCTGATGAAAACGAACGAACAAGGATATGTATATATATTGACCAATTCCTGCTTTAAGAAGATTGGGGTGAGATAGGCAAGAGTGTCCGGCCCGTAGATGTCCGGTTGAAAGAGCTTGATAACACTGCGGTGCCTCTGCCGTTTGAGATATTCGCAACAATGAAAGCTCTGCTGCTGATGATGATGTAGCGGATTGATATGGAATTTTTGATACAACAATCTAATATTATATGAAAACACCCAAACAGATACTTAAGTCGTATTATGGATATGACTCCTTTCGCCCCATGCAGGAAGAGATTATTCAAAATGTGCTTCAGCGCAGAGATTCTCTTGTATTGATGCCTACCGGTGGCGGCAAATCAATCTGCTTTCAGATACCGGCATTGCTGATGGAAGGCATGGCTGTTGTGGTATCTCCACTCATATCTTTGATGAAGGATCAGGTGGAGGCTTTGCGTGCTAACGGGATTCCGGCAGAGGCCTTGAATAGCGGTAATAGCGAGTCGGAAAATCGAACGATTCAAGAACGATGCCTGCGAGGTGAATTGAAATTGTTATATATGTCACCGGAACGTCTTATGGCATACATTCCCTGGATGCAACAATATCTGCGAGTATCGCTCTTTGCCATTGACGAGGCTCATTGTATTTCGCAATGGGGACATGACTTCCGACCGGAATACACCCAACTTGGGTTATTGCGTGAGCAATTTCCTCATGTTCCTATTATGGCATTGACAGCGACAGCCGACAAAATCACAAAAACTGATATTCTGGAACGATTGCATTTGCGTAATCCTGAAGTCTTCGTCAGCTCGTTCGACCGGCCGAATCTTAGTTTGAGCGTGAAACGTGGTTATTCTGCCAATGAAAAACTCCGTACTATTATGAACATGATAGAACGTCATTCGTATGAGAGTGGCATCATCTATTGTCTTGCACGCAAGACAACAGAGCAGCTTGCCGAGAAACTCCGTGAAAAAGGAGTCTCCGTTGGGGTTTATCATGCAGGATTGGCGATGGAAGAGCGTAATCGGGTTCAAGAGGAGTTTGTCACAGACCGAATAAATGTTGTGGTAGCTACTATTGCTTTCGGCATGGGGATAGACAAGAGTAATGTTCGTTTTGTCATTCATTACAATTTGCCGAAAAGCATTGAGAGCTTCTATCAGGAGATAGGCCGTGGCGGCCGTGACGGATTACTAACGGAAACCCTTTTGTTCTTCAATTTGCAGGACTTGATTACACTTCGGAAGTTTGCTGACGAAAGCGGCTGGCAGGAAATCAACCATGAAAAACTGAACCGCATGCAAGAATATGCCGAGGCTCAAGTGTGCCGACGGCGTATTTTATTGAATTATTTTGGAGAAACGTCCGAATTTAATTGTGGCAATTGTGATGTGTGCAGCACTCCGCCCCAACATTTTGACGGAACAATGCTGGTACAAAAGGCGTTGTCGGCCATTGTTGCAAATGGGCTTTATCGAGATAGCTTATAATGAGGATAGGCATTTGAAGCTCACTGAATTGGGCAAAGATGTATTATATGGTCGGAAAAAGGCTGAATTGGCAATCATTGTGCGCGAGGACTTGCGAGTGAAAGGGAAGAGAAAGCGTGCACGACAGACTGATTCTGTAGAACCGATAGCCAATCACGATAGCGATAGTGAAGAAAAGCTTCTGTTTGAACGTCTGCGCGAGCTACGTCGGCAAATAGCCGATGCAAACAGTTGGCCTGCATACATTGTGATGTCCGACAAATCACTTCATGCCCTTGTGGCGGAACGTCCAACTACGCTTCACGATTTTGGAAACATCTTTGGTATAGGTGAGCATAAACGTGATGTTTATGGTGAGCAGTTCATTGCTGTTATCAAGGAGTTCGCTAAAAAGAATACGGCTGTTCGGAAAGAGCCTGTTTCAAGAGAAAAAGAGAGTGAGGCATTATCTTACATGGATAAGCAAAAACAGATATATGCAAAGGCTTACGCTCCATGGACTGAGGAAGATGACAATCGCTTGAAACAACTTTATGCGGAGGGGAGAAGTGTGGCAGAATTGATGGAAATATTTGAAAGGAATAGAGGGGCTATACGTTCGCGGTTGAAAAAAGTCGGATTATTGGGTTGATTATAAATTTCCGTGTTATAATAAGAAAAATGTGTGGTAAAAGGCGATAAAATAGTTCGAATTAGTTCTTAATATCTTTCACAAGGCATCTTTTCTGTACGATATGTATTAATATATGCAAATAGATGATGGTCGCTAATAAAAGAATCTGTATCTTTGCACCCAATCATAAATGCTTGGGGTTGACTGGATTTGACAGCGGGCAGAAATGGTAAGTAAGCATGCAGTGCGTCGTTGATTGGCACTTAAATCTCAGTCTTCAAAATTTTATCTGGCGAAACTAACTACGCTCTCGCTGCTTAATCGAAGTACAGTAGATTGAAGCTTAATCCCGGCACCAGGTGCTGGGACGTGACATCACTCGGAAGCTGTTGCTCCGAAGCATTCCGGTAAAGTGGTGCAGTAAAATCGGGGATAGTTCAAGCCAGCCTCGTGGCTTGGATGAAATTTTAGAGGATAAGGTAACGGTTGATGGCTTTGGTTCTGCCGTTGCACGAAAACTTAGGCAAAGATAAGCATGTAGAAAGCTTATGATTTCCTCGTTTGGACGAGGGTTCGATTCCCTCCAGCT
>NZ_JAICZW010000174.1 GCF_029057325.1 Bacteroides sp. | reverse complement strand
TTTTTTTTTTTATTTCTCCGGCCACCCCCGATATCTAACCTCGCCTCGGCGGCGGCAGTTTCTGATTTTTATACGGTCAGGGAGCAGATAGGGAATGGAGGGGGAAGAAGGGGGAGGAACGTTTTTTCAGCGTGACATGTCGGTTGTGAAAAGGAGGTGGAAAAATTATTTTACACCATGAGGTATGATGCCCGTTTCATTGCCGCTTTCGCACTGTTTTCAGTCTGGCAGCTTCAATGCTTTCCGGTTTTACCGGGGTGATTTCGGAGGTGTGTCAAAACGAAAAGGAATCGACATCATGATAGATTTTAGGCACGGAATTCACGGATTAATCAAGAAGAAAACCGTGTAAATCCGTGTAATTCCGTACCCAAAAGAAAACATAACGGAAGTTCTCGGACAGCCTGGGTGGGGGGAGAACATATCTCCTGTGAAAATCGCATCATTTGGAAGAAAAAGACACGCATTTGCTTTGTTTTTACAGAAGTAAAAGTAATTTTGCAGGAGATATGAGAAAGAGAGATAAAACGTGTGCGAAAGCAACACCCGAAGAACCGAAACGCGAACAGCGCATGGTATGCCTGATGAGCGAGGATGAACAGCGGATTGTGGACCGTTATCTTGCCAAATACAAGATAACCAATAAATCGCGCTGGTTGAGGGAGACTATTCTCATGTTTATCCATAAGAATATGGAAGAGGATTATCCGACGCTGTTTGGCGAACATGATATGAGGAGATGATGATGTAACCAAACACAGAGGCGCAGAGACACAGAGGCAACGATATGTTGTGGACTATTGGCTTTTAACTCCTGACGGAGCGAAACGTAATGATGGATCCTTATGATTTTCAATAACTTCCGATAACTTTTTAAACGAATGACAGATACTGATTATATGAAGCAGGCGCTTTTGGAGGCGCGAAAGGCGGGCGAACGGGGGGAGGTGCCCGTGGGAGCGGTGGTGGTCTGCAAAGACCGTATCATTGCCCGCGCCCATAACCTGACGGAGACGCTGACAGATGTCACCGCCCATGCCGAAATGCAAGCCATAACGGCCGCCGCTTCCACCCTTGGCGGCAAATACCTGAACGAATGTACGCTGTATGTGACGGTGGAGCCTTGCGTGATGTGTGCCGGCGCCATTGCCTGGGCGCAGACAGGACGCCTGGTCTTCGGTGCCGAAGATGAGAAACGGGGATATCAGCGCTATGCGCCGCAAGCGTTGCATCCTAAAACCGTTGTGGTGAAAGGGGTGCTTGCGGATGAATGCGCCGGGTTGATGAAAGAGTTTTTTGCGGCAAAACGCCGCTGATTCTGCTTCCTTCTCTGTTGTAGGTACAATGGAAATTTAGTGGGATATGGTTGTTTATATAGATATATAATGCTACATAGTTCTTCTCTCAAAAGTATGGATGATGCATTTCGTCGGTATTATCGTCCTTTGTGCCTTTATGCGCTACATTATCTGAATGACCCGGAAGATGCGGAAGACACCGTACAAGATTGCTTTGCCGCGTTGTGGGAATGCATGAGTAAAGGTCGTATAGTCTCCGATTTGAAGTCGTATCTCTATTCCATGGCACGTAACCGTTGCATTGACAAACTAAAAAAAGATAGTGCGATTGATTCAAATGTCACTCCTATGGACCTGGCTGACGAGATTTCAGATGAAGAATGCGAAGAACGCTCATTGATAGAAGCACGCCTGTGGACTGCCATTGACTCGCTGCCTGAACGTTGCAGGGAAGCACTTCTGCTTTGTAAGCGGGACGGATTGAAATATGAAGAGATAGCGAAGCGGCAAGGGGTTTCTGTCAATACGGTTAAGAATCAGATAAGCAAAGCGTTGAAGGCTTTGAAAGAGGGAGGACGAAAGATCTATATGTTCTTTTTCGGATAAGTATAAAAAGTCCGCTCTGAAAAGAAAAATCACAAAAGAGGCATTTTTTTTCATTGGGGAATAGTAGGATTTGCATAAAATGCAGTCTTAGTAGAAAACGAATGAAAATATGAGCGAAATAGAAGAAAAAAGCATCCGGTTCGTCCTGAAGAACTATAAGCATGGAGTGTTTGACACCCGGAAAGCATTTCATGAATGGAAAAATAAGCATGATATCCATACCCGAAAGCGGCATATCGGATATTATTGGTCGGGAGTGGCTGCCTCGCTGCTGCTTTGCATCGGTACATATCTTTATTGGAACATGCGCGAAGACGATGCGTGGATGCGTATTGCCGCTGCCGGCAATGTTATGGAATATATGCTGCCGGACAGCACCTTCGTAACCTTGTCACCTCATTCCTCGCTCAAATACCGTCCCGAGGTATTCAGAAAAGAACAACGGGAAGTGGTAATGACCGGAAAGGCATATTTCCGCGTACATCGTGACGCTGCACATCCTTTCAGCGTGACCGGACAATATGCTGTAGCGAAAGTTCTTGGTACGAGTTTCCAAATAGACGAGACGCTTTCCGATTCGGCAACAGAGGTTTATGTCTCGTCCGGTAAAGTATTGTTTGCCGCCAAAGGAGAGAATGACGGCGTGGTGTTGACAAAAAACATGCAAGCCAGCTTAATACGTGGAGAGCGTCAACCCCACATCGTAGCGCCACAGACACCTAACCCAGCGGCATGGGCTGCCGGGAAATTCGTTTATGAAGAAACACCTCTGCCCGATGTGCTGGAAGAATTATCAGATTATTATCATGTAAAACTGACCGCAACAAATGCAGACAAGACACTTTCCGCAGAGTTTGAAACAGATGACGGAGTGGATGTGATTGTCTCTTTGCTTGAAGAATCATTAGGAGTTAAGATAGAAAAAGAATAAGCGTATGATCAGATTTCTTATATTCATTTTGTTGGCAATCTGCTGCCAACAACAGATGTCTGCTGTCTCAATGCAAACAAAGCACACCATCAAAGAGCAGATGGAAATCATCAAAAAGGAGCATTCCGTGAAGTTTGTATATGATGCCTCTCTGAAACTGGCTATACCCTATTCCGGCAAACCTCTTCACGGGCTGACACTGGAACAAAGCCTGAAAGAATTGTTTCATGGGACGGAAGTCGCATGGGAAATAAAAGGCAAGTATGTATTGCTGACCCGCGCAAAGCAAAAGAGCAAAGCCAAATATACCCTTAGCGGATATGTTTATGACAAGGATGGAGAAACAATCATCAATGCGACCGTATGGGATGCTGCTTCAGGCGTAGGAACGCTGACGAATGAACACGGCTTTTTCAGTCTTACACTGCCGGAAGGCCGTCATCGGGTGCATTTCTCGTGTGTAGGCATGGGGGAACGGTTGGAAGAGGTGTTGCTGAATGGAAACAAGCCAATGAATATCTATTTGAATGATTCTTATCAGTTGGAAGAAGTGGTGGTGACAGCCGACCTCAATTCTCCCAATCTGACCACGCAGACCGGAAAGAAATCGCTTACAAGCCGTGACTTGCAGACGGAGTTTGCCTTGTTCAGTTCTCCCGATGTAGTAAAAACGCTTCAAAACCTTTCCGGTGTAGCGGCAGGCACGGAACTTATCTCAGGTCTTTATGTACATGGTGGGAGTAATGATGAAAATCTTTTCCTCTTAGACGGTACTCCGCTGTATCAGGTAAATCACTTGGGCGGGCTCTTCTCTGCTTTCAACACAGATGTTGTGAAGAACATTGATTTCTACAAGAGTGGATTTCCTGCACGTTACGGTGGCAGGCTGTCGTCCGTCGTGGATGTACGTACCAATGAGGGGAACATGCGTGAATATCATGGCAGTGTCACTGTTGGATTGCTGGACGGGCGCATACAGTTTGAGGGACCCATCAGGAAAGACCATACTTCGTTCAACATTGCCATGCGTCGCACGTGGCTTGACCTCTTTACCGTTCCGGCATTGGCCATACGCAATCAGTCGAAAAGGGATGACAAGATAAACGTGCGCTATGCTTTCCATGACATCAATGCTAAAATAACGCATCGCTTTTCCGACCGCAGTCAATCTGATATAAGTTTTTATTCCGGCAATGATGTATTCAAAGTAAAAAACATACTATACCCATTAGACAGAGAAACCGATACAGATAAGTTTGACCTGCAATGGGGAAACCTGACAGCGGCACTGAATTGGAAATACCGGTTCTCCTCCAGACTTTTTGCCAATCTTACCGGAGTCTATACGCGGAACATCTCTCATTCAGACTATCTCACGGAAGAGAAAGTGATGGATGAGGGGACGCTGAACGGTATCACCCATACGGAACGCCGCAATCATTCCACGATAGACGATGTGGGCTATCGCATGGAGTTCGACTATCGTCCCGGCACCCGCCATCATCTGCGCATAGGTTCCAACTACCTGCTGCACTTCTTCCGTCCGCAAAGCACGGCCAACTATGATTATAGTGGCGACGAGCAGCAGCAGGATACCATCAGCAGACAGGCTTCCTCTTTCTATCGGGGACATGAGCTTTCGCTTTATGCGGAAGATGACATCGCCTTGACTCATAGGCTACAGATGAACGTAGGAGCGCATTATACGCTGTTCTGCATATCCGGCAAGGTTTTCCATTCCGTAGAACCGCGTGCGGCCTTGCGCTATCAGCTCAGTGACGGATTGACGGTGAAGGCGTCCTATACGGAGATGAGCCAGTTCATGCACCAGCTTTCCAACACCTATCTGAACCTGCCGACTGACTATTGGGTACCATCTACCCGGAACATCCGCCCCATGCGTTCGCAACAATATGCGGCGGGCATATATATGCGGCTTCCGTTTCGAGTGCTGCTCAACGTGGAAGGGTTTTACAAGACCATGCACCATGCCATAGAGTATGACGGAGGAAACCGGCTGACCCCGTCTGCCGATAGTTGGGAGTCGCTGATAAGGTTTGGCAAAGGCAAATCTTACGGAATGGAAATGGAAGCCTCCTATAGCGGCAGTCGCATTTCTGCCAACGCCGCTTATACCTTGTCGTGGAGCAAACGGAACTTTCCCGAGTTCCATGCGGGGTGGTATGCGGACAAGTTTGACAACCGGCACAAGCTGAACCTTGCGATGCGCTACAAAGCCTCGTCCCGGATAGAGACATACGCCTCGTGGTGCTACCACAGCGGAAATCGCATGACCGTGCCCCAACAGATAGTCGATGCACCCATCTTGCCCGGAATAGGAAGCAAGGGAGAAGCGGAATGGGTTTACGAGCAACCCAACAATGTGTCATTGCCCGCCTATCATCGGCTGGACGTGGGCGCGAACTTCCGCAAAACAACCAAACGGGGGGATGAACGCATCTGGAACGTGAGCATCTACAATGCTTATTGTCGCATGAATGCCCTCTACGGGAAAGTGGTGCAGCGACCGGATGGCAGTTTTCGTGGGAAAGCCACGGGCGTGTTTCCCATCATGCCTTCATTCAGTTACACACTCAAATTTTGAACAGATATGAAAACAACTTATATTCCACTGCTATTGCTTCTTGCCCTCATGACTTCGTGCAGCTACGATTTCGATCTGAAGGGTATGGATGCCGCCGAGAAGTTGGTACTCTATTGTATGCCTGAGGCCGATAGCGACACCACCCTGATACAGCTGTACCGTAGCCGGCCTGTTGCCCGACAGAAGAAAGAAGGGAAAAAAGAGATAGCCAATGCCCGCATCACATTCAGCGTCAATGGCACGGAACAGACCGTTCGTTACGTAGAAACGGATGAACCGTCGGTGCCTGCCGGATGCTATTATGTGGTCGGACGGTGGAGCGAGACCGATGTCATCCGTGTCTGTGCGGAAGCAGACGGATTGCCGCCCGTATATTCAGAGACAACCATCCCGGCAAGTTTTCCGCTGAAGAAGATAGATATGGTGCGCAAACAGGACATAGACAATAAACTCCAGTTCCGCATCACGTTTCAAGACGATGGGAAAGAGGGTTATTACGGGATTCGCATCACGAAAAAAGAGGTATATGAAGATTGGAGCAACAAGGAGAATAATTCCACTTCTATTTCCGTTTTAGATATGGAATTGGATGATGAACCCTTGCTGAACCACAAAACAGGATTGGACGCAGCATTTGACTTTTCCACCGACTTCTACCAGTATCTATATACATGGAGCAATGAGCAAGTATTGAATAGGGAGTACACACTTCGGCTTAACACTTACTATTTTGCCGATTATGAAGCGAATGAGTGGAGGCACAGCAGTCAGCATACATATTATAAGATATATCTCTACACATTGTCATCAGAGTTATACAGCTATCTGAAGTCTCTGAATGATGTGAAAAACAACGAGTTGGGAAACAAAGGTCTGGCACCCATACGGAGCAGCTATACCAACATCGAAAATGGTATCGGCGTATTGGGCGGTTGCCAAGTTACAGAAACAGAATGGTTAGAAAATGTACATTGATAACAACAGTTGATTTTATTAATTTAAAAAAGAGACAAATGAAAGATTTAAGTTTATTACAGAAAAAAGCCGGTATGGCAGTGTTCCTATGTATGTCTGTAAGTCTGTTTTCATGCAGCAACGAGGAAGAGTTTAGCCCGGTAAATGAGAAAGTAATTCCTGCGTTGGAAGTGTCAAGAATGAGTGATTGGGTGGCCAATACGAGAAACTCTTTCGACGAATTTGGTGATATGCCCGTTCTTCATTTCAAAGACGAACAAACCTATAATGAAACCATTGTTAAGCTTAATGAAATGGATAAGGAAGAGCGTGATGCTTATTTCAAAACAATCGGTTTTGATGGTGCTTATACCATCTGGAACCATGCAGACGAAGAGTTGGAGCAAATATTCGAAATTGAAGATTCCACACGATTTGAGAACGAGATTTCCAACTTATAAAGAAAAGTATGATAAAATCTTCGCTTTCAATACTATTGACGCCTATGATGCAACTCCGTATCTTACATTTACCGATGATGACTTGTCACTCGTCGGCAACATCAAAGGGTACGTTGTCATCGGCAATACCCTTAAAATGCCTGAAAACAATACTCCGACATTTAATGTGGATGATGAAGTTGCAACAATGGCAGTCGCTTCCGGTCCAATAGAACCCGGATTCAAAGGATTCAAAAACGCGGCGTTATCAATTAAAAACGGGAAATACAAAAGTACGATGACAATTGGACGTATTGTAAATGGCAATTCATTTGCTGTTGAGTTTGTCACAAAGAAAAAACAGTTCTTATGGAAAAAAAGTGTATCTGCGAGTTATTCTGCTGAATTGGAAATGCAAAGTTCCAAATTCCATCATAAGAACGTTGTTATTTGTCCTAATGGCTGCAAGGTTTCTATTCTGAATTTACGTATTGAAACTGTTGGAAATGTGTTTAATGCCTATGTGAGAAATTTTAAAAGTTCATGTGGAGATTCTACAGGAAAGCAAGATTTTAATAATATACAAGTCATATAAATGCGTAAAAAGTTCAAACAAGGGTATTCAGGGTGCTGTATCCCATGATTATTCTTGTTTGAGCTATTATAAAACTGATAAAATCAATACACATTATGAATAAAAAGATTTTAGTAACATCGCTATTCGCCATTGTCTTCAGTATGGCAGGCATGGCACAAGATTTCAAAGTGGGAGTGACCGGAGGTTATAACCTCAGTCTTCCGAGTGCTTACGATTCGCAGTCCGGCTTTCACGTTGGACTTAAAGGGGAACTTGGGCTTCTGCAGGCAGCGAAGGGACTGTATGTGGACTTCGGCCTGCTGCTCTCCTCGCACGGCTGGAAGACTCCCGGTTATTATTACAACGATGGTCCTACTAGTTCTACCAAAACAACTTCTGGCACGCCTTCTTCCGGTTATACTTCCGACTGGGAGTGTACCCCTTATTACCTGAGCATCCCCGTTCATGTCGGTTACAAGTTTTCGGCAGGACGAAATGTCAGCCTGTTTATCAATGCCGGTCCTTATTTCAATATCGGACTGTTCGGTAAGGCGAAGGAAACTATCACTCCTGATAACGGTAAGGCAACGACCTATACAAGGGCAGACAATGTTTTCAGTGATAAGATGCAGGAACGCTTTGACTGGGGATTGGGCTTCCGTGCCGGTGTGGAGATTGTGCGACACATACAGTTGGGCATTGGTTACGACTGGGGCATGAAGAACGTCAATAAGAATAGCGTGGACTGTAAGAGTAGAACATTTACGGCATCATGTGCCTATATGTTCTGAAAAAAAAGCGAGTTTATAGTAAAACAATTGAAATTTATCATTTATGAAAAAGTTTTTATTTTTGATATCATTGATTGTATGCATGGTCTCATGCAGCAACGATGATTTAGAATCGTTGGAAGCTGTTATCCCAATTCAAACTCAGCAATCATCTTTTAAGATCTCACCAGAAGAAGCCAAAATAGAACTCAGCAATTTTATGAATCAGCTCAACTTCTTAAATACAAGAACGAGGAGCGTGGAACAAATGCAAATTGCAGATGTGTATCCCATCCGAAATGGAATACATACACGAGCCACTGCATCTGATATGTCTGACAACTACGATGTGGATATTGATACGTTGTTGTATGTAATAAATTTCGCAGACAATCAAGGGTTTGCGTTGGTAGCGGCTGATAAAAGAACTACACCGATTTTTGCGGTCATTGACGAAGGTGCGTTTTCTGTTGATAGTCTGAATGAGAATAAAGATGAGGGATTTCTTATGTTTTTAGATTATGCTATCAAAATGGAAATTCAAGACATTGAGAATTATAAGGAACCGTCTCAAACACGTTCTCTCGAAACTAACGGCTATACCATAAATTCTGAATATGCTCCAATATTACACACGAAATGGACTCAAAGTGGTGTCTATGGGAAATATTGCCCCAATGGTACAGCCGGTTGTGTTATTATTGCAACTGCTCAAATTTTATCTCATTATAAAACGATCGGTCATGTAAACTGGTCTTATAATGGGACTATGGGTTCGTCTGATTTACATTGGGATAAAATCATGTTTGATTGTGACAAAAACAATGGGGTACTTACAAGTTCTTCATGTGCAACATCAGCCAATGAAGTGGCTCATTTGGTAAGGTATCTTGGCATTGCTTTAGGAGCAGAGTACAAAAAATCAAACGAGACAAGCGCAAAAACTTCAAAAGCGGTAGAGTGGTTCAACAAATGGGGAGGATTAAATGCAAGCTCCTTAAAAGGCTATAATGAAAATAACATTATATCTGCCATAAAATCTGGATATCCTGTGTTAGGTCGCGGTAATTCTGGTAAGAAAAAGGTACTTGGTATTCGTGTCGGATGGAAAGGAGGGCATGCTTGGGTTTATGATGGTGTCCTTGTTGCATCTAAAGATGGAAAATCTAACAATTTCGTCCACTGTAATTGGGGATGGGGTGGCTATAAAAATGGCTACTATATCAGTAAAGCCTTTGATACTAATGCAGGTGCCCCAATCTATGATTCATCTGACGAACAATCAGGTAAAACTCCAAACTATAAATATAACCTTGAATATTCGATCGTAAAAAAATGAGATACTACATATTATTGAAAATTATAAGTGTCATCTGTTGTTTGAGTCTTACCTCTTGCGGAAATGAAGATGAGAAATTTGAAAACATAGAGTTTAAGACAACAGGTGTAACATTGTCTCCTCCCAATGGAATTTCTTATTATGGTGAGGCTGGCTATACAGGAGGAGAAATAACTTTCACCGCTGTGGGTAGGAATGCAGAAAACGGGTTCCTTTCTGAAATCAAAGTGGGCGAATATTTTTATAGAGTTACCGATGACGACAGGAAACAGCAATTACCCTATACTATTTGTGAAAAGGAATGGGGCAAAATAGAGATTTTATCGGTATCTCCCCATACAACTCGCATGGTCCTCTCTGAGAACCAAACCTATAAAAGTATTAACTACGAACTGACGTTTGGCGTAGCATATACAATCTCAAATGTGTTATTAGTCCAGTTAAAGAAGGAATAAATCAAGGTAATGATGTATTGATTTGACAATAATGGTGTGGACTGTAAGAACAGGACGTGCGTGGCATCCTATGCTTGTATGTTCTAAAAAAGAATATAAAGTTTATGCTGTTTAATGGTATCATTATGTGGAAACAGAAAATCTGTAACATCAATCAGAAGGCATACAATGTGGCTTTTGTAACCATGATGATGTTGTCCTTTTGCTCGCAGTTGTACGGGCAAGAAAATTCTACGCATTTTTTCGATTGTATAAAACTGACTGTACTGGATATAGACACTGCCAAGCTGTCGATTTCTGAATATGGGAAGCCTTTTCTGTCTCCACATTTTGATGCCATTCCCCAAATGCCCGAAATGCTTTTGGACATTCGTCCTGATTACACATTGAGCTTTCCTGTAGATTGTTCACCTTTGCATAAAAGCGAATATAGTGTCGGTGGAGTTATTCATCGGTTTGACAAGATGGATATTTGGGGACGTGGCAGGCAGGAAAACCTCGTAGGAGTCGGAGTGTCGAACTATGCTGAAGTTAAAACGGTATATGCTCCAAACAACAAATGGAAGTTGGGGCTGTGGCTCTATGCACACAAACTGAGTATTCCTCGTTCGGGTAGCAACACTTTTGGAATTGGCACTGATGTTTCCTATCAAATCCATTCCCAAGCATCGCTCCATCTTTTTGGTACATATTACCGCACCTACTTTCCAAGAGTAGAATCGATGAAGAAGCTGGACGGCTATCATTATGGCGGTTATCTCTCTTTGGGATTGGCAGAACGATGGGCAATAGATGTAGGCATGAGAAGCTATGGTAGCAATTGTTCTCACCAACAATGGAATGTGCCGATAATACGCCCGTCTTATAAACATAACGGGAGCGAAATAAATGCAGATTTTGGTGGAATATTCCACCAAATTTTAAAAGGATTATTCTTTAATCATTGATAATATGAAACAGAAAAAGAGTAAGATAATGATTGTTGCTGTGTGGATTCTGCTGTGCGGATGTATGATGTGCATAAGTTCATGCGGAAGTCTGCTTTATAATCCATCCAATAAAACGGAACAAGTGACAGTAACTATTAAACAACCTATCAAATAGGTTGAAAACATAAGAAGGATTTTGAATAATCAATCGTTAGAGAGTGAAGTATTACAATCTTTGTACCTGAAATGTTCAGTTTCTTCTTATTTCAAATGTGGGCTGAAAATCTGTAAGCTGCGAATTTGCGCTTGGATGGTGATAATTCTATTCCTTGATTTCCTCGAAGTCCACATACTCCCCTTCGTCTTTGGAGAACAACTTCTTACGCTTGGGACGGATTTCGCCCTCTTCCGGGTTGGTGATTTCCTCTTCTTGGGAGGAGGTTCGGGATTGTTGTTGGTTGTTATAGGAATATCCTCCGGTATATTGATGGGTACCGGAGTTTGTATGTGGTCTTCCTAACTTGAAGATGTTTTGGATGACACTGCCGATAATGCTGAGGCCAATGAGCAAGACGGCTATGATAATGATAAACAGGAATCCTAAAAAGTGCAACATAGGCTAATGCTTTTTTATTTGTTCGTTAGACACGAACAATCATACAACAATTGTGCCAAAGATTTGTTTAGTCACTTTTTCTTTGTGGCAAGTGAAAGTAGTATGTACCAGACGATGATGGCGGCGAAACTGCAAATGCCCAGAAATACCAGCAGCGGAACGCAGACAAGCAAAAAGATAAAACAGACTTTGTTGTCTTTCCACGACAGGTTCTTGAACTTCAGCGAGAACATCGGAATCTCCGCCACCAGCAACCAGGAGAACAGACAGACTAACACGAACAGATAAACGGGATGAAAGCCGCTTGTCAGGAAGTCGTGAGAACCCGCTACCAAAGAGGCCCAAAACAAGGCGTTGGCCGGGACGGGAAGTCCTACGAAGGAAGTGGTCTGCCGAGTGTCGTTATTGAATTTGGCGAGTCGCAATGCCGAGAACACGGACAGCAGGAAGGCAAGATAAGGGAAAAAGGGCGCCGCGCTTGCCATGATACCCGGGTAGTCCATCTCTTTGAACAAAGAGAACACAATCAGCGAAGGGGCGACCCCGAAGCTGACATCGTCGGCCAGAGAGTCCAAATCTTTGCCAATCGGCGAGTGTGCGTCCAGTGCGCGTGCCATCATGCCGTCGAAGAAGTCAAAAACGGCACCGAGGATGATAAAGGCAAGTGCCCACTCATAGCGGGCTTCAAATGCCATGATACAAGAAATACACCCGGAGAAAAGGTTCAGGCAAGTCAGGGTGTTGGGAATATGGCGGGTGATACAGTTTGCCATTCGTATTTGTTATTTAAGTTTGGCTATCACGGTTTGGTTGCCGGTGGTTAGTTGTCCCAGTGTGACGAGTATATCGGTGCCCAATGGCAGGAAGACATCCACGCGCGAACCGAATTTGATGAATCCCATGTGCTCATCGATGTAGCACTCTTCGCCCGCTTCGGCGTAAGTCACGATGCGGCGTGCCATGGCTCCCGCTATCTGGCGTGCCATGATTTCAGTGCCTTCCGGGGTTTCAATCACTACGGTAGAACGTTCGTTGTCGGTGCTGGCTTTGGGCAGCCACGCTTTCATGAATTTGCCGTTCTGATGCCATACTTTCTTTACGGTACCTTCTACCGGATACCAGTTGGCATGTACATTGACCAGACTCATGAAGATAGATATCATGATGCGCCGATCGTGGAAGTACTCGTTTTCCTCCACCTCTTCCACCACTACAATCTTTCCATCGGCAGGAGCTACCACTACTTTTTCCGTATCTTGTCCGAACAAGCGGATGGGGCAACGGAAGAAGTTTACCAATATCCCGTACACGATGAGGCTGATGGTTGCTACTACATAAAACGGAACTTTGCATTCCAATCCGAAATAGAGGGCGGCATTGATGACAATCATCAATAACAAACTGCCGGCCAATGTGTGTGTGCCTTCACGGTGGATACGTATCTTTTTCAGTCTTTTTAATCGGCGCATGTGTGTTGTAATTTGCTTTTTAAAACATAAATTATCCGCAAAAATAGTTTTATTTTGAAAATCTGACAAATATTTGTAGGAGAAATGCAGTTGTTGATAACTTTTTGGGGAATATCTTTGTCAGATTTTGCGGAGGTTGTAATTTTAGCCTCCCAATAGATAAGGATAGTTATGCAAGATTTTGTTCATTTACATGTTCATACCCAATACTCGCTTCTGGACGGTCAGGCAAGTGTCAGCAGATTGGTTGACAAGGCGATGAAGGATGGCATGAAAGGCATTGCCGTGACCGACCATGGAAACATGTTCGGTATAAAGGAGTTCACGAACTACGTCAACAAGAAGAACAGTGGTCCGAAAGGGGAGATAAAAGACCTGAAAAAGCGGATTGCCGGCATTGAGAGCGGAGAGATAGTCTGTGAGGATAAGGAAGCGGAACTGGCCGCTTGCCGCGCCGGCATTGAGGCGGCGGAGAACAAATTGTTCAAGCCGATCATCGGTTGCGAAATGTATGTGGCACGCCGTACCATGGACAAAAGAGAGGGAAAGCAAGACCAGAGCGGTTATCACCTGGTGGTGCTGGCAAAGAATGAGAAGGGCTATCATAACCTGATTAAGCTGGTGTCGCACGCCTGGACCAGAGGCTACTACATGCGTCCGCGTACCGACCGCAGCGAACTGGAAAAGTATCACGAGGGGTTGATTGTATGTTCGGCATGTATCGGTGGTGAAGTTCCCAAAAAGATAATCAACGACCGGTTGGATGAGGCGGAAGAAGCCATACGCTGGTATAAGAACCTGTTTGGCGATGACTACTATTTGGAGCTTCAGCGCCATAAGGCAACCGTTCCGAGAGCCAATCATGAGGCCTATCCGTTGCAACAGAAAGCGAATGCCAAGTTGCTGGAGCTTGCCCGGAAATACGATATTAAAGTAATCTGTTCCAACGATGTGCATTTCGTCGATGAGGAGAATGCCGAAGCGCACGACCGGCTGATCTGCCTGAGTACAGGTAAGGATTTGGACGATCCCACCCGCATGCTTTATACCAAGCAGGAGTGGATGAAGACGAAAGCAGAAATGAACGCTCTGTTTGAGGATGTTCCCGAAGCGCTCTCCAACACGTTGGAGGTTCTGGATAAAGTGGAGTACTACTCCATCGACCATCCGCCTATCATGCCTACTTTCGCCATTCCTGAAGAGTTCGGGACGGAAGAGGAATATCGCCGGAAATATACGGAAAAAGACTTGTTCGATGAGTTCACCCAAGATGAAAATGGCAAGGTGGTGCTGGATGAAGAGGCCGCCAAGGCCAAAATCAAACGCCTGGGAGGATATGAGAAATTGTATCGTATCAAACTGGAGGCCGATTACTTGGCAAAATTGGCGTTTGACGGCGCCAAGAAGTTGTATGGCGACCCGTTGTCGGACGAGGTGAAAGAGCGTCTGGTATTCGAACTATATATCATGAAAACCATGGGTTTTCCTGGTTACTTCCTTATTGTGCAGGATTTTATCAACGCCGCACGTACGCAGTTGGGTGTATCGGTAGGACCGGGACGTGGTTCGGCTGCCGGTTCGGCGGTGGCTTATTGCCTGGGCATCACGAAGATAGACCCGATTCAGTATGACCTGCTGTTTGAGCGTTTTTTGAATCCCGACCGTATTTCGTTGCCCGATATCGATGTGGACTTCGATGATGACGGACGTGGAGAAGTGCTTCGTTGGGTGACGGAAAAGTATGGACAGGAGAAAGTGGCGCACATCATTACGTATGGTACGATGGCTACTAAGATGGCTATTAAGGATGTGGCACGTGTACAAAAACTGCCTTTAAGCGAATCGGACCGATTGTGCAAGCTGGTGCCGGACAAGATTCCCGATAAGAAGCTCAACCTGCCCAATGCCATTGCTTATGTGCCCGAACTCCAGGCGGCGGAGGCTTCGCCCGACCCATTGGTGCGCGATACGATGAAATATGCCAAAATGCTGGAGGGTAATGTCCGCGGTACGGGTGTGCATGCCTGTGGAACCATTATTTGCCGTGACGATATTACGGATTGGGTGCCTGTCAGTACGGCAGATGACAAGGAAACGGGCGAAAAGATGCTCGTTACTCAATATGAAGGTTCTGTCATCGAAGATACGGGATTGATTAAAATGGACTTCCTGGGACTGAAAACATTGTCTATTATAAAGGAAGCGGTGGCGAATGTACGCCTGCATCGGGGCATGGAACTTGATATCGACAATATCTCGATTACCGACCCGGCCACTTATAAACTCTATTGCGATGGTCGCACCATCGGCACGTTCCAGTTTGAATCGGCAGGTATGCAGAAGTACCTGCGCGAGTTGCAGCCCAGTACGTTTGAAGACCTGATTGCCATGAACGCCCTCTATCGTCCGGGACCGATGGATTATATTCCCGACTTTATCGACCGTAAGTGGGGGCGTAAGCCTATCGAATACGATATCCCGATTATGGAGAAGTATCTGAAGGACACATACGGCATCACGGTTTATCAGGAGCAGGTCATGCTTCTCTCTCGTCTGTTGGCGGACTTCACTCGTGGGGAATCCGATGCTTTGCGTAAGGCGATGGGTAAGAAGTTGCGTGACAAGCTGGACCACATGAAGCCTAAATTCATTGCAGGCGGACAGAAGAACGGGCACGATGCGAAAGTGCTTGAAAAGATTTGGGCGGACTGGGAAAAGTTCGCGTCATACGCTTTCAATAAATCGCATGCCACTTGTTATTCGTGGGTGGCCTATCAGACAGCTTATTTGAAGGCCAATTATCCGGCTGAATATATGGCGGCGGTGATGAGCCGAAGCTTGTCGAACATTACCGACATCACCAAGCTGATGGACGAGTGCAAGGCGATGGGCATTAATACGCTTGGACCGGATGTCAATGAGAGTAATCTGAAGTTTACGGTGAACGAAGTGGGTAACATCCGTTTTGGTCTGGGTGCCGTGAAGGGAGTAGGCGAGGCTGCCGTGCAAAGCATCATGGAAGAACGCGAGAAGAACGGTCCTTATAAGGGCATCTTTGATTTTGTGCAGCGTGTCAATCTGAATGCTTGCAACAAGAAGAACTTGGAATGTCTGGCCTTGGCGGGTGGCTTCGATAGTTTCCCGGAACTGAAGCGTGAGCAATATTTTGCGGTCAATTCCAAGAATGAGGTCTTTCTTGAAACATTGGTGCGCTATGGCAACCGGTATCAGGCCGATCGGGCGGCAGCGGTAAATTCTCTCTTCGGTGGTGAGAATGTGGTGGAAATCGCGACACCGGAAATACCGGTGGCAGAACGTTGGAGCGACCTTGACCGCCTGAACAAAGAGCGCGACTTGGTAGGTATCTATCTTTCCGCGCATCCGCTGGATGAGTATTCGGTGGTGTTGGAGCATGTTTGCAATACCCGTATGGCGGAGCTGGAAGACAAAACGGCGCTTGTGGGGCGTGAGATAACAATGGGGGGAATCGTAACTTCGGTGCGTCGCGGCATCAGCAAGAATGGAAATCCATACGGCATTGCCAAGATTGAAGATTACTCCGGTTCGGCGGAACTTCCTTTCTTCGGCAATGATTGGGTGACCTATCAGGGATATTTGGGAGAGCGTACCTTCCTTTTTATCAAAGCACGCTGCCAGCCTAAACAGTGGCGGCAAGACGAACTGGAGTTGAAGGTAACCTCCATGGAACTATTGCCGGATGTCAAAGAAAAACTGATAGAGAAGATCACCATCTTTATCCCGCTAAGTGTATTGAACAGGGCGTTGGTTACTGAATTGGTGGAGCTGACCAAAGAACATCCGGGCAATACGGAACTTTATTTCAAGGTGAGCGATTCAGAGAGCAAGATGACGGTCGATTTGATTTCCCGTCCTGTGAAACTTTCGGTGGGACGCGGTCTAATCTCTTATTTAAAAGAACGTCCTGAGCTGGATTTTCGGATTAATTAATTATCTTTGCTCCCAAAGTAGGTTAGTAGGTTGGAAATGGATAATTGAAATATAAATTTAAAATTAAAAGAAATGGCTTTAGAAATTACAGACAGCAATTTTAAGGAAATCGTGGCAGAAGGAAAGCCGACGGTTATTGACTTTTGGGCACCGTGGTGCGGACCTTGCAAAATGGTGGGCCCCATCATCGACGAATTGGCAACTGAGTATGAAGGCAAAGCAGTCATCGGTAAGTGCGATGTGGACGAGAATGGCGATGTAGCCGCCGAATACGGCATACGCAACATTCCCACGGTTCTCTTCTTCAAGAACGGGGAATTGGTGGACAAGCAGGTAGGCTCTGCACCGAAACCGGCTTACGTAGCCAAGATTGACGCACTGTTATAAGATGCTCAGTGAACGAGTTGACAAGGCTACAAGGAATGCGAGTATCTTCTCGTCAACTCGTCAACAGAAACCTTGTTTACTGAACTTAAATGACAGAGATATGGGAATGGAAGACGATTTTTTGCAGAATGATATTGATGACGAAAAGACCATCGAATACATCAAGAACTATTTGCCGCAAGAGTTGAAGGAGAAATTCTCCGACGATGAGTTCTATTATTTCCTTGATTTGATTGACGAGTATTACGCAGAGAGCGGCATCCTTGATGCGCAGCCCGATGCAGAAGGATACATCGACATTGATTTGGGAAAAATCGTGGACTACATTATGAAGGAAGCTCACAAGGACGAGATGGGCGATTACGCCCCGGAAGAAATCCTTTTCATCGTGCAGGCTGAGATGGATTACGCAGAGTCCTTGGGTGAGGACTGATTCGTTCCGTGAGGCTTTTATTGATTTTTTAGACGCGAATGGCGCGGATGGCTTTTTAATAAGGAATCCGCGTCATTCGCGTTTTCTGTTATAAATAACGGGAGGAGGTTAGGAGTTGCTTTGCAACGATTTGGCCATGCGGAACACTTCAATAATGTGAAGTAGAGACAAAAAAGAAAATGGCGGTAGCGATAAGTATGACACCCAGCACGCCGTAGAACCAGCGTGCCTGCTTCCGCCCGACATTCCGAACTACAAACTGGGTGTTCTGGGCAGTGAAGAACCACTCCCAGTCCAGCAGAGCGGCAAGCAGGGACATGGTGCCTGTCAGGGCGAAAATGCCTTGTATGAAATAGTGGCTCATAAGGAGTTGGTGATGGAAGAATTAGAATTGGTCCTCCTCTAAAGTCACTTTCCGCGCTCCATCCTCCACCTCTTCGATAGTCACCTTCACAGTGTTGCCCGGCAACAGCTCTTCTACCAGCTCCGGCCACTCGATGAAGCAGAGGGCGCCGCTGTAGAAGTAATCTTCGTAACCCATGTCGTACACTTCTTCCAATTTTTTGATGCGGTAGAAGTCGAAGTGATAAATCAGTTCGCCGGCAGTGTCGGAGCGGTATTCGTTGACAATGGCAAACGTGGGCGAGGTGATGACATCGGATACGCCCAGCTCTTCGCAAACGGCCTTGATAAAGGTGGTCTTACCTGCTCCCATTTTTCCGTAGAGAGCGAAGACGGTGTTGTCGCCCATGGCCTCGATGAATTGGTGGGCAGCTTCGCGAATCTGTTCTAATGATTGGATGTTGATTTCCAGCATACGTTTTATGATTTTTATTTGTATGGTTTTTCTTAATGTGATGATTTCCGTTGTAAAGATAGGCAAAAACTCTTTCCTATTTTGCAAACCACATAGATAATAATGGAAAAGAAGATGATGGAAGCGCCGGAAGGGACGTTCAGATAGAACGAAATCATCAGTCCGCCCAAGCAACTGAGGTAACCGATGCCGATGGAGAGCCAGATGATGCGGTGAAACCGGTGTGTGAACAGGTTTGCTGTCATTTGCGGAATGGTGAGCAGGGAGATGACCAGCACGATGCCTACCATGCGCAGGCACGCTACGATGGTAAGGGCGATGAACATCATCAGCGTATATTCGAACAGCTGCACCGGGATGCCTTGCGAACGGGCGAACTCACGGTCGAACGCCACATAGATGATGGGGTGCAGAAACAGAGCGAAGAACAAGGTCACCAGCAGGGTAAGTCCACCCAACAGGACGATATCGCCGGAGGTAATCGTGAGGATGTTGCCGAATAGGTAGGCGGACAAGTCGGGTGCAAAGCCCGGCGACAGAAAGGTGAATATGATGCCTAATGCCATTCCCAATGTCCAGAACATGGCAATGGCAGAATCTTCCCGCATATCCTTCCGCTTGCTGAGCCACTCCACTCCGAAAGCAGATACTACCGCAAACAGGGCTGCCGACAGAATAGGGGAGATGCCGGTATAAAGCCCCAAGCCAATACCGCCGAAAGAAGCGTGTGTCAGCCCACCGCTGATGAACACTAATCTTCGGGTGACGATGTATGTTCCTATCAGCCCGCACACAATACTTGCCAGCAGGCTGCCGACAATGGCGTGTTGGAAAAAGGTGTATTGTAGCAGTTCCATAACTTCTTTCTTTAATGCGTAGCGATGCGTCGTTCACCGATGATGAGGAACACTTCATCCTTGATGTTGTCGGGCAGGGCGATGCCGCGCAGTTGCAGGCTGCGTACCCATCCGGCTACGTCCGTGTCCTGCATGGTGTAGAATACGTCGCGGAACTCGTCCTCCTCTTCGGGAAGATATGAGTCGGGGCTGACGCCGATGTATTTGTCCAAGTCTTCGTCGTCATAGTACTCTATTCCTTTGCTGACGGCGGCCAGCAGGCTGTCGCGCTCGCAGGTTTCATGTTGTCCGCAGCACTCCACATCCACTTCTTGCACTTCGGGTAGGGCATCCAATTCGCCACGTTCCACCTGTTTCTGTAGTTTTCTGTTGCGCAGGATGCCGGCTATGGCGGCAACAAAGGCGAGGGCAATCAGGCTAATAATCAATATCCACATGGTTTTCCTTTCTCTGAAAAGCGGGTTTCTTTAATAGAACGGACAAAGATACATATTAGTTTTGTAACGGACAGATTTTAAACCCCGCTTTCTTCAAATCCTCCCAATAGCCTGGATAGGATTTCGACACCACTTGCGGTTCGTTTATCCGTATCTCCGGCACAACGAGGCAGGCAGGAGCAAATGCCATCGCCATGCGGTGGTCTTCATAGGTGGCTATGACGGGAGATTCTTCTGCCGGGCAGCGTTCGCCGTCCCACCACAAGATACTGTCCTGCTCCGAATGCACCACGTATCCCAGTTTGCGTAGCTCTGTGATAAGTGCGGCGATGCGGTCGGTTTCCTTGATTTTTAGGCTTTGCAGGCCGGTGAAGCGGAAAGGCACTTCCAACAGGCAGCAGGTGACAACAAATGTCTGTGCCAAGTCGGGGATGTCCACCATGTCCTCATCCAGTCGGGTGACTGGAGTTCCGTGCCGGGTCAGTCTGACGCCCCGATTCGTATATTCCGTATGCACCCCGAGACGTGCGAATACCTCCGCTCCGCGGCTGTCTCCCTGATAGCTGTGCGGAAAAAGCCCCAATAGTTCAACATTGTCCTCGCTCTTTCCCTTCTTCATTCCTTTCAGTGCCATTATCTGATACCAATAAGAGGCGGCGCTCCAGTCGCTTTCCACCGTGAAAGCGGTGTCCCGATAGCCGCCGGGGCGGACGAGGATGCTGTCTGTCGCACTCCAGTCGGCTTGTGCGCCGAAGTCGCGCATCAGTTGCAGTGTAAGGTTGATGTAGGGGCGCGAGATGATGTCACCCGTCAGGTGTAGGCGCAGTCCGTTGGGAAGGACGGCACCTATCATCAGCAGGGCGGATATGTATTGGGAGCTGACGTTTCCGGCAAGGGAGATGTCTTCGCCTTTCAATGCCGTTCCTGTGATGCGTAGGGGCGGGAAGCCTTCATTGCCGGCATATTCGATTTGTGCGCCCAGTGCCCGCAGGGCATCCACCAGTATGCGGATGGGGCGTTGCTGCATGCGCTGTGTACCGGTAATGATTCGGCAGCCCGGTATCACGCTGAGGTAAGCGGTGAGGAAGCGCATGGCTGTTCCGGCAGCCAGGATATCGATGTGTTCGGGATTTCTGTCCAGAGCACGTATCATGACTTTGGTGTCGTCACAATCGCTCAGGTTGCAAGGAAGCGTCTTTCCATGGGCGAGCGAGTGCAGGATAAGCGCCCGATTGCTGATGCTTTTGGATGCCGGCAGTTGTATGCCGGCATCCAGTGTGGCGGGGGCAGATACTTTGTATTGCATGGTCGTATTCTTATTTGCCAAGTTCTTTCAGCAACGCTTCTACGGCTGTTCTCAATTGAGTATCTTCACCTTTTACTATGGTCTCGGGGGAGTTGGCGACCTTGATGTCCGGTTCCAGCTGGCTGTTCTCCAAATAGCTGCCGTCCGGCAGACGATAGCCGATGACTGGGATGCCGAAGACCAATGACGGGTCTTGCAACGTCTCCCAAGAGACGCTGGTCATGGTTCCCGGAACAGGCATACCTACCAACTTGCCCAGTTTCCGGTGGCTGTAAACCCAGGGTGTTCCATGTGCATTGGAGTAGTTGGCTTCACAGGTCAGCATGATGGACGGCTTGTTCCAACGGCGGCTTGGCATGTCGCAGGCTTCGCGGCCGCGCACCACTTGCGTAAAGTATTTCTTGCCGCTGAATAGCACTTCCACATCTTCGTGCAGACGTCCGCCACCGTTGAAGCGGGTGTCAATGATGATGCCTTCGCGGTTGTTGTATTTGCCCAAGATGTCCGAATAGACAGAACGGAAGCTGTCATCGCCCATCGATTGGATGTGTACGTAGCCCAAGCGTCCGTTGGACCACTTATTGACATCTGCCGCACGTTGTTTTACCCAACGCATGTAGAGCAGGCTGTTGAAAGTGCCGTTGCTGACCGGAATCACCACTTCTTCCCATCGTTCTCCGTTTTGCGGGTTGTACAGGGAAACGAGTGTCTTCTTTCCGGCTTTGCCATTCAGCAGTGTATAGTAATCGGCATCGGGAGCGATTTCCATGCCGTCAATCTGTTCGATGACGACACCTGCCTTCACTTTTGTATGGGCTTTGTCAAACGGTCCTTTCTCTATGACTTCGGCAATGCGCATGCCTTTGTCCTGATATTCCCAATCAAAGAGCAATCCTAAACTGGCGGTCGGTTCGCTCTGTCCGTTCGGAGAGAATCGTCCTCCGGTATGCGAAACATTCAGTTCGCCCAGCCATTCACTCAGCAGCTCGGCAAAGTCGTAGTTGTTGCTGATGTGGGGCAGGAACTTGCGGTAAGCGGCGGTCATGGCATCCCAATCTACTCCGTGCATGTTGGTGTTGTAGAAGCGCTTTTGCTGCTGTTTATATACATGGTTGAACATATATTCGCGTTCGGCGGCTAGGTCCATTTTCACGTTGGCACGATAGGAGATGGATGTCAGCGCATCCGAAGAGAGGTCCATCTTCTGCATGTTTCTGCCGCTCAGCAGGAAGAGTCTCTTTCCTTCGCGGTCCATTTCTAGGCTTGCCCAACCGGTACCCATCTTGTGAAGCAACTTGGTTTCCCTTTTGCGGAGGTTCATCTTCCAAAGGTCATATCCTTTTTCAAAAGCGGCTAAGTAGTAAAGCGTTTCTCCGTCTTGCGAGATGATGGCGTCTCCCATGTTCGAAGAGTTGGGAGTGAGGCGTACGATGCGGTCTTCGATGTCCTTCAGTTCCACGATGATGTCTTTCTTCTTTCCCGCTTTATCATCGTCTGTTTTCGTCTCTTTCTTTTTGTCTTTGTTTGTTCCCTTGTCGGTCTCTTTTTCTTTTTTCTGTTCTTTTTCCAGTTCTTTGCGGAGTTCGTAGTCCTCTTTGCTCAGGCAATACTTGTCGTATGCGTCCTGGTTGAGGAATACGAGCATGGCATCGTTTTGCGAGCCCCACGAAGCATGGGCGCGCATACCGTAGCGTTCGGTGGTGAAGAGAATCGCATTTCCGTCAAGCGCAAAGCGGGGAGAGCCACTTGAATAGCCGCTGTTAGTCAGGTTTACGATTTCACCGCCTCCTTGTGCGCTGACAAGGCCGATATCTGAATACGGGTCGTGCCTGTTGCCGATAAATTCCAGGGTGAACCATTTTCCGTCCGGCGACCATGCGTAGTCGAAACCGCCTCCGGTGCTATACCAGGCAGAGCCGTCTGTGATTTGCCGTACGGCTTTGGTCTCCAGATTGACAACCATCAGGCGGATGCGGTCTTCGATGAAGGCAAGTTCTTTGCCGTCCGGTGAGAATTGTGGGTAAGCGCGTTCTACGGTAGATGAGGGCAGCAGCACTTCTTCTTTCACCAATGTGGCATTCGGGAAGTTGGGGTCTTCCTTGCGGGCTATTTTGGCAAGATAGAGTTGCCAGTTGCCGTCGCGTTCGCTGGCGTAGGCCAACGTGCGGTTGTCCGGTGCAAAAGAGAGTCCGGTCTCACGTGCCGGGGTATGCGTGATTTGCTTGGTGGTGGCATAGTCGGTGGCGGTTACAAATACCTCGCCGCGTACCGCAAACGCGATTTGCTTTCCGTCCGGTGAGACCGTAGCGGAAGAGGCCCCACTGCTAAAGCTCAAGTTGCTGAGTTGCGGTTGGTCATCGCGGATGATGTTGATATTGACTTTTTGGGGGGCGGCACCGTTTGATTGGGTATAGATTTCGCCATCATAGCCATAGCACAACGTACCGTTGTCGCTCATGGAAAGGAAGCGTACGGGATGTGTCTGGAAGTTCGTGATTCCTTTCACCGATTGTGGTTGGGACAGCGGGAACGAATAAACGTTGAAGCTGCCGCCGTTGCGTTCGCTCAGGAAGTAAACGGTCTGTCCGTCGGGAGCCAGTACCGGGTTGCGGTCTTCGCCGGCGTGTTGGGTCAGGTTGGTGTGCTTTCTTGTTTGTGCATCGTATATCCAGATGTCACGGGTAATGGAGGAGGTGTGGTGTTTTCGCCATTCGTCTTCAAATCCTTTCCGGTCTTGATAGAGGAACTGCTTTCCGGATTTGTCGAAGCAGACCGCTTCGGCCGGAGTACCCAACACTTGTTCGGTGCGTCCGCCTGTTGCCGGAACCTGGTAGAGCTCTGTCATGGCAGAGGTGGGGAAGAGGGCGCTGCTCGCCGGGTCTTGGATGGCGGCGGAGAACAGGATATACTTGCCGTCTGGTGTGAAGGCGGAGGGCAGTTCACCGGCAGAGTGGGTGGTCAGTCGTCGGGCGGCTCCTCCGTTTGCCGGCATCACAAAAATGTCGAAGTTGCCGTGACGGTCGCTGGCAAAGGCAATCTGCTTGCCGTCGGGCGACCATACGGGGGTACATTCATACGTCTCTTGGGTGGTGAGTTGCGTGGCGGTTCCGCCTTTGGCGGCTACTTTATAGATGTCTCCTTTATAGCAGAATACGATTTCCGTGCCATCGGGTGAAATTCGTACGTCGCGCATCCAAAGGGGAGTGTCGGCATATCCGGCAATGGCCGTTAAGCCGAGTGTGAGGGTTGCAAGTATTTTTTTCATTATAAAACCGGTTATGTTATAGGGTTTTGTTTTACCTCACAAAAATAGGAATAAAATGTGAAATATGGAAGTGCTGATAGAAAAGTTGTTACGAAATGAACCTCTCTGCACCATTTGTCCCGAACGGTTTTGGAGGCATTGTTTTTCAGTGCGGTACTGAAGGGCATTCGGTACCATACTGAATATCCCCCCTCTCAGAAGGGGGGTAGAGGGGGTATGCGATTTCCTCTTTCGCTAAGGAAAAAGAATATCTTTGTTTTGAAAAATCATGATATCTTAATTGAGCGCTCTTTCTCTTTTGGGTGCGCTGTTGTGACTTCCTATTTCATCCCTCTCGCTTTATACACTTGTTCTTTGGCGCTATTGATGCGTTGGAATTTCTCTTCCGCCGCCTTTCTGATGTCTTCGCCAAGCGTCGCCACTTTGTCGGGGTGATGCTTCAGGGCGAGGCGGCGATAGGCGGCACGCACTTCGTCGTTGGTGGCGGTAGGCTCTACTTCCAGCACTTTATAGGCTTCCTCTAAGGTGTCGCCCCCCAGATTGAGCATGGACTCCACTTCTTTTGCGGAGAGTCCCATGTAGATGGCCACCTCTTTCAGCGCTTCTATCTCTTGGTTGCAGACGTGTCCGTCGCTTTTGGCTATCTCAACCAGGAAGTCAAGCAGTTGCAGACGCTCTTCGTAAGTCAGATTAGCGGCAATCTGCCTGCCGCAGTCGCGGATGGTATTTTTGAATGCGAAAGGGTTCAGTCTGTCCATCTGCTTTTGTTGCTCAAAGAGCCTGAGCAGTATCTGTTCTCCTTCTCTCATGGCGGATTCGCCGAACGTACTCCGCAAGAAGCGGCGTACAAACTCCATTTCGCTGTGCATGATGCGTCCGTCCGCGCGGATGATGTAGGAAGCCATTACCAGCATGGAGAACAGAAAGCTGTTGCGTTGTCCCGTGTACGCGGAGTTGTCTGTCTCTTCGTTGCCGTAATAGCCGCCTGCAGGGGCGGAATCAGTATCGAACAAGGAACCGAGCACGAATCCTGCCAGTGCTCCCAACGGGCCTCCCGCCATGAAGCCGATGATGCCTCCTATCCATTTGGCTGCTCCCATAACTCTCTTCGGTTTGGATGATAAATCAGTTTAATGTGAATGAGTGTGAGCCGATAAGGCTGCCGCCGGAGAAGATGTCCACGCGGTAGGCGCCGGCATAGAGAAACTCTTCCACATCCCAGTAAACGGTGACCGTCTGCTCCTCTCCGGTGTATTCGATATACTTCTTGATGGAGTATGCCAGATTGCGGTTTTCGTAAGAGAATGTTTCCGATGCGTTCTTGGTCAGCACATCGTTGTCCGGCTTGGTGATACGGACGTAGAGGGTGCGTTCGCCGGTTTCGGCGGTGATGTTCTTCACGATGGTGAAGTTTATCTTGAACTTCACGATGTCTTTCACTTTCTTGGCGGTCTTTCCGCGTTTGTTGGTGGGCAGCACGGAGATGTTAGTGGCATCCAGTTGTGCGGCGAGGGTCACTGTTTTGGTCAGGTTCTTCTTTTCCTCCGCCAGGCTGCTGATTTGTCGGGATGCGGCGTTGTATTTTCGGGTGACGTCCTCTATCACTTCTTTCTGGTGGGCGGTCAGGCGGTTCAGCGAATCAATCTGGTTGATGTAGCCCACCATTACTTTGCGCAGGGAGGCCAGCTCTTTCTTCAGGCGGCGTATTTCGGTGGCGTTGCTGCTTTTCACGGTACGCAGCTCTTCCAGCAGGCGTTGTGTTTTCAGTTGTTCTTGCTCCAGAAGCACGGAGAGTGAGTCGTTCGATACCGTCAGTTTCAGTTCGTCATACTGCTGTGCAAAGTCGGTGTACTGGTTTTCAAGGTCTTCCTTCTCCAATTGAAACTCTTGTGTCAATTCGTAGTTGGTTCTTTTCTCGGAAATCAGCAGGACGGTGACACCTATTAATAATAGTATAAGGAGGCTGCCTGCCACAATGATAAGTTTGTTGTTCTTATTTGCCATGAGGGTATGTTTTAGAGTTCCTTTTCTCAATTTTCCGGACAAAGATACGGATATTTTCGATAAAAAGATTGAAAATACCTTTCTGCCCCTCGAAAAAATGGGCTGTCTGTCCGGAAACATGTAACTTTGCGGTTATAACGAAAAGTAACTATGAGCAATTCTGAAAAACGAGTATTGGTGGGCATGAGCGGAGGTATAGACAGCACCGCCACTTGCCTGATGCTGAAAGAGCAGGGCTATGAGATAGTCGGCCTTACCATGTGGGTATGGGGCGATGAGCCGGTGGAGGCACGCCAACTGGCTGACAGCATGGGTATAGAGCATTACATTGCCGATGAACGCGAGGCATTCCGACAGACCGTTGTACAGAACTTTATCGATGAATACCGTCAGGGGCGTACCCCCAATCCGTGTGTGATGTGCAACCCGCTGTTCAAGTTCCGCATTCTCTGCGAATGGGCGGACCGGTTAGGGTGTGCCTATATCGCTACCGGACACTACACCCGTTTGGAAGAGCGAACCGGAAAATGGTACATCGTTGCCGGGGAGGATGACAAGAAAGACCAGTCCTATTTCCTATGGCGACTGGGGCAGGAGGTTCTGAAACGTTGCATCTTCCCGTTGGGCACATTCACCAAAGGGCAGGTACGCGCGTATCTTCGCGATAAGGGATATACACTCAAGGCCGAAGAGGGCGAGAGTATGGAAGTCTGTTTCATCAAGGGCGATTATCGCGACTTTCTGCGTGAACACTCTCCGGAGATAGACCGTGAAGTAGGGCCGGGTTGGTTCGTCAACTCCGAAGGGGTGAAGCTGGGCGAGCATAAAGGGTTTCCTTACTATACCATCGGACAGCGGAAAGGGCTGGAAATAGCGTTGGGAAAGCCCGCCTACGTGCTGAAAATCAATCCGCAAAAGAATACCGTCATGTTGGGCGATGCCGAACAGCTGCAAACGGAATACATGCTTGCCGAACAGGAGTGCCTGATTGATGAAGAGGAGTTTTTCGGCAGTGAAGAACTCACCGTCCGCATCCGTTATCGCAGCAAACCGATACCTTGCACCGCAAAGCGTCTGGAGGACGGACGGCTGTTGGTGCACTTCCGGTCGCCGGCCTCTGCCATCGCTCCGGGACAATCTGCCGTGTTCTACATCGGCAGGCGGGTGGTGGGCGGTTCGTTCATCGCTTCGCAAAGAGGAATCGGGATGTTTGTGGATTTATGATTTACGATTTATAAGTTATGATGTTGAAGAGATTTGCATTCCTTTCCGCCTTTCTCCTGCTTGTGGCGGGAGTATCGGCCCAACAAGACACCTTGAAGTATCGCATCAGCCTGACGGACAAGGCAGCCACCACCTATTCGCTGGAACAGCCGGAGGCGTTTCTTTCTGAAAAGGCGATTGCCCGCCGCATGAAACAACAGCTGCCGATAGACTCCATGGACTTGCCGGTATGCAGCCGGTATGTGGAGGAGATTCGCCGGCAAGGGGTAGGCATCGTCGTTACCGGCAAGTGGGAAAACTTTGTCACCGTATCCTGCAACGACTCCACGCTGATAGACCGTATAGCGGCATTGCCTTTTGTGCGTGCCACGGAGAAAGTGTGGAGCGCTCCCGGGGCGAACCGGCCAAGTATCTCCACCTGGCGGGCCGAATTGGCAAATAAGCCAACCAAATATCCGGGTAATGTATATGGAACCGCCTTCGACCAAATCCGGCTTTGCAATGGCGACAAGCTGCACGAAGCCGGGTTCAGGGGGCAGGGCATGACCGTGGCGGTGATTGATGCGGGCTTCCACAACGTCGATAAGATAAAGGCGATGAAGAACATCCGTATCTTGGGAACGAAGGATTTCGTTAACCCGCAAGCAGACCTTTTTGCGGAGCACAGCCATGGCATGATGGTGCTTTCCTGCATCGGCATGAACCGCTCCCACGTGATGACCGGTACCGCTCCCGAAGCCTCCTTCTGGTTGCTGCGCAGCGAAGACGAATACACCGAACACTTGGTGGAACAGGACTACTGGGCGGCTGCCGTGGAGTTTGCCGACAGCGTGGGCGTGGATGTAATCAATACCTCTTTGGGCTACTATACGTTCGACGACCCGTCGAAGAACTATACTTACCGTGATTTGGACGGGCACACCGCCTTGATGTCTCGGCAGGCCTCGCACGTTGCCGACAAGGGGATGGTGCTGGTGTGCAGTGCCGGCAATTCGGGTGCGGGCTCTTGGAAGAAGATTACCCCGCCGGCGGATGCCGAACACATCCTCACCGTGGGTGCCGTGGACAAAGAGGGACAATTGGCGCCTTTCTCTTCCGTCGGTCCTACGGCAGACGGACGGATAAAGCCCGATGTGGTAGCCGTAGGCTTGAACGCCGATGTGATGGGGACCGACGGCAATCAGGGACAAGCGAACGGAACCTCTTTCGCTACTCCTATCCTCTGCGGTATGGTGACGTGTCTGTGGCAGGCTTGCCCGGAACTGACGGCAAAGGAGTTGGTGGATTTGGTGCGTCGTTCTGCCGACCGGTCCGCTTTCCCGGACAATATCTACGGATATGGACTGCCCGATATCTGGAAAGCTTATCAAGAATATCAGGCTTCCGACAAGAAATAAGTAAACCCGTTGGCGGAATTAATTCGCGGGTCTGCTTCTTTGCACTTCTTAATACGCTGATTATCAGATATTGAAAACTGGGCTGACAGACACTTGTGTTCAACGTGACAAACACTTGTGTTCAAGCCGACAGACACAAGTGTTTGAGACGACAGACGCAAGTGTCTGTCAAACCGGGGAATATAGGGGAAATTGCAGAAGGTATTTCCTTGCTGTTTTCCCTTTACTCGTTTTAAAGTATCGCTTTATCGGCATTAAAGTGAAATTTTATTGGGAATAAAGTCTTTGAATGGAACGATAGTAAGAAAACAGATATGGAATATAAGACCTCTCTTTCCTTGTACGAACTCAATGCGCTGGTGCGCCGCAGCGTCGAACAAAGCCTGCCCGAAGAATTCTGGGTACAGGCGGAATTGAGCGATGTGCGCACCAACAGCACGGGACATTGTTACCTGGAGTTTGTGCAGAAGGACCCTCGCAGCAACAACCTGATAGCCAAAGCCCGGGGAACCGTCTGGGCAAACGTGTTCCGCCTGCTGAAGCCCTATTTCGAAGAGAGCACCGGACAGGCTTTCACCTCCGGCATTAAGGTGCTGGTGCAGGTCACGGTCAGTTTTCACGAGCTCTACGGCTATAGTCTTATCATACAGGATATCGACCCCACCTATACCTTAGGCGATTTGGCACGCCGTCGCCGGGAAATCCTGAACCAGTTGGAAGAAGAAGGCGTGCTGACCTTAAACAAGGAACTGGAGATGCCTCGCCTGCCGCAGCGCATCGCTGTCATCTCTTCGTCCACCGCAGCGGGCTACGGCGACTTTTGTCATCAGCTGAAAAACAATCCCGGGGGATTCTTTTTCTATACGGAGTTGTTTCCCGCCTTGATGCAGGGCGACCGGGTGGAGGAGTCTGTCTTGTCGGCGCTCGACCGGGTGAATGCCCGTTTGGAGGAGTTCGATGCCGTGGTCATTATCCGGGGTGGGGGTGCCACGTCCGACCTGTCCGGATTTGATACCTACCTGCTTGCTGCCGCCTGTGCGCAGTTTCCCCTGCCCATCATCACGGGCATAGGCCACGAACGGGACGATACGGTGCTGGACTCCGTGGCGCATACCCGCGTAAAAACACCTACCGCCGCTGCCGAATTCCTGATAGCTTGTATGGATGAGGCCGCAGATGAGTTGCGGACGCTGCTCTTCCGTTTGCAAGAGGGTGTCCGGAACCGCTTGCAACAGGAACAGCGCCGGCTGACCGACTGCAAGAACCGGATTCCTGCTGCCGCCTACCGCCGCCTGGCAGATGCCAAACTGACACTGCTGACCGTTCGGAAAGATCTGTCGCAAGTTGTCGCTTCCTCTTTGGCATACCATCGTCACCGTCTGGAGCTGTTGCAGCAACGCATCACGGATGCCTCGCCGGAAAGACAACTTGCCCGCGGCTACAGCCTCACGCTGAAAGAGGGGAAGGTGGTGAAGCGTGCGGAGGAGTTGCATGCCGGAGACGAGATAACGACGAGGTTTATAAATGGAGAACGAAAATCAATAGTTAACAAATAAGCTAAATTATATAGGCACGGGTTACGCGGATTTCACGGTAGGCATCAAGGTTCAGTAATAAACCATACATCTGAAATCATAAAATCTTTCCGTGAAATCCGTGTAATACGTGCCTGAAAATCGTAAAGTGTTATGAAGAAAAAACAGACCTACTCCGAAGCCATGGCGCGTCTGGAGGGCATCGTCCGTCAAATAGACAATAACGAACTGGAGATAGATGCGCTGGCCGAAAAGATAAAGGAAGCCAACGAAATCATCGCCTTTTGCAGCGATAAACTGACCAAAGCCGACCGGGAAATTGAAAAATTACTGGCGGAGAAGCAGAAATCTGAGGAATAAAGCGTACTTTTGTTGCAAAATGTAGCAATGAAGTAACTAAATAGTTGAAATATGAAAGAACTGGATTGGGCTAATCTGCCGTTCGGATATATGAAGACAGATTACAATGTGAGAATTTACTATCGTAACGAACAGTGGGGCGAACTGGAGGTTTGCAGCGAGGAAACCATCCCGATGCATATAGCAGCCACCTGTCTGCACTACGGACAGGAGGCCTTCGAAGGGCTGAAAGCTTTCCGTGGCAAGGATGGCAAGGTGCGCATCTTCCGCCTGGAAGAGAATGCGGCACGTCTGCAATCCACCTGCCGCGGCATCCTGATGCCGGAACTCCCGACAGAGCGTTTCAAGGAAGCCATCTTGAAGGTGGTGAAGCTGAACGAGCGTTTCATTCCGCCCTACGAGTCGGGCGCTTCGCTCTACATCCGTCCGTTGCTGGTGGGTACCGGTGCACAGGTGGGCGTACATCCTGCCGATGAATACCTGTTTGTGGTGTTTGTTACGCCGGTAGGACCTTACTTCAAGGGCGGTTTCTCTACCAATCCGTATGTCATCATCCGCGAGTTCGACCGCGCCGCGCCGCTCGGAACGGGTATCTACAAGGTGGGCGGTAACTATGCGGCCAGCCTGCGTGCCAACAAGAAGGCGCACGACTTGGGCTATGCCTGCGAATTCTATCTGGATGCCAAGGAAAAGAAATACATCGACGAGTGTGGTGCCGCCAACTTCTTCGGCATCAAGGATAACACTTACATTACGCCGAAATCGACTTCCATTCTGCCCTCTATCACCAACAAGAGCCTGATGCAGCTGGCCGAAGACCTGGGCATGAAGGTGGAACGCCGTCCGATACCGGAAGAAGAGCTGCTGACCTTCGAAGAGGCCGGTGCCTGCGGTACGGCTGCCGTCATCAGCCCCATCGAGCGCATCGATGATGTGGAGAACGGCAAATCCTACGTCATCTCCAAGGACGGGAAGCCGGGACCGGTATGCACGAAACTGTATAACAAGCTGCGCGCCATCCAGTATGGCGACGAACCCGATACGCACGGCTGGGTGACCATCGTGGAGTAAAGGGTGCGTTTGCACGATAAGGATGATGAAGCCTGAAGGTGTATAATCATTCGGTGGAAAGGTTAGTAATCTTGCGGAATGAAGATTACTAACCTTTTTCTTTGCCTTAAATACCGAAAGTCAGTACCTTTGCCTTCGCAAAACAGAAGAAAAGAGACCATGAGCAAAGGAAAATTAGAGAAATTTGCCGATATGGCGAGTTATCCGCACGTTTTCGAATATCCCTATTCGGTGGTGGACGACGTGCCGTTCGAGATGAAAGGAGAGTGGAACGAACGCTTTTTCAAGAACGACCATCCGATAGTGCTGGAACTGGGCTGCGGCCGTGGAGAGTACACGGTGGGGCTGGGGCGTATGTTCCCCGACAAGAATTTCATCGGGGTGGATATCAAAGGTGCCCGTATGTGGTCGGGAGCCACCGAGTCGTTGCAATCGGGCATGACGAATGTCGCCTTCCTGCGTACGAACATCGAAATCATCGACCGCTTCTTTGCGCCGGGCGAGGTCAGCGAGATATGGCTCACCTTCTCCGACCCACAGATGAAGAAAGCTACCAAGCGGCTCACGTCCACCTACTTTATGGAGCGTTACCGCAAGTTCCTGGTGGACGGCGGCATCGTCCACCTCAAGACCGACAGCAACTTCATGTTCACTTACACCCGCTATATGATTGAGAAGAACGCGCTGCCGGTGGAGGTGATGACGGAAGACCTTTACCACTCAGGTATGGCGGACGACATACTCAGCATCAAAACCTACTACGAACAGCAATGGTTGGATCGGGGGCTGAATATCAAATACGTCAAGTTCCACCTGCCGCAAGCGGGCGAGCTGCACGAACCCGAAGTGGAAATAGAACTGGACGAATACCGCAGCTACAACCGCAGCAAGCGCAGCGGTCTGCAGACCAGCAAATGATTGACAATTATCAATTGACAATCATTTGCTAAATATAAATCATAAATATAAAATCATAAATCTAAATATGACTCTTTATCCTAAATTGATTCTGGACGCACTGGCCACCGTGCGTTATCCCGGCAACGGGAAGAACCTCGTCGAGGCAGAGATGGTGGCCGACAACTTGCGCATCGACGGGATGAAGGTCAGCTTCTCACTGACCTTCGAGAAGCCGACAGACCCCTTCATGAAGTCGATGGTGAAAGCGGCCGAAACGGCGATACACACGTATGTATCTCCCGAAGTGGAAGTAAGCATCGCTACCGAAAGCCGTCAGGCGGCACGTCCCGAAGTGGGTAAGCTGTTGCCGCAGGTGAAGAACATCATCGGTGTGTCTTCCGGTAAGGGCGGTGTAGGCAAATCGACCGTGGCGGCAAACCTTGCTGTCTCTTTGGCAAAGCTGGGCCACAAGGTAGGGCTGTTGGATGCCGACATCTTCGGTCCCTCCATGCCCAAGATGTTTCAGGTGGAAGATGCTCGTCCTTATGCCGAGAACATCGGAGGGCGCGACCTGATTGTCCCGATAGAGAAGTATGGCATCAAGTTGCTTTCCATCGGTTTCTTTGTGGACCCCGACCAGGCCACCCTGTGGCGTGGCGGCATGGCGAGCAACGCCTTGAAGCAACTGATAGGTGATGCAGACTGGGGCGAACTGGACTACTTCCTTATCGACCTTCCTCCCGGCACAAGCGACATCCACTTGACGGTGGTGCAGACGCTTGCCATGACGGGGGCCGTTGTAGTCAGCACACCGCAGGCGGTGGCTTTGGCAGATGCACGCAAAGGCATCAATATGTTCACCAACGACAAGGTGAACGTGCCCATCCTCGGCTTGGTGGAGAACATGGCGTGGTTTACGCCCGCCGAACTGCCCGAGAACAAATATTACATCTTCGGCAAGGAGGGCGCCAAGCGGCTGGCGGAAGAGATGAATGTACCCTTGCTGGGACAAATCCCCATCGTGCAAAGCATCTGCGAGAGCGGTGACAATGGTACTCCGGTAGCGTTGGACGAGAACACCGTGACCGGACGTGCCTTCCTGCAGCTGGCTGCTGCCGTGGTTCGTCAGGTGGACCGCCGGAACATGGAGATGGCGCCGACACAGATTGTGGGGGTGCATAAGTAATGCTTATTTAGGGAGTTATCGGGAGTTAAAGGGAGTTATTCGGGAGTTAGAAGCCAATACTATTGCTTTGTGTTGGTTGAACTATTGGCCTTTGACTCCCGAATAACTCCCTTCTAACTCCCGATAACTCCTTGAACAATATAGGCCAGGAGTCTCGGCACGCTTCGCCTGTTATTGTAGGCGGAATACGATGGGAACCGTGTATTTTACGTTTACAGCTTGTCCTCTTTGCATGCCGGGTTTCCATTTTGGCATAATGGCAGTCAGACGGATGGCTTCCGCATCCAGCAGCGGGTCAACGCTTTGGATTACTTTTGGCTCGATGATGTTCCCTTCCGTATCCACTATAAATTGTATGACAACTCTTCCCTGAGCCTTGGTCTTTTGTGCCTCTGCCGGATATTTGATATTTTTGTTGATAAATGCCATCATGGCAGACATACCGCCGGGATATTCCGGCATTTTCTCTACAACTTCAAAAACGGTTCTTGCTTTCGGAGTGGTGGCCTTTTCGGGGATCCTTCCTATTACTGCCGTTTCATCTATCTTTTCAACAGGCTTATTAACCGTCGAGTCTTCTTCTGGCAATCGGAACATCACGGGAATTGTGTATTTCACCCTCACCACTTCTCCTCTTTGTGTGCCCGGTTTCCATTTGGGCATGGTGTTGATGACGCGCATGGCTTCCGCATCCAGTTCCAGATGTACACTGCGAAGGATGCTTGTATGGCTGATGCTACCGTCCTTTTCTACTATAAACTGTACGGTCACCCGTCCTTGCGTACCCTCTTGTTGGGCCTTTTTCGGGTAACGGATGTTTTCTGTCAAATATTGCATCAGTCCCGCCATGCCGCCATCGGGGAACTCCGGCATGTTTTCCACGACTTCAAACGCTGGGGTGTCAAGAGTGTCTTTTCCCACCGCTTTTCCTTTGTAGGTCACTGATGGGATGTCCGGTTTCGGCTGAGGCGCGACTTGAGGGGCAGAGGATTTTGTCGTCGTTGGTTCCATTCGGGTATCCACCGCCTCTATGACTTCCGCAGCAATCTCCTTCGTGGTGCGTGCCACGGCTTCGATGTTGCTGACAATCATCAGCGAGGCTGCCAGCGGAAAGAACATCAGATACTTGGTTCTTCCAATCTCTTTGGTTCTCCTTTTGTTCATCATCCTGATTCGTTTTTTCAAAGGTAAAACATTGAAACTGTTATAGATGGTTGCGGAAGCCTTTTGATGCGCCAATCCTAACAGATGGTACTGGTAGGTTTTGGAGTCATAGCCGTGCTCCAGCACGCGGGCATCGGCCATGTATTCCAGGTTGGTGCGGATTTCCTGTTTCGTGAGCCAGGCAAAGGGGTTGAACCAGCAGAAGATGCACCCCAGTTCGCTGATGATGACATCCACAGAATGCCATTGTCGGGCGTGCGTCAGTTCATGTGTCATGATTTCGCTCAGTTCCTCTTCGGTGTGCGAGGAGGGATGGATGAAAATCCAGTGGAAGAAAGAGAAAGGCCCGTCTGCCTGTGGCAGCAGGTGCACGTTGGTGCCTGCTATCCGTGTTTGGCGGCATCGGCAGGCCAGCCGGATGATTCCTGTCAGTTGCAGGGCGAAGCGCAGGAGCAAGAGTGACACCACGCTCCAGTAGGCGATGGTTGTATATTCCGTGATGAGGTTTTTCCAACCGGTGGAGCCTGTTCCTATTTCCATCGTAAACTCCGGCAATACGACCGTGGCATAGAGGTCGGCCATTGCCACCATCGGTTCCTGTTTCGTTATCCACGTCTGTATGTTCAGCAAGGGGATGGCAGCAGAAATGGCAAAGAAGCACAGCAGTGCCGTCCGGCGCCAACTGAAGAACGTGTCTTTGTGGAAAAAGAGCCGATAGAACGCATAGAAGAGCGCTATTGCGACGTTTGCTTTTAGAAAATAGGCTAACATTTTTCTGATTTTAGATTTCAGATTTAGATACCTATGCCATTGTTTTATTCCACACGGCATCCATCATAAATCTGAAATTATTCACTTCCTTTCTCTATCATATCTATGATGTCTTTCAGTTCGTTGGCTGAAATTTTCTGCTCTTTGGCGAAGAAAGAGACCATTTCTTTGTAAGAGTTTTCAAAGTAGTTGCGCACAAATCCGCTCATGAAGGTACGCTTGTATTCGCTTTCGCTGATAAGCGGGGTGTATTGGTAGGTGTTTCCCATTCGTTTGGGGCGGACGTATTGTTTACGTTCCAAGTTCTTCACGATGGAGGCCACGGTAGTATAAGGTGGCGCCGGTTTGGGATATTTGGCTACAATCTCTTTCACAAAACAACTGCCCAGTTCCCAAATATACAACATTGCTTCTTCTTCTTGTCTCGTCAACTTTTCCATGCGTATAAATGTTTAAATAAATTTAGTACAAAGCTACGTCTTTCTCGTAACTTATCGGTCGCTTGCGGGTTAAATAATCTAAATGGGACGATTTTATTTGGAAGTCTATATAGCTTCAAGCTAAAAGTTATACTCAACTATGATTTCGGTTTTGCATATCTTTGATATGTTTTCAATAAACAGGTTTACAAGGCCGCAAGGAAAGCTGTTCGGATTGCTGCTGACATTCCATTTGGCAGACAGATTATGTGGTTTGAAAATCAGAATTGTTTACACGGTATATCTAACTCCTCCAAAATATCTTTCTCCCAATTTTTTCTTTCCGCGTCTTATCCGGCTCTTTTCTGCTCCATAGTTTCTTCGGACGTTCTTCGGACGTTCTTCGGACATTCTTCGGTCCTAGGGAGTGGAGTTTGTCCGAAGAACGTCCGAAGCCGAATAGGTTCTGGTAGGGGTCGGTCAGGGAGCAGGCAGGGAGAACGGGGGAGAAACGGGAAAAAGCGTTTTTTTTGCCGGAATGTGTCTGCATCGAAATATGTGCAGGAAAATACTTTACATTTTAGTAGGCGATTAGACATAAATGATTCTATCGGCGGATTACTCCCTTTATTGCTTGTGATTCGGATAAGGATGGATATCGTAAGCGGTTGAAAGATGAAAGACAATTGATAAATAGGGGGACTATTTCTGTTTTTTCCTTCAGTCTGTGTGAAGTACGGCAGAAATTGTCTATCTTTGCGACTTATTAATGGATAATTTTTTTTTGAAAGATGAATGATACTGTCGTAAACGGAGGAAATGTACAACAATCTGTTGAAGAACAAGAGATTGATTTGCTGGAGTTGGCAAAGAAAGTGTGGGATTCGCGGATGCTCGTCTTAAAGGTGTGCGGTATTGGAGCTGTGATAGGCCTGGTGGTTGCTTTTAGCATTCCCAAGGAATATACGGCGGAAATTTTGATTGCACCGGAATCTTCCGGAAAGAAAAGCGTGTCATCCGGTATGGGAGCATTGGCGGCGATGGCGGGCGTGAATATCGGAAGCTCATCGGGTAGTGATGCCATCTATCCTGATTTGTATCCTGATATTGTGAGCTCTATGCCTTTTCTTATCGACCTTTTTGATATGGAAGTGCATGAGCAGAAGGATAGCACTGCGATGACTCTTGCCACTTATATGAAGGATCATCAAAAAGCTCCGTGGTGGAGTTCGGTTATCGGTGCGCCTTTTAAGCTGGTAGGCTGGACGATGTCGTTGTTCAAGGATGAAGAAGAGGAGAAAGGGGACAAAATAGACCCGTTCTGTCTGACACCTGAACAGAAACAAATTGTTGATGGCATCGGTTCGAATATAATGATTACGGTAGATAAGAAAACAATGGTGATAACACTTGCCGTCACGATGCAAGACCCGCTGATTGCGGCGGTTGTCGCTGATTCAGTGCGCGCAAAGTTGCAGGAATATGTGACGGACTATCGGACCAGTAAGGCACGCACGACTTTGGAATTTACCGAAAAACTGACCCGTGAGGCTCGGGAAGAATACTATGAAGCGCAAGCGAAATATACCCGTTTTGCTGATACCAACCAGGGGCTGGCGATGCAAAGCTCGCGTGCGGAACTGGAAAAATTGCAGAATGAAATGAACCTGGCTTACAATGCTTACAATCAGATGAGCCAGCAATTGAGAGCGGCCAAGGCGGATGTGGAGGAGGTTACTCCTGTATATACCATCATTCAACCGGCATCGGTGCCCTTGCGCCCTTCGAAGCCGAATAAGATGATGGTTCTTGTGGGCTTTATATTCCTTGCCGCTGTGGGAAGCGTAGGTTGGATTCTGTTTGTGGACGATCTTCTGAAAAATATGAAGGAGCAGCTGGCAGGCAACAAGCAGAAGGCGGAAGCCTAAGGTTGCGGCGCTTCTTTTGAATACTGAATTGGGGGGCAGGCGTTCTGAAATTTGCGGAAAGCAAATTATCGGATGTCTGCCCCCCACATCAATTTATTACGGAGTGTGTCGAAGAAGATGTGATTGTGGCGTTTCACCACCTTGATGCTGTAGTCTGCCCGGGAGATGTGCAGGCGGGTGGTCTCTTTGCACGATTCGCTTCGGCCGTCGATTGCCACCAGAAAATTGTGGCTGCGGCTCTCTACGTCGAGCGTGACTTCCCAGTCGTCGCAGATGACGATGGGGCGCACGTTGAGGCTGTGCGGGGCCACGGGCGTGATGGCGATGGTCTTGCTGTGGGGCACGATGACCGGACCGCCTACACTGAGCGAGTAGCCGGTGGAGCCGGTGGGCGTGGCGACAATCAGCCCGTCTGCCTGGTAGGTGGTGAGCGGAGCGCCGTTGATGGCAGCGTGGATGCTGATCATGGACGAGCTGTCGCGCTTCAGTACGGCTATTTCGTTAAGGGCGTATGGCGATTTCATCAGGCGTTCGTCGTCGCATTTCAATTGCAGCACGCTGCGTTCTTCCACCTTATAATGGTTGTTGTGGATTTCATCGAATGTCTGTTCCATTTCTTCCGGTGAGATGTCCGCCAGAAAGCCAAGTCTGCCGGTATTGATGCCGAGGATAGGGATGTCTTTCTTCCCTACGCGGCTTGCCGCTTGAAGAAAAGTGCCGTCACCACCGATGCTGATGACCATATCCGCATCAAAATCTTCGCCATCCAGCAGCTCGGCGGCAGGGATGCTGAGGTGTAGGCCGGCGGTCAGGAACTTGTGGAATTCCCGGCAGATGCAGAGTTGTGCATGGTGCTGTGCGAGCAACCGGAAAAGAGTTGCCGCATGTGAGGATTTCTTGGCCTGATAGGTATTTCCGAATATCGCGAATTTCATAATCAATTTTCTTGGATAGGGATGCAAAGATGCTATTTTTTTCTCAGATTGCAGTCAAGGTATCACTATTATTTGTATTTTTGCCCGAAAGAATGAAGCACCTTGTGTTTTTCATTCAGGAGCTAAAAAGGAGTCAGAAGGAGCTTGTCCTCCGAAACCGGGCTGGAAGTTGAAGGCAGACAGCCTTTTTGTAGGGAGGGTATTCTTGGCTGTTCCTGGCAATTCTTAAAGAAATAAAACTGGAATTATGACTAAATTAAGTGTGAACATAAACAAAGTGGCAACGCTGCGAAATGCCCGGGGAGGGAATGTCCCGAATGTGGTACAGGTGGCGTTGGATTGTGAGCGTTTTGGCGCCGATGGCATTACGGTGCATCCCCGTCCCGACGAACGGCATATTCGTCGCAAGGATGTGTATGATTTGCGTCCATTGCTGCGGACGGAGTTTAATATCGAAGGCTACCCCTCTTCCGAATTTATAGATTTGGTCTTGAAGGTGAAGCCTCATCAAGTGACATTGGTTCCCGACAGCCCTACACAGCTGACCTCGAATGCAGGATGGGACACCAAAGCCAATCTTGGCTTTTTGAGTGAGGTGCTGGAGGAATTCAACAATGTGGGCATCCGCACTTCCGTGTTCGTCTCTACGGATGTGGAGATGATAGAATATGCCGCTAAAGCAGGGGCAGACCGGGTGGAACTCTACACAGAGCCATACGCCACAGCCTATCCGCAAGGGCGGGAAGCAGCAGTGGTGCCTTTTGTCAAGGCCGCTAAGGCAGCCCGTAGCCTGGGATTGGGGCTGAATGCCGGACACGATTTGAGCTTGGTGAACCTGAATTATTTTTATCAAAACATCCCGTGGTTGGACGAGGTCTCCATCGGTCATGCGCTGATTAGCGATGCACTCTATATGGGGTTGGAACGTACCATCCGGGAATATAAAAACTGTCTTTGCTCATGAATGTAATGTTGTTGTTGGCCCAAGTGGCTCCGGCACTTGCCGATTCTTTGGCAGGTGCCAATCCGGTATTGACGCAAGTAAACGCATCCGATGAAATGAACCTGTGGAGCCTCGCTGTCAAGGGTGGTTGGATTATGGTGGTTCTGGGACTGCTGTCGGTGGTTTGTTTCTATATTTTATTTGAGCGCAACTATGTTATCCGGAAGGCAGGGAAAGAAGACCCTCAGTTCATGGACAAGATAAAGGATTATATCTTGGGAGGAGAACTGAAAGCCGCTATTGCCTATTGCCGCAGCGTGGATACGCCGTCGGCGCGTATGATTGAAAAGGGCATCAGCCGCCTGGGACGTCCGGTGAACGATGTGCAGGCTGCCATCGAGAATGTGGGTAACATCGAAGTCGCCAAATTGGAAAAGGGAATGACCATTATGGCCACCATATCCGGCGGTGCGCCCATGATTGGTTTCCTCGGTACGGTGACCGGTATGGTGCGTGCCTTCTGGCAGATGGCGAATGCCGGTAACAATATTGACATCACACTGCTTTCCGGTGGTATCTATGAGGCGATGATTACTACGGTTGGTGGTCTGATTGTGGGTATCATAGCCATGTTTGCCTATAACTACTTAGTGACACTGATAGATGGCGTGGTCAACAAGATGGAAGCAAAAACCATGGCTTTCATGGATTTGCTGAATCAACCTGCCAATATCTGACAATTCTTCAATCTCAATTCTTCATTTAAAAGTGCTAAAACGTAGAATCAAAATATCGCCCGCATTCAGCATGGCATCCATGACGGACTTGATTTTCCTGCTGCTGATTTTCTTTATGATAACCTCTACGATGGTGTCGCCCAATGCTATCAAGGTGTTGTTGCCACAAGGAAAGCAACAAACTTCGGCGAGGCCTCTGACCAGGGTTATTATCGACAAGAACCTGAACTATTATGCCGCTTTCGGCAATGACAAGGAACGGCCGTTGGCGCTGGAGGAGTTGACTCCTTTCCTGCAATCGTGTGCAGACAAGGAGCCGGAGATGTACATAGCCTTGTATGCCGACGAGACTGTGCCTTATCGAGAAATCGTGAAGGTACTGAACATTGCCAACGAGAATAAGTTTAAGATGGTGTTGGCGACACGCCCACCCGAAAACAGATAAATGG
>NZ_JAICZW010000173.1 GCF_029057325.1 Bacteroides sp. | reverse complement strand
GGAGTGGAGGAGGCGGTTTTCAAGGTGGGCTTCTGCCTGCCTGCCGGTCCGTGGGTGACGGATCAGGATGTGGAATACATCGTTAAAAAGATAAGGGAGGCAATTTTATAAGTATAATTGCAAATCTATTGAACATCAAACTATGCTTGTGACGTATGCGGACACTTCCGCCTTGGAGCGTGATTTCCGTTTCAAGCCGGGCACTCCGCTCCATGAAGGACTTTGTAGGTTTGCCGCAGGTATAAGGAATTCTATATGAAACAACTCGAGTTTCGCAAGCCTTTTAACTTGTTTTCAGTGAGCAAGTCAGCAAGGATACAAGGCTCTCTATCTACCTGTTTTTATGAATAATGTGAATAAATGCAGGTAACAATCCGAATAACTTCGCTTTGTAGTCTTGTTAATTTGTATCCTAACAGCATATTAAGGATATGCGAAACCTAAATGAACTAATATGAGAGATTTTAAAGATTTGCAGATTGCCGTAGCCGGTACGGGCTATGTGGGACTTTCCATCGCGACATTGCTGGCGCAACACCATAAAGTGACGGCTGTGGATGTGATACCTGAAAAGGTGGAGCTGATTAATAATAAGCAGTCGCCTATCCAGGATGAATATATCGAGAAGTACCTTTCGGAAAAGGAACTCAATCTGACGGCCACGCTGGATGGCAGGTCTGCCTACCGGGATGCCGACTATGTGGTGATAGCTGCGCCTACCAACTACGACCCCCAGAAAAACTTCTTCGACACGCACCACATCGAGGATGTGATAGACCTTGTTCTGGATGTGAATCCGGATGCGGTGATGGTGATCAAATCGACTATTCCCGTGGGATATTGTCGTTCACTTTATGTAAAGTATGCTGCGATGTTCCGGTATAAGCCGGAGTTGAAAGGCAAGAAGTTCAACCTGCTCTTCTCTCCGGAGTTTCTGAGGGAAAGCAAGGCGCTTTATGACAACCTGTATCCTTCGCGTATTATCGTTGGCTATCCGAAGATGATTGATTTGGAAGGTCGGGTGTCAGCGGAGGAGAATGCGGCAGTGCGCTCTATCGGAAATCCTGAGGCGGAAGAACTTGCACGCATGTTTGCCCGTCTGTTGCAGGAAGGTGCATTGAAAGAGCACATCGACACGCTCTTCATGGGCATGAAAGAAGCGGAGGCGGTGAAGCTTTTTGCCAACACTTACCTGGCTTTGCGTGTGTCTTACTTCAACGAACTGGACACCTACGCCGAGATGAAGGGGCTGGATGCACAGGCCATCATCGATGGTGTGGGTCTGGATCCCCGTATCGGGACGCACTATAATAACCCGTCTTTCGGCTATGGGGGGTATTGCCTTCCCAAGGATACGAAACAGCTGCTTGCCAACTATAACGACGTTCCCCAGAACATGATGTCGGCGATTGTGGAGAGCAACCGTACGCGCAAGGATTTCATCGCCGACAGGGTGTTGCAGATAGCCGGCACCTACGGCAGCAACAGTGTGTATGCGGCGGAGAAAGAGAAGGAGGTTGTTATCGGTGTATTCCGTCTCACGATGAAGTCTAACTCGGACAATTTCCGCCAGAGTTCCATTCAGGGTGTGATGAAGCGCATCAAGGCCAAAGGTGCGAAGGTGGTGATTTACGAGCCTACGTTGGAGGATGGAAGCACCTTCTTCGGCTCGCGGATCGTGAACAGCCTGGATGAATTCAAACGCATCTCGCAAGCCATCATCGCCAATCGCTATGACGCATGTCTGGATGATGTGGCCGACAAGGTCTATACGAGGGATATTTTTAAGCGGGACTAAGAGCCTGTTTAATTTTTCTTCAAAAAGTTTTTATTCAGCTTCTCTTGAGTCTCTTTTCGGCTTGTTTCCCTCTTTTGATTCGTCACATAGCCTGCTATGCTCCTCCTGAAAACAGAAAGACATCCTCAAAAAGAACTCTCCAAAGAAGGCTGAACAGAATTAAGTAGATTCCTATTTTAGAATGTTTACTATTTTCAATGAAATAGCCGCTGTTTGTAAAGAAAAATTCTGCCTGTTTCGAGACGGTTCCCGGGGGGACCCGCTCCGTACCAAGGCCTTACCAACTCCATACCTTCTTCGGACGTTCTTCGGATAAAAGTACTTTTAT
>NZ_JAICZW010000172.1 GCF_029057325.1 Bacteroides sp. | reverse complement strand
ATCGGGTTTCATGCCACAAAGGTAAAAAATATAATGTAAAAGAAAGGATGACCAACCGGAAATATCCGCTGACCCCCGATATGCGAATAGGGATAGGGTTCACCAAGGTTCAGGGTCCACCTTTGACCTTCTTTCCAGTGAAGAAAAAGAAGGAATGCGATTTGTTTGTCATGAAAAAATGATGAAATTTGCATGGAAATTCTTCTTTCTGGCTGTTCAGAGGCTTGCGTTATCACGGCTTCATTTAAAGGAGTTAGAGAGAGGGTGTCCGAAACCCTTGTTGTTGCTTACATGCTGTTCTGATTTTAGGCACAAATTATACGGAATTCACGGATAGGACAAAGAAAAAGCTGTGAATTCCGTGTAATCCGTGTCTAAAAGAAAGCATAACGGCACGGCTCTTTCATTTAGGACTTACACTTATTTTTCAGACGCGGATTTGGCGGATAAAGCGGATTTTATTTTTATCAGTTGAATAAATAATCCGCTAAATCCACGTCTGAAAAATGAAAACAAACTTTAAAGAGCCGTGGCATAACGGAAGTTCGCGGACAGCCTGGAGGGGGATAAAAGGAAAAGAACTATCAACCGATAAGTCGTTTTAGAAGTTAAATCCGATACTTCAGCAACGGCATCATGCACAAGCGTATTGGCTCTAACTCCTTTCACTCCTAATGAAGCAAATGGGGTGATAACTTCTCTAACTTCTTGCATGCAAGAAACGTGCTTGCGTTATGTCTTTGTCGGATGAGCCTGCGTTTGCTTGAATGGCAGGACTAAATGCAAGAATCGTGGGCGAAATATCGTCTCTCTCTTTCGCTAGCATTCTCTTCTTCTTCTTTTTGCTTTTTCTTTACAATGTATTTGCGGGCTTATGTTCCAATCTATATTGTTAAATGAATGTCTGAAAAGAATGTGAAAATATAACTTGTTGATAAATAGAATAATATATGTATCTGATGGAAAAAGCATCTGTGAGAAAGGGTCAAAGGTGAACCCTGAACCTTGGATGTCTTCTTGGGAAAGAAAAATATTGACGGATATCTAAATTCTATTCTTTCCGTTCCCCTTTTTGTTCCTTCTTCTTCCTTCTTTCTCTCTTCCGGAAGCGGCAATGTTTCCGGGCGGGAGCGGGGAGGATTTTGTGGACGGGTGGCAATGTTTTGTGGGCGATACGGGAATGTTTTCGCCTAAAAAAATCCGCTCCTTATTGGCCGGATATGGCTTATAGGGGCGGATTCTTTCTTGTTGAAGCAGGCAATTGCTTATTCTTGCTTCTGGAGGTTTTCGTCGATAACCTTGATTTTCTCTTTTACCAGTTCGATATCTGCCTTCAGTTTTTCCACTTTGCGGTTGATTTCGGTCAGCAGGCTGTTGCCTTTTTTAGAGGAGGCGTTCAGGAAGCCGAGGTTGTTCTCGTAAGTCTGAAGTTCACTTTTCATGTTTTCGAAAGCGCGTGTCAGTTTCTCGCGTTCCCGATACAGCGTTTGCGAATTGCCTTCCTGCATGGAGCTGATGGATGATTTGAAGTTGCTCAGTTTCTTGTTCGAAGCGCTGATGTTGAAGTGTTTGAACAGCTCGTCTATCTGGTTGTGATATTGTTTGTAAATCTTGTCTTTCTCCTTGAAGGGGACAAATCCGATGCTGTTCCATTCTTTCATCAGGTCACGTACTAGCTGTGAAGCCTCTTTCGTATCCATAGTTTCATCGATGGCGTTCAGCTTTTCGATGACGGCTTTCTTTTTTTCCAGATTTTCTTGTTCCACGCTCCGTTGTGAAGAGGTGGCCTTGTTCTTCTGATCAAAGAAATAGTCGCAGGCGGAAATGAAGCGTTTCCATACGACATCCGAATGTTTCTTCGCTACCGGGCCGATAGTCTTCCACTCTTTTTGGAGTTTGGTCAGTTCGTCGGCAGTCGCTTTCCAGTCGGTGCTTTCTTTCAGGGCTTCCGCTTTCTCGCATAGTGCGCGTTTTTTTTCTAAGTTTTCGTTCATTCCCTCTTTCAGTGCCTTGAAGAACTCTCCCTTTTTGTGGAAGAACTCGTCGCATGTCTTGCGGAAACGTTCGAAAATCTTCACGTTCATCTTCTGCGGAGCGAAACCGATGGTCTTCCACTTGTTTTGCAGCGCGATGATTTCCTGTGTCTTATTTTCCCACAATGCGAAGTTCGTCAGTTGGTCGTATTCGATAGCCTCGATGATTTCGCAAATTACGGTTTTCTGGTCAAGGTTGTGCTGTTCGGTTTCTTTCAGCGCTTCGAAGTGCTGTTGGTGGCGTTTGTTCACAACGGTGGAGGCAGCCTTGAACCGTATCCATATCTCGTCGCGCAACTCTTTGGCTACCGGACCTGTGTCGCGGAACTCTTGATGGAGTTTTTGCAGTTGGTGGAAGGCAGATACTACATCCTGCTCTTCGGCCAGCTTTTCGGCGGCTTCGCAAAGGTGTGTCTTGATTTCCAAGTTCTTCTTGAAGTCGTATTCGCGGAACTCGCTGTTCAGTTTCAGGAGGTCGTAGAACTTCTCAACATACAATTGGTAGCTTTTCCAAAGTTCGTTTACCTTTGCCGGCGGAATCTGTTTCACTTCGTTCCATTGCTGTTGCAGCTTCTTGAACTCTGTATAGTTCTTGTTGGCGTCGTCGGGCGATTCTACCAGTTCTTTCAGCTCTTCGATAATCGAGAGCTTGATTTGCAGGTTCATCTCCTTCTGTTTTTCCACTTCGGCCGCAAGTGCGTTTCTTTTTTCTTTGATGACGGACATGATGTTTTTGAACTCCTCTTCCACGTTGTCTGTTTGTGGAATAAAGTCCTCTGTGCTTCCTCCGTTGTCAATAAATTGTTTTCTGGCTGCTTCCTGTTCGTAGTTGTGCTGTTTGTAGAAAGCCTGTTTCAAACTGTCGATTTCGGATTTTGCCGCATTCTCGATGTCGGCTACCATCTCTTTCAGTTTGTTGAGGATTTCCTCTTTCGTGAGCTTCTGAACAGGCTCTACCGGCTTTTCTGAAAGAACTTCTTCGGCGGGAGTCTCCATAGTTGCCGGTTCAGAGACCTCTGCTGTTTTCTTTTCTTCTTCTAATTCCATCGGTTTTTCGGGGAAATTAGTGTCTTGAGTGTCCGTCATTGTATTTACTTTTTAGAACGGGTTCTTCCCGTTCGGATTATATTGAGCTACAAATTAATGAAATAAAATAATTACTTCATACAATTTGCCTTGTTTTTTTTCTGTTTTTTCTGTTTTTCTACGACAATAATACCGTAATTCCCATATAGAGCATCATGCCTATGATGTCGTTTGTGATGGAAATAAACGGTCCGGTGGCGATGGCCGGATCCACTTTCAGCTTCTCCAATGTCATGGGGACCAGTGTGCCGAAGATGGAGGCGAACATCACAACCGCAAAGAGGCTGATGGAGACCGAGTAGGTGACGGTGGCCGTGGCTCCGAACCGGATGAAATTATAGATATAGACCAGCAGGGAGATGATGGTGGCGTTGATGGAAGCCACCACGGCCTCTTTGGCTATCTGCTTGAATGTATCTTTGGCATCCAGCGAGCTGTTGGCAAGGCCCTGTACGATGATGGCGGAAGACTGCGTACCCACGTTTCCGCCCGTGCCGCCAATCAACGGAATGTAGAGCGCCATTTCGGGGTGGGCGGCGAAAGTCGTGTCGAAGTTGCCCAATATCATGGAGTTGCCGATACCTCCCAGCATGCCGATAAGCAGCCACGGAAGGCGGGCGGAAGTCTGCCGCATCACGTTGTCGTCCGTCTCCACGTCCTGAGACAAACCCGAAGCCAACTGATAATCGCGTTCTGACTGCTCGCGCACCTCGTCCATGACATCGTCCACGGTAATCTGACCTACCAGTCGTCCGATGCTGTCTATGACGGGAACCGCCACCAAGTCATACTTCTCGATGGTCTGCACCACTTCGTCGATGGGGGTGTCCACATGGACGGAGAGCGGGTCTTTCCGCATCACGTGCTTCACTTTGGAGACGGACGGAGAGGTTATCATCTTCTTCAACGGGAAGACACCTTGCAGGCGGTCCTCGTCATCGATGACATATACATAATAGATTTCGTCCAGCTCTTCGGCTTGCTGGCGCATCTCTTTCAGGCACTCCGGCATACTCCAGTTCTCGTTGACGGTTACCATTTCCGTACCCATCAGACCGCCGGCGGTGTCTTCGTCGTACTTCAACAGGTCCACGATGTCGCCCGCCTGTTCGATGTCTTCGATGTGTGAGAGAATCTCTTCCTGCTTGTCTTCATCGAGTTCGCGCATCAGGTCCACGGCATCGTCAGTGTCCATATAGTCCACAAAACGTTTGGCGATGGTTTCGGATGGAAGAATCTCCAGAAACTCTTTCCGGACATCCTCGTCCATCTCTACCAGTACGTCGGCTGCTGTTTCGTTGTCAAGAAGACGATAAACGAAGCGTGCTTCTTCCGGGCCGAGGTCGTTGCACAATTCCGCAATGTCCGCCGGATGAAGGTCTATCAAAAGACTCTTGAGGTTGTCTGCGTCTTTCTCCGCGATGAAATCTTTGACCTTATCAATGTATTCTTCGTCTATTTCCATACTCTGTTCTGTTGTTTAATGCGGGTGTGCTAAACAAGCCCTTTGTCCTTTCAGCTGATATAGGAATCTGAAAATTATATCAACTTGTTCTTTCCCCGTTTCAGCATACCGCATTTAATTAATGTTTTGTTTCATTTTCCTTGAGCGCCTGTTCCACCCGGTTGGTCAGTTCAACGAACTCTTGTACGGAGAGTTGCTCCGGACGTTTATTGAACAAGGTGTCTTCTGTCAGCGGGCAATCCTTTCCGAGTATTGGCTTGATGGAGTTCCGCAGGGTTTTGCGTCGTTGGTTGAACGTGGTTTTCACCACCTGCTTGAACAGCTTTTCGTCGCATCCCAGCTCCTGCGTGTCGTTGCGTGTCATGCGGATGACAGCGCTTTTCACTTTCGGGGGAGGGTTGAATACATGCTCATGCACCGTGAACAGATACTCCACGCTGTACCACGCCTGTATCAATACACTCAGAATGCCGTACGTCTTGCTGCCGGGTCCTGCGGCGATGCGTTCGGCCACTTCTTTCTGTATCATCCCCGTGCAGCAGGGTATCAGGTCTTTGTTTTCCAGCATCTTGAAGAATATCTGACTGGAAATGTTGTAGGGATAGTTTCCCGTCAGGACAAAGGGTTTCCCGTCGAACAGCCGTTGCAGGTGCATCTTGAGGAAGTCATCTTCGATGATGTTCTCCTCCAGTTGCGGATAGGCTTCGCGCAGGTAGGCGACGGATTCATAGTCCACCTCCACCACTTTGACGGTCCGTCCTTTGGGAAGCAGGAATTGTGTCAGCACACCCATGCCCGGCCCCACTTCTAAAATGGGGATTTCAGGACAGGCATCCACCGTGTCGGCTATATCCTGCGCCACTTTCAGGTCTTTCAGGAAATGCTGGCCGAGAAACTTTTTAGGCTTTACTAATCTCATGTATCAACTAAATCATTACTTTTGCTCCACAAATAGAGGCTATCGTTCCGAAAGTGGGGGATAACAAGCCCTTTTCCGGACACGCAACCGCTCTTAAAGTGGAGCAAAGGTAATTCTTTTCGATGAAGAATGATGAATGAAGAATGAAGAATTTAGAATGAGAGCATGAATAAATTGCTAAAAAGGACATTGAAAATCATTTTGCCCATTTTGTTGGGTGGCTTTATCCTTTATTGGGTGTATCGCGATTTCGATTTTTCAAAAGCCGGAGAGGTGCTTCTGCACGATACGGATTGGGGGTGGATGTTGCTTTCGTTATTCTTTGGCGTGATGAGCCATGTGTTTCGCGGGTGGCGCTGGAAGCAGACGCTGGAGCCACTGGGGGCTTATCCGAAGGCGGGGGATTGTGTGGATGCCATCTTCCTTTCTTACGCCGCCAACTTGGTCTTGCCTCGTGTGGGCGAGGTTTCCCGCTGCGGTGTGCTGGCGAAATACGATGCTGTCTCTTTCTCCAAATCTTTGGGGACAGTGGTTACGGAACGGTTGATAGATACGCTGTGCATCCTCCTTATTACGGGTGCCACTTTTTTGATGCAGATGCCTGTCTTCTTTCGTTTCTTTGAGGAGACGGGGACAAAAGTCCCTTCGCTGATACATCTGGTCGCTTCGCCGTGGTTCTATGTCTCCCTCTTCTGCGTGGTCGGCGTGGGGGTGCTGCTTTATTATCTGTTGCGGATGCTTTCTTTTTTTGAAAAGGTGAAAGGGATGGTGCTGAATGTGTGGGAAGGGGTGCTGTCTCTTCGCGATGTGGCGAACGTGCCGCTATTTCTTTTTTATACCTTGCTCATCTGGCTCTGCTATTTTCTTCATTTCTATCTGACTTTCTATTGTTTCGGATTTACGGAACATTTGAGCGCCCTTGCAGGGTTGGTGATGTTTGTCGGGGGTACCTTCGCGGTCGTTGTGCCCACACCCAACGGGGCGGGACCGTGGCATTTTGCCGTCATCACCATGATGATGCTCTACGGGGTGGACGCCACAGAGGCCGGCATCTTTGCGCTGATTGTGCATGGTGTGCAGACGTTGCTGGTGATTGTGCTGGGCGTCTGGGGAGCAGTGCGTCTGGCGTGGCGAAACAATGAAAAGCCGTGCATATAAATTGTTTCGCGCACCTTTCCTCCCGGATTTGTCCGAGAACCTCTGTCATACAATCTTTTAGGCACGGAATTCACAGATTTCACGGATTAATCAAGAAGAAAACCGTGTAAATCCGTGTAATTCCGTGCCTAAAATCCTGATACAATGTAAGCGGCGACAAGTCGTTTCGCACGCCTTATTCGCTTTCCTTGAACCGCTTCGCCTGTTCGGCAATCAGTTCTGTGTCATCGAAATAGTTTATCTTCATGGCTTTGCGCACGTCGTCCAGTGTGGCGGCGGCGGTTTCGCGAGCCACGTCGCATCCCTTCTTCAGCATCTCGTAGATGGCGGGGATGTCCTTTTCGAACTCCTTGCGGCGGTTGCGGATAGGTTCCAAAGTCTCTTGCATGATGGCGTTGAGGAACTTCTTCACCTTCATGTCGCCCAATCCGCCCCGTTGGTAGTGGGCTTTCAGTTCGTCCAGGTTCGGGTATTCGGGCAGGTAGAGGCCGAAGTGCTCGGGGCGGCAGAAGGCATCGAGGTAGGTGAACACGGTGTTTCCTTCCAGTTTGCCGGGGTCTTGTACGCGCAGATGGTCGGGATCGGTGTACATGCTCCGTACCTTCTTCTGCACTTCGTCGGCGCTGTCGGAGAGGTAGATGCAGTTGCCTAAGCTCTTGCTCATCTTGGCTTTGCCGTCCGTTCCCGGCAGGCGCAGGCAGGCGGCGTTGTCGGGCAGGAGGATTTCCGGTTCCACGAGGGTCTCGCCGTAGATGTGGTTGAAGCGGCGTACGATTTCGCGTGCTTGTTCAATCATCGGTTCCTGGTCTTCGCCTACGGGCACGGTGGTGGCGCGGAAGGCGGTGATGTCGGCAGCCTGGCTGATGGGGTAGGTGAAGAAGCCTACGGGGATGCTCGTCTCGAAGTTGCGCATCTGGATTTCGGTCTTCACGGTGGGGTTGCGTTGCAGGCGGCTCACGGTCACCAGGTCCATGTAGTAGAAAGTCAGTTCGCAGAGTTCCGGTATCTGCGACTGGATGAAGATGGTGCTCTTCGTCGGGTCCAGTCCGCAAGCCAGGTAGTCCAGTGCTACTTCGATGACGTTTTGGCGTACCTTCTCGGGGTTTTCCATGTTGTCCGTCAATGCCTGTGCGTCGGCGATGAAGACGAAAGTCTTGTCATACAAGCCGGAATTTTGCAGTTCCACTCTTCTGCGCAGCGAGCCCACGTAGTGTCCTATGTGCAGGCGCCCGGTGGGACGGTCGCCTGTGAGGATGATTTTTTCTTTTGCCATAATCTATATCTGTTTTTTTAGTTTTTTGTTTGCAATTCAAGCAGTTTCAGTTCATTAGGTTTGCAAAGATAGGGAGATTTCTCTAAATTGGCCTCATGCTTTTAAGGAATTTGAGTACGATGGCATAGGCCGCAACGAGAAGAGCCCCGTCGCTTGGTGCGACAGGGCTCTTTCTGATTTTTGTGCTATCTTGCTATTCATATCTGCATACGAGCGCTGCTCCCTTACGACTGCCTGAGTTGTAACGAATGCCACCGCCAATATGTATTTATAAACATTGCCTTCATTGTCTTTTTGGTTTTATTGGGGCAAATATAGGCACTTTGTCTTATTCTGCCAAATGGAAGTGGCTTTTTTTAATTTGAATATACTTGCAAGGTAAGTTGCCGACGAGTGTGAAAGTGGTATTGAGACAGACGTCTCATTCTTTTTCTGGCGGAATGTAAATTATTTTCCCTCCATCTTTTTGCATCCGCCACGTCCCGGCAGAAAACCGCCTTTTCCTCCTTCCTCCGCGGTTCTTCCTGTCTGCGCCTAATCCTACCCCTACCAGGGCCTATTCGGCTTCGGACGTTCTTCGGACAAACTCCACTC
>NZ_JAICZW010000171.1 GCF_029057325.1 Bacteroides sp. | reverse complement strand
ATTCGTATTACAGGTGAAGACCGTCCGGGCCTGACGGCTTCTGTAACGGAGATTTTGGCCAAATACGACGCGGCTATTCTAGACATCGGCCAAGCAGATATTCACAACACTCTTTCGTTGGGTATTTTGTGCAAGACAGAAGAACAATACTCCGGCTTTATTATGAAAGAGTTGCTTTTCAAAGCCTCTTCTTTAGGAGTGAATGTACGTTTCTTCCCTGTTACAACAAAGGAATATGAGGACTGGGTGAATATGCAGGGAAAGAACCGCTATATTCTAACCTTACTGGGACGTAAGTTGTCTGCCCGCCAAATCTCTGCCGTTACCCGCATCGTGGCAGAACAGGGAATGAACATCGATGCCATCAAGCGCCTGACGGGACGTATTCCACTGGACGAATGCGAATCGAGCACCAAAGCATGCATCGAGCTGTCTGTTCGAGGCACCCCCAAAGACCGCATTGCCATGCAGGAGCAGCTGATGAAGCTTGCGGCAGAACTGGAAATGGACTTCTCCTTCCAATTGGATAATATGTATCGGCGGATGCGCCGCCTGATTTGTTTCGACATGGACTCTACGTTGATTGAAACAGAAGTTATTGACGAGTTGGCAATACGTGCAGGCGTGGGCGACCAGGTGAAGGCTATAACCGAACGCGCTATGCGTGGCGAGATAGATTTTATAGAAAGCTTCCGCGAAAGAGTGGCTCTATTGAAAGGGCTGGATGTTTCGGTAATGCAGGAAATTGCAGAGAATCTGCCCATAACAGAAGGCGTGGACCGCTTGATGTTTGTTTTGAAGAAGTACGGCTATAAGATTGCCATTCTTTCGGGAGGATTCACCTACTTCGGACAATATCTGCAAAAGAAATATGGCATTGATTATGTATATGCCAATGAACTGGAAATCGAGGACGGCAAGCTGACAGGACGCTATGTAGGCGATGTGGTCGATGGCAAGCGTAAAGCAGAGCTGTTGCGACTGATAGCCCAGGTGGAGAAAGTGGATATTGCCCAAACGATTGCCGTCGGCGATGGCGCCAATGACCTGCCTATGCTTGGAATCGCCGGATTAGGCATTGCATTCCATGCAAAGCCAAAGGTAGTGGCAAACGCCAAGCAGTCCATAAATACCATCGGACTGGACGGCGTACTCTATTTTCTGGGCTTCAAGGATAAATATATAGATATGCCTTGACACCCAAAAGGCCGAAATGAGAATACATCAAGCAGTCAGCGCTGTTTTTTTATCAGGAAAGCCTATATTAGAACACTTTTAATTATCTTTGCCAACAAATTAAAAAAAGATACATGAAGTTTTCAGAACTACACCTAAACGATAGCGTGCTTGAGGCATTAGATGCCATGCGCTTTGAAGAGTGTACCCCGATACAAGAAAAATCTATTCCCGTGATACTCGAAGGACGGGATTTAATCGCGGTGGCACAGACCGGAACAGGAAAAACAGCCGCCTATTTGTTGCCCATATTGAACCGGCTTTCGGAAGGCGGACATCCGGCAGATGCCATCAATTGCATCGTAATGGCACCCACCCGCGAATTAGCGCAGCAGATAGACCAACAAATGGAAGGCTTCTCCTACTTCATGCCGGTTTCCAGCGTAGCCGTGTATGGCGGCAATGACGGAATCTTGTTTGAACAGCAGAAAAAAGGGCTGACTTTGGGTGCGGATGTAGTTATCGCCACTCCAGGACGTTTGATTTCCCACCTCAGCTTGGGGTATGTGGATCTTTCTCGTGTCTCCTATTTCATCTTGGACGAAGCGGACCGTATGCTGGACATGGGATTTTATGATGACATTATGCAGATTGTCAAGTACCTCCCGAAGGAGCGGCAGACAATCATGTTTTCTGCCACCATGCCCGCCAAGATCCAACAATTAGCAAACAACATACTGAATAATCCCGCCGAGGTAAAGTTGGCGGTATCAAAACCGGCGGAAAAGATTGTGCAGGCAGCGTATGTCTGCTATGAGAACCAGAAATTGGGCATCATCCGCAGCCTGTTTGCCGAAGAGGTTCCCGAACGCGTCATCATCTTCGCCTCTTCCAAACTGAAAGTGAAGGAAGTGGCCAAAGCTTTGAAACTGATGAACCTGAATGTAGGCGAAATGCATTCTGATTTGGAGCAAGCACAGCGTGAAGAGGTGATGTATGAGTTTAAAGCAGGACGCATCAATATGCTGGTTGCCACGGATATTGTGGCAAGAGGCATTGATATTGACGACATCCGTTTGGTAATAAACTACGACGTTCCTCACGATTGCGAAGACTATGTACACCGTATCGGACGTACGGCACGTGCCAACAACGATGGAGTGGCAATCACATTTATTTCCGAAAAGGAGCAAGGCAACTTCCGAACCATCGAACGCTTTTTGGAGAAAGAGATTTATAAGATACCGCTTCCTGAAGAAGTAGGAGAAGCTCCCGAATACAAACCCAAAACAGCAGAAGGCAGAAAACGCGGTAACGGCAGTCGTAAATCGGGGAACAGGAACAACCGGAACTACAAACCGAAACGTTCGCAGAACAAAACTGAGAAGAAATAAAGAAAGCGGAATTTCATTCCGCTTTCTTTATACTTAATTGTTTGTCAAACCCTATATCGATATTTACCAGATAGAATACGGAACTTTCGGGAACACCAATGGTTGCCTGATAATGGTAACCTTTATCATCCACTCCGATGAAGTTCATATCGGCAAGAATAGTCTGCTCCAATATCTCTTCAGGAAACAAATCGGAAAAGAACTTTTTGGTAACGTCGCGTCCATACAGCAATTGTTTCCCTTCATAGACGCAAATGTGTACCACATTGTCGTAATACACATTGTCCACACTGATGCCGTTTTCAGAATAAGCACGTTTGAAAACCTTCATCTTGGAAGGATTGATATATACATACCCCCTGTATCTTGTACCATTGTACATCGCAACACTATCTTTCTTTATCACTTCGGGAGTTGTGGAAATAACTTCCACTTCACGACTGATGAAAGATAAGGAGTCTTCGCTGTTTTCGGATTTGTGAAGTTTGATTATCTCGTCCGGCAATGAATGAAACCAGAAACTATATTCCGTCTGACGCTCTATCTTGTAAGACACAGGACTGCTACTATATATATATATCGTATCATGAACAACCTTAAAAGATGCAGGCGCATTCAACGGATTAGTATAATAGACCGTATCTCCTTCAATGCGCATTAACGGCATCTCTGTTTCATCATCCAACCAGATACCTTGCAGCATCTGCTTGGCGGTAAGATCTTCTCTCACGCCTTCTTCCCCGTCCGGTTTGTTGCCACATGACGCCCATAAGCTGACAAGCACAATCAGAATGATACTTCTTTTTAAAGTCATAACGTTCTGTATCTCTATTTTTCAATAACTCTATTTTCCGATACAATAATAGACAAAGCCCTGTTCTTCCATCTCCTTTTTATCGTAAATGTTACGTCCATCTAGTACCAAAGACTGTTTCATAGCCTTTTTGAGCACTGCCCATGACGGCAAGCGAAACTCCTTCCATTCGGTCACCAGTATCAACGCATCCGCATCCAACGCGGCATCATACATATCTGTCGCATAATAAATGCGGTCTCCTATACGACGACGGCATTCATCCATTGCGACCGGATCATAAGCACGGACATTGCAACCGGCTTCCAGTAGTTTATCAATCAAGACCAAAGCAGGGGCTTCGCGCATATCATCGGTCTCAGGTTTGAAGGCAAGTCCCCAAAGTGTAATGGTCTTTCCCTTCAAATCATGATTGAAATGCTTCTGCAACTTATTGAACATGATTCCTTTCTGTCTTTCGTTCACTTCTTCCACAGCATGGAGCACAAGCATGTCGTATCCGTTCTGTTCGGCAGTCCTTATCAGCGCCTTCACGTCTTTGGGGAAGCACGAACCTCCATATCCTATTCCCGGATAGAGGAATTTGCGTCCGATGCGGGTATCCGAACCGATGCCACTCCGTACCATGTTTACATCTGCTCCTACCAATTCGCACAAATTGGCAATGTCGTTCATAAAGCTGATGCGAGTGGCAAGCATGGAATTGGCCGCATACTTTGTCATTTCTGCGGAAGGTATATCCATAAAGATAATACGGAAATTATTCAGCAGGAACGGTTTGTAAAGTTTGCTCATAATCTTCTGAGCGCATTCGGATTCTACTCCCACCACTACGCGGTCAGGGCTCATAAAATCGTTGATAGCATTTCCTTCTTTTAAGAACTCAGGGTTCGAAGCTACGTCAAACTTAATATCAACCCCTCTTTTATCCAATTCCTCCTGAATGGCGGCACGCACTTTCTTTGCCGTTCCGACAGGAACGGTACTTTTAGTTACAACCAGCACATACTTCTGCATATTCCGCCCGATAGTACGTGCCACTTCCAGCACATAACTTAAGTCAGCACTTCCATCCTCATCGGGGGGGGTACCCACGGCACTGAATACCACCTCCACTTCATTCAGACAGCTTTCCAATGAAGTCGTGAACTGCAGTCGTCCTGCCTTCACATTCCTATGAACCATCTCCTCCAATCCATTTTCATAGATAGGGATGACACCTTTTTTCAACGCTGCAATCTTTTCACTGTTGGTGTCCACACAAATCACATTGACACCGATTTCCGCAAAGCAGGTACCGGTTACTAAACCGACATATCCTGTACCGACAATAGCTATCTTCATAAGTTATTCATAATAAACCGCATCCTTGAACGAAACGGCGTTTCTGTCTTTGTCTGACAATAAAAAATGTTCTTGAGCAATGGGCCAGTCAATACCGACAGTTTCATCATCGAAACGAATAGATGCTTCCGATTGCGGCGCATATACATTATCGACTTTATAAGTAAAGATGGCTTCATCGCTCAAAACCAAAAAGCCATGGGCGAAACCACGCGGAATGAAAAACTGCCGCTTGTTCTCTTCACTAAGTTCCACACTGACGTATTTTCCAAAGGTAGGAGATGATTTCCTCAGGTCCACCGCTACGTCCAGCACTTTTCCTTTAATGACACGTACCAATTTAGCTTGGCTACATTCGCCTTTCTGATAATGCAGACCACGCAATACGCCAAATGAAGATTTAGATTCATTGTCTTGGATAAAATGCACGTCTCCGATGTACTTTCGGAATTCTTCTTCTTTAAACGCTTCCATAAAGTAGCCGCGCACATCGTTGAATACCTTAGGTTCAATCAACCAAACGCCGTCAATTTCTGTTTGTATGTAGTTCATTGTATAAAACTATCTTTTTTTATAAAACGGTGCAAAAGTAAGATTTTTTTAGAAGCGCTCATAATTTGTTGATAAGAAAAAAAACGGGAGACTGGCATATATCCGATAATTACGCTATATTTGCAACATGATTGAATTAGCACAGCACATAGAAGTATTATTATTGGAGAATGATTGTGTCATTGTTCCAGGATTGGGAGGATTCGTAGCTCACTATACATCCGCCATGCGGATGACAAAAGAAAACATCTTTCTGCCCCCTACCCGCTACATCGGTTTCAATCCCCAATTGAAAATGAACGACGGATTGTTGGTGCAGTCCTATATGACCATCTATGATACCAACTTTTCAGATGCCACCCGCATCATAGAAAAGAAAGTGAAAGAGATATTCGCCGCTCTTCACGAAGAAGGAAGGGTCGATTTACCCAATATCGGCGAATTGAGATGTTCTATCCATGGCACATACGAATTCGCACCCTATGACAACAAAGTGACCACACCTTATTTATATGGTCTGGATAGTTTTGAAATGCAGGAATTAGCGGAAATAGAGACAACGCCGCATGTTGAGAAAATCATTCCTGCCGACATTCCTGCAGCATCGGAAGGTAGAAAGCGAAAGTTTGAAATCAAACTCAATCGTCCATACCTGTCGAATATAGTAGCCATGGTCGCAGTTGTTTCCCTATTCCTCTTTTTATCCACACCAATCAAGAATACAGAAGTTGCGGAAGGAAACTATGCACAAATATTACCAACAGAACTCTTTGGAAGAATAGAAGAACAATCCCTTGCCATTCATCCGATTGTAATCAGACAAGCAGAAGCTCCCCAAACTGCCATTCAGAAGAAAGCGACTAAAGAAGAAAACAAGAAAGCAGTGGTTCCGGTTGCTGTAAAAGAAGTTAAAGTAAGCCGTTCCACCGATCAGACATCATCTGACACTTCTGTAGCTTCTTCATCCTCCTCAGCTGCCCCTGCCACACCTGTCGTTCCGGCTAAACCTGCTATCGTACAACAACCTAAGCCTGTAGTGATGCATCATATCATCATTGCCAGCGTGGGTACAGAAAAAGATGCCAAAACGATGACGAAGCAATTGATTGAAAAGGGATTCCCTCACGCAAAAACGATCGTCGGTGATGGCAAGATACGTGTAAGTATCCAGTCGTGCGCTACGGAAACGGAAGCATATCAAACGCTAAACAAAATCCGCCAGAATGCAACGTATAAAGATGCATGGGTATTAAAGAAGTAATAGTAACTTGCTCTTTGTTTTTCATTCTTTATTCTTTAATTATTTAACTATCATGAAACGTATTCGTTGTCCTAAATGTGAAAACTACTTGACGTTCGACGAGACGAAGTACACCGAAGGCCAATCGTTAGTATTTGTTTGCGACCAATGCAAGAAACAATTCAGCATCCGGTTAGGCAAAACTAAGATGAGAGCCCCTCAAAAAGAGGAACATCCGTGTGAATCGGAATTTAAAGAAGCATTCGGCAACATCACCGTCATTGAAAATATCTTTGGCTTCAAGCAGGTGCTGCCTCTACAGGAAGGAGACAACATCATCGGCCGCCGCTGTGTGGGAACAATTGTCAATGTACCGATTGAGACTTCAGACATGAGCATGGATCGCCGTCACTGCATCATCAACGTAAAGCGCAACAAACAAGGCGCATTGATATATACTTTAAGCGATGCTCCCAGCCTGACAGGCACTTTCCTTAACAATGAGATTTTGAAAGATAAAGACCGTATCCGTATTGAGGACGGAGCGATCGTAACGATTGGAGCCACTACATTCATCCTGCATTCGGCAGAATGATCCTTCTTCCCAAGAAGAACGTACTCCATCATTGAAATGCCATACTTTAGCAACCGAAATTCCACTCAAACTTGAGGTATTTACATTGTTAAAGTATGGCATTTCAATTGATAAAATGTAACATTTAGAATACCAATCGCAAATAGTTTTGTTTCTCGACATAAAATTTCTACTTTTGTGTTCGATAACGGTTAATAAAAGCGAAAGGCAAGATAATGTCTATTCTCCTTACAACCAGCACGATATAGATTAGCTTATTGCACAATACTATTTTTAGATATTTAAAACACAAGAAGATGAAAAACTTTATGGACGAAAACTTCCTGCTACAAACGGAAACAGCGCAGAAGTTATATCACGAACATGCAGCGAAAATGCCGATTATAGACTATCATTGCCATTTAAGTCCTAAAATGGTGGCAGACGATTACCAATTTCAATCACTGACCGAAATCTGGTTGGGAGGTGACCATTACAAGTGGCGCGCCATGCGTACAAACGGTGTGGACGAACGTTTTTGTACCGGTAAGGACACCACAGACTGGGAAAAGTTTGAGAAATGGGCAGAAACAGTTCCTTATACTTTGCGTAATCCGCTGTACCACTGGACTCACTTAGAGTTGAAGACAGCCTTCGGCATTCATAAAATCCTAAATCCGAAAACAGCACGTGAAATCTACGAAGAATGCAATGAAAAACTAAAACAACCCGAATACTCAGCACGCGGCATGATGCGCCGTTATCATGTGGAAGTGGTTTGTACAACAGATGATCCGGTAGATTCTTTGGAATACCACATCAAGACCCGTGAAAGTGGTTTTGAAATCAAGATGCTGCCCACCTGGCGTCCGGACAAAGCCATGGCAGTGGAAGTTCCTGCAGACTTCCGTGCATACATAGAGAAGCTCTCCGAAGTAAGCGGTGTGGTCATTTCCGATTTTGACGACATGATTGCCGCTTTGCGCAAGCGCCATGATTTCTTCGCCAGCCAAGGTTGCAAGCTATCCGACCACGGTATTGAGGAATTCTATGCCGAAGATTACACCGAAACAGATATCAAGGCTATTTT
>NZ_JAICZW010000170.1 GCF_029057325.1 Bacteroides sp. | reverse complement strand
GTCATATAAACCTTCATATCTCGATTTATCATTTCTCATTTAATTTATATAAGTATGAATGTTCTTGGTATTTGGGTCGTTGGAATAGTTCTGACTTTAAGAGGCGCTTGGGAAATAGGTTACCTGAGAATACCGAAAGAAAAAAAACTTATGGCAATCCTGCTGGTAGTCCTTACAAGCTGGATAGGAGCATTCCTCTATACTTTTTTCTTTAAAGAGAAGGTAGGAGCGTGGCTAGACAGGTAATGACGAAAACCAAATTGGTAAGATATTCGAATGTTTAAAGTGCTAATAAGAAAAGGACAATCTGTGATGCATAGTCCTTTTAAAAATATGGCATATTAAATCCTTTGCCGGAAAGAGGTAAATATTCTTATCCGGCATTCCATAATTCTGCCCTCCGATAAGGATTACAAAACTCTTTTTTGTTCTTTCGGGCAAAAAAGGAGGAGATTTATCTAAATACCAAAAATGTTTGTGCATTTTTCTATCATAACCACAGGGAGGAGCAGAAGAACGTCCGAAACAGACATGGTTCTGTCACTTCCATGTCCGTTGGCAATTTGACAAGGAAATCAAACACATTCCCTTATAAAAAGCTTGTTTGTAGCCGTTTGTTCCCGTTTATTTTCACTATTTTTGCACGTATGAAAATGAAGACAGACGATATGCCACATCACACCCATACCGACAAATTTCTGCTCCCCAACACCGTGCTGTTCAAAGAGGTAGAAAAAATGTTGAGTAACGGACAATCGGTCATGCTAAAAGCAACGGGAAACAGCATGCTCCCCTTCATTGTAGGAGGACGCGACAGTGTGCTTATTCAACAGACTTCCGGAATCAATCCACTGCAAGTCAGGCAGATCGTCTTGGCACACTTACCGGACAGCCGGTATGTGCTGCACCGTATCGTCCGTATCTGTGAAACGGAGGTCATTCTGATGGGAGACGGTAACTTCCGTGAAACGGAAAGTTGCCGACTTTCCGATATAATGGGAGTTGTCACAAAAATCAGCCGAAATGGCTGTTATGTGGACTGCAATGCAAGAGCCGAACGGTATAAGGCGGAGATATGGGGCAGGTTGCTCCCCATCCGCCGATATTTACTATACATATACAAACGGATATGGATATAATGGGTAAAATGAGTATAAGAGAGGGGACAAGATGGCTATGGAACATTTCACAAGGGTACCGCGCTCCCATTTTGGCGAGTATTCTTGCCGGAACAACCCGTATCAGCATCTCACTCACATTCGTTTGGCTGTGCAAACACCTAATAGACATTGCCACCCGCCAGACCGATGGAAACATCGCCATAGGACTGGCAAGTATGACAGGGTGCATCGTCCTGCAACTGCTGCTTTCCTCACTTGTCAGCCGCCTTTATACACATACAGAAATCAGCCTGCGCAACAGGTTACGGCAGAATCTGCTTGAACATATTCTGAAAAGCCGCTGGAACGGTCGCGAAACCTTCCATTCCGGTGATATGCTCAACCGTATAGAGGAGGATGTCCGTACCGTGACGGACCTGCTGGCGGGTTCCATCCCTTCTGCAGGAATCACCTTGTTCCAACTGGCAGGTGCCGCATTGTTCCTGTTCTGCATCGACCGTCGGATGGCTATTGTCATCCTGCTTATCATGCCGTTGGCGTTGCTGTTCAGCAAACTCTATATGAAACGGATGCGGCACCTGACACGTGAGATACGGGCTACAGACAGCCGGGTGCAAAGCCATCTGCAGGAGAATCTGCAACACCGCACGCTGATTTCCACCTTAGAATACACCTCGATGGTGGCGGACACGATGTCCACCCTCCAGTCGGGACTGAAACGGCTGGTGATGCGGCGCAACTCGTTTTCCATTTTTTCAAGTTTCATGGTGCAAGCAGGGTTCGCCTTCGGATATGTGACCGCTTTCGCATGGGGAATATACGGATTGGATGCCGGCACGGTAACATTCGGCACGCTGACCGCCTTTCTGCAACTGGTGGCACAGGTGCAACGTCCTGTTGTGGAGTTGGCCCGGCAGATTCCGGCATTTATCGGTGCGCTGACTTCCGTAGAAAGGATAGACGAACTCACCTCCATGCCGCTGGAAGAGCAGGGCGAACCGCTCATTTTAAAAGGTAAGATCGGCATCCGTTTAGAAAATGTTACTTTTGCTTATTCCGACGGCAAGCGGAAAGTGATAGAACACTTCACGCACGATTTCGAGCCGGGTAGCCTGACCGCCGTGCTTGGAGAAACCGGTAGCGGAAAGAGTACTTTGGTGCGGTTGATACTGGCCATATTGCAACCCGATGAGGGAAGCATCACGTTGTATGATGAAGAGCAGGCCGTTCTCGCTTCACCCCTCACGCGGGGAAATTTCGTGTATGTCCCGCAGGGGAATACGCTTGTCAGTGGCACATTGCGCGATAACCTGCTATTGGGCAATCCCGAAGCTACCGACGCGCAGATATGGAAAGCCCTGCATACAGCCGCCGCCGACTTTGTCTGCAAACTGCCGCAAGGCCTGTACACTCCCTGCGGCGAGCTGGGAAGCGGACTGAGCGAAGGGCAGGCGCAACGCATTGCCATTGCTCGCGGATTACTTCGCCCCGGGCACATCGTCCTGCTGGACGAACCAACCTCCTCGCTGGATCCTGATACCGAACAGATATTGCTGGAACGCCTTTCGCATACCATTCAGGGTAAAACCCTTATCATCATTACCCATCAGATGCAAACCGCACGACTTTGCGATAAAATAAAAAAAATGGCGACCACTTGATTGATGGTCGCCATTAAGTATCATTTATAACACTATATTAATTTGCCACAGACTTGTATCTGACAACTCCCGCGAGGAAAGCCAAACTTTTTCTAACGAGAATGACCTGATATCAAGAATAATCCTTCTTCCTCCGCCTTTCCAACAGTTCCGGATAATGCCGTTTCAGAAAGTTGCGCAAGGCACAACCATCCAAGCCACAACGACGAGCAATGGAGTTCAAAGGTTCCGATGTCGTGTCGTAGAGATGCACAGCCTCCTTGTATTTCTCCATACTACGATGAGCCATCCACTTTCCACCCTCTGTTTTCACCATCCCTAATTGGGCGTGGAACTCTGGTTCATGCTCTTTCAAGTAGCTTCTGAAAGTTTCCGGATGCAATCCGAACTCAGCAGCGATGGCAGCGGATGGCAAACCACTCTCCTTCAACCTCCGGATGGCAGCGGCATACTTGACTGCTGTGGCAGGATTGTATTTTCTTGTTTTCGACCAATCTATGGGCGTACCCTCTTCGTAGGGAATGCCTTTTCGCTCGCAAATCAAGTCTTTGTGCCACTTCTGCAAGTATTCGTAAAATCCCTTCTTCGGCACTTTTGTCTCCGCAGCTATACGGGCGGCGGACATAGGAGTCGTACGATAAAGATGAAGGGCACGAGCATACTTCTCTTCCATAGCGGGAGAAGGAGCATGAACGGTACCTCGTCCGGTTATCCGGCCTTTGCATTGTTGCTTGACCGCTTTTTCGCGTGTTTGGATACGCCTGCCTACCAGTTCCTTGTGATAGAACAGAAGATGTTGTTCCAGTCCCGCATAAGAGACACCGCAGGATTTGGCAACCTCCTGCACCGTAATGTAAGTGTCCCCCCTCAACAGTTCCACGGCGGTGGCATATTGCTCTTTGCAGAAACTACGGCTACCGCGAGGCAGGTTGTCATTGATTCCCAGGCGCAACCGGATCCGTTCGCGGAACTCCAGAATCTCCGGGTAGTGCGTGCGCAACTGCCGCCCCAGATTCGTACCGTCCAACCTGAACTCGCGAGCTATCTGCGATACATTCATCTCAATGTAGTCCATGCTGCCGCACGCCTCAATGGCAGCCTTGTATTTGGCACGAGTAGCAGGCCTTTGCCAGCGGAATGTAGTCAGTTTGATATCGGCGGACGCCTCGTGGTCGCATGCCACGCCGTTGCGTGCCAGCATCAGGTGGCGGTGGTATCTACTGATGTGGCCTTGCAAACCAGCCACGGTCACTCCGCACATGCGGCAAATCTCGATGCAAGGCATGGAGGTTGTGGCATACAGTTCGACAGCCCGGCGGTACTTCTCTACGATTTCCGGTTTAGGGCCGCGTGTCCGTTTGCATTTTTCCGGTTGTTTTTTTGGAAGAGTCATAAGATGGGATATAAAAAATTCCGGCCGGTCCTCCATGCGTTTATACACGCTTGACGACCGGTCGGAAATGAAAGTTATGAAAACTAAGGTCAGGTTTTTAAGTTTTGCATATCTTTGATAGGATGTCAGTAAACAAGTTGACGAGGCTACAAGGAGAACCTTGTCAACTTATTCACTCGTCAACTTACTCGCCACGGGTGATTACCGCACGGCTCAGGCGCGGGTCGTTGTAGAACATATTGTCCACGCCGCCCTTGTAGTCGATGCGGAGCTGTTTCTCGTTGACTCCGAACTCCTTCACCAGACAGTTGTACACGTTCTGTGCACGCTCTTGGCTCAGGCGTTCGTTACCCTTGCTGCTACCCGTACCCGCATCGGCATAGCCGGTGATGGTATAGACTGCTTCGGGGTCGCCGCTCTTGATGATTTCGGCCAGCAGACCGAGGTTGGCGCGCGCTTCGTTGGTCAATGCGGACTTGTTGATTATGAAAGAGACTAGGTTGTCGGAGGATATCATCATCACTATATTTTATGCCTTGTGATTGTCGCCTTCAGCAAGGGATTTCATCAGTCGTT
>NZ_JAICZW010000017.1 GCF_029057325.1 Bacteroides sp. | reverse complement strand
GCATTTTAAGCGACAAATATGAAGTTTTCTACAAATTTTCTTTAAGAGATTGTAGCAACTGTATTATATCTGAACTTAAGAACATCAAAGAAAAAGCGAAATACATCAAAATTCTAATAGAAACACCAAACATAAGAGATTTTAAAACATTTATAGACATTTCACCATATTGACACTTCTCAAGCATTTCAAATAAAAGAAAACATATTGGAAGATGCAGAACAACCGTTTTACTTCGTTACCAATAAAGAAAGTATTCTTAGGGACATATTTTTCCCTATTAAAGAAATGCCCCAATTTACGCTTACATATTTTCAGGTAATGCGAAATAAATATTCCAATAATTGTTCAACCTTTTAAATTAAAGCACCATGAAAAAGAAAATCACCATTTTAGTAGTTATTAATTTTATTGTTGCCATTTCCAGTATTTCATTAAATTCAAAAAGTAAATTACCTCAAATCACCGATCTTAACTTATCAGACATTGAAGCTTTAGCTCAATCTGAAAGTGGAGGTGATAATTGGTGGGTTCAACCGGAAACCCGAAGATGCAAACTGGAATTAGGTGGAGGATGGTTTGAAAGTAGCGTAGAAAGAGTTTGCGTATTTTGCGCAACGCCTAATTCCTGTACAGCAAAATCCTGTGGAGAAGTCTTTTAATTCGCAATTCACATACAGATATGATGAAATACATATTCCACTTTTTCATACTTCTTCTTTATTGTTCTTGCTCTTCCCAAAGCAAGGACAATAAAGATATGTTCTTTCAGAAAGAAAACATATCCACCGAGAAATTGCAAACCGTAGAGGTAAAAGTAGAAGATCGCAATTTCGAAAAATTGGGACAATACATGAAAGCCGGCACATATATACAATTGGCAGCCGACCCCCTGATTGGTATCATTGAAGATGTGCAGATAAAAGAAAACAAGATTTATCTTTTAGACAAAATGAACCGAGTCATCTGCTACGACATGCAAGGTCGTGTTCTTTTCAAGATAGATGCCGTAGGCAACGGTCCGGGAGAATATGCCAACATCAACTCCTTTACCGTCAACGAAAAGGATAGAGAATTAGTGATTTACGATAACCACCGGCTTGCCTTGTTATTCTATAATTCTGACAACGGGAAATACCTCCGGACAAAGAAATTCTCCCAACCGACTCCCTGCGCTATCGCTTCTGCCGATGGAGTCTATTACTACGACAATCCCTACCACAACAACTACCCGAACAACCCGGCACTGCACTACTCGCTATTGATCTCAGCCAACGGAGAAGACATCATGCAACGCTACTTTCCACACCAACCGGCAGAAGCCGATTACCATTTCCGCACCACTCCCCAACCCTTCAGCTACAACGACTCCGTCCTGTATTATTGCAAAAGTTTCGACAATATCGTGTACGAACTGCAACCGAACGGTCTGAAAGCCCTTTATGAAATAAAGACACCCAACCCGCTTCCATTATCCAAGATTGAAGAAAAGGTTGACGAAATGGAAATCGTAAAATCGTCCTACTCACTGGGTATAGAAAATATCTACCAATGCGAAAACCTGCTCTACTTCCAATTCTCCAAAGGAGGCTATCTGCAAGTAGCCCTCTATGATTTGTCCCGAAAAGAGCAGATATACTGCGGAAAGAGATTGGCAGACAAATCAGGGAAAGGAGTTCCCATCCACCGGCTGATTAACGGGGTTTACAAAAACCGCTTTTGGGGATACCTCACTCCGGAAACCATCGAATGGACATTGAAAAACGAATCCAAAGAGTACCCGGAAATATTCCGGCACTACGACCCGGAGACGAGCAATCCGGTCATCGTATTTTATGAGGTGGTAAAATAGCAGGTAGGCAAAACGGCGCAAATAGCAGCAATACAAAAAAAATAAGCAACTATCTTTTTGTATTGCCTGCTATTTGCGCTATCTTTGCCCTCAAAATCAGAGTATTTAAATTGTATATAAGAATATGCTTACCATCAAACAAATTACAGAAGACAGCGAAGCGGTCATCCGCGGACTGGAAAAGAAGCACTTCAAGAATGCGAAAGAGACCATCGCGCAGGTGCTGGAATTCAATGACAAAAGAAAAGCCAATCAGACCATCTTAGATAAAAACCTGGCGGAAGCCAACTCCCTCTCCAAGTCCATCGGACAACTGATGAAGGAGGGCAAGAAAGAGGAAGCGGAAGCCGCCAAAAGCCGCGTTGCCGAACTGAAAGAGGCAAACAAAGAGGTGCAAGCCAACATGGACCAGGCTGCCAACGACCTGCAAGCACTGCTCTACACCATCCCCAACGTGCCCTATGACAGCGTGCCCGAAGGCGTGGGTGCCGACGACAACGTGGTGGAGAAGATGGGCGGCATGGAAACCGAACTGCCCAAAGATGCCCTGCCCCACTGGGAACTGGCCAAAAAGTATGACCTGATAGACTTCGACCTGGGCGTGAAGATTACCGGTGCCGGCTTCCCCGTCTATAAAGGTAAAGGCGCACAGCTGCAACGCGCGCTCATCAACTTCTTCCTGGACGAAGCTCGCAAATCGGGTTACACCGAGATAATGCCGCCTACCGTGGTGAACGCCGCTTCCGGCTACGGCACAGGCCAGCTGCCCGACAAGGAAGGCCAGATGTATCACTGCGAAATGGATGACCTCTACCTGATTCCGACAGCCGAAGTCCCCGTGACGAACATCTACCGCGACGTGATTCTGGACGAGAAGCAGCTCCCCATCAAGAACTGCGCCTACACGCAATGCTTCCGCCGCGAGGCAGGTTCCTATGGCAAGGATGTACGCGGCCTGAACCGTCTGCACGAGTTCTCCAAAGTGGAGCTGGTGCGCATCGACAAGCCGGAGCACAGCAAGCAATCCCATCAGGAGATGCTGGACCACGTGGAAGGTCTGCTTCAGAAACTGGAACTGCCCTACCGCATCCTGCGCCTCTGTGGCGGTGACATGAGTTTCACGGCTGCCCTCTGCTTCGACTTCGAGGTCTATTCCGAAGCACAGAAGCGCTGGCTGGAAGTAAGCTCTGTCTCCAACTTCGACACCTATCAGGCAAACCGCCTGAAATGCCGCTACCGCACGGAGAACAAGAAGACTGAACTTTGCCACACGCTGAACGGCTCCGCACTTGCCCTGCCGCGCATCGTAGCCGCATTGCTGGAAAACAACCAGACTCCGGAAGGCATACGCATACCGAAGGCGCTGGTACCTTATACGGGATTTGAGATGATTGACTAAAGAATCGTCATCTTTTCCTGTACTTTCTTTCAGGCACAGATTACACGGAGAATCATGACTTCTTCTTACACAGAGAAACGTGCATTCCCCATAATCCGTGCCTGAAACATATCCGCCAACACGATTGCCATCGGGAATCCCCGCAAAGCGCTACGTCCAGCCTGCGAAACGGACAGAGTGAACCGGAAATGACACTTTTCCACGACAATTCATTTGAAATTTCCAAATAACCCGTATCTTTGCCAAATCTATCAATCTGACAGCAATTACGTAATTATACCAACAAAAATATAAGATAATGAATAAAATCATTAGCAAAGAACATTTTTCGGAGAAGGTCTTCAAGTTAGTCATTGAAGCACCGCTGATTGCCCGGTCACGCAAGGCAGGACACTTTGTCATCGTGCGTGTGGGCGAAAAGGGCGAACGTATGCCGCTCACCATTGCAGGAGCCGACCCCGTGAAGGGCACCATCACACTGGTTGTCCAGAAGGTAGGACTCTCTTCTACCCGCCTTTGCGAACTGAACGAGGGCGACTGCATCACAGACGTTGTCGGCCCGCTGGGACAGGCCACCCATATCGAGAACTTCGGAACCGTGGTATGCGCCGGAGGTGGTGTGGGCGTAGCACCGATGCTTCCCATTGTGCAGGCGTTGAAAGCTGCCGGCAACCGCGTCATCACCGTACTGGCCGGACGTACCAAAGAGCTTATTATCCTTGAGAAGGAGATGCGCGAGAGTTCCGACGAGGTCATCATCATGACCGATGACGGTTCCTATGGCCGCAAAGGGCTGGTGACAGAAGGCGTGGAAGAGGTCATCAAACGCGAGAAGGTGAACAAGTGTTTCGCCATCGGTCCCGCCATCATGATGAAGTTTGTTTGTTTGCTGACGAAGAAATACGAAATCCCCACAGACGTATCGCTGAACACGATTATGGTGGACGGCACCGGCATGTGTGGCGCCTGCCGCATCACCATCGGCGGAAAGACCAAGTTCGTATGCGTGGACGGTCCCGAGTTCGACGGGCACCAGGTGGACTTCGACGAGATGTTGAAGCGCATGGGTGCCTTCAAGAGCATCGAACGCGAAGAGCTGCACAAGCTGGAAGAGAAACACACCTGCCAAGCCACCCAAGAAGCGGACGAAAAGAGCCGCAACGCCGCCTGGCGCCAAGAGCTGCGCAAGTCCATGAAACCGAAAGAGCGTACCGCCATCCCACGGGTAGTGATGAACGAGTTGGATGCCGAATATCGCTCGCACAGCCGCAAAGAGGAGGTGAACCAAGGCTTGACCGAAGAGCAGGCTTTGACCGAAGCCAAACGTTGCCTGGACTGCGCCAACCCGGGTTGTATGGAAGGCTGCCCTGTAGGCATAGATATCCCCCGCTTCATCAAGAACATCGAGCGCGGCGAATTCCTCGAAGCTGCCAAGACTCTGAAAGAGACCAGCGCCCTGCCCGCCGTGTGCGGCCGTGTCTGTCCGCAGGAGAAGCAGTGCGAATCGAAGTGCATCCACCTGAAGATGAATGAAAAGCCTGTGGCAATCGGCTATTTGGAACGCTTTGCCGCCGACTACGAACGGGAGAGCGGACAAATCTCCACCCCTGAAATCAAGGAGAAGAACGGCATCAAGATTGCCGTCATCGGTTCGGGTCCTGCCGGACTCTCCTTTGCCGGCGATATGGCGAAGTATGGCTACGATGTCACCGTGTTCGAGGCACTGCACGAAATCGGCGGTGTATTGAAATATGGTATCCCCGAATTCCGTCTGCCCAACAAGATTGTGGACGTGGAAATCGACAATCTCGCCAAGATGGGCGTGAAGTTCCTGAAAGACTGCATCGTGGGCAAGACCATCAGCGTGGAACAACTGGAAGAAGAGGGCTTCAAAGGCATCTTCGTAGCCTCCGGTGCCGGACTGCCCAATTTCATGAACATCCCCGGCGAGAACTCCATTAACATCCTTTCGTCCAACGAATACCTGACGCGCGTCAACCTGATGGATGCCGCCAGCGAAGATTCCGACACGCCGGTTCCCTTTGGCAAGTGTGTAGCCGTCATCGGTGGCGGCAACACGGCGATGGACTCCGTACGCACCGCACGCCGCCTCGGCGCGGAGCGTGCCATGATAATCTACCGCCGTTCGGAAGAAGAAATGCCTGCACGTCTGGAAGAGGTGAAGCACGCTAAGGAAGAGGGAGTAGAGTTCCTGACCCTCCACAATCCCATTGAATACATTGCCGATGAACAAGGAAAGGTGAAACAAGTGGTGCTTCAAAAGATGGAGCTGGGCGAACCGGATGCCAGCGGACGCCGCAGCCCTGTGCCCATCCCCGGTGCCACGGAGACCATCGACATCGACCTGGCCATCGTCAGTGTAGGTGTATCGCCCAACCCGATTGTGCCCAGCTCCATCAAGGGTCTGGAATTGGGACGGAAAGGCACAATTGCCGTCAACGAAAACATGCAGTCATCCATCCCGACCATCTTTGCCGGAGGCGACATTGTCCGCGGCGGAGCTACCGTCATCCTCGCCATGGGCGACGGACGGAAAGCGGCGGCAGCGATGAATGAGCAGCTGAAAAAATAAGATACTTTTAAAAGAGTTATCGAGAATTAGAAGGAATAAAAAAGGAGTTAAAAGCCAATCCTCTACTTGCATAAGCAGAACCATTGGCTTTTAACTCCTAAGTCCGAAAGACGACAATTCCTTTTAACTCCCGATAACTCCTTATAAAACGACCTTGTTCGTCATCGGGTCAGGGAAAATCACCGTCGGCTTGAAGGACTTTGCCTCTTCAAAGTCCATCAGGGCATACGACATGATGATGACGATGTCATCGGGCTGCACCTTACGGGCGGCTGCGCCGTTCAGGCAAATCTTGCCCGAACCCCGTTCACCCTTGATAATGTAAGTTTCAAAACGTTCGCCGTTATTGTTGTCAACAATATACACTTTCTCACCCGCAATCATGTTGGCGGCATCCATCAAATCCTCGTCTATCGTGATGCTACCCATGTAGTTCAGGTTCGCTTCTGTCACGCGGGCGCAATGTATTTTTGACTTCAATACTTCAATCATCATAAGATGGGTCCTCTCTCTTTAGTTTATTACTCCTTGTACTTGATGTTGTCAATCAGACGAACCTCTCCACAGAACACGGTGATGCACCCTACCGCGTATGAGGTATCCTCCCAATCGGCAATCTTCTGCAACGTGTTGCCGTCCACCAGTTCAAAGTATTCCAGGCGCAAGCCAGGGGCTGCCGCGATGGCATCTTCTACAAACTTCTGTGTCTCAGCTACCGTATGCGAAGCTGCAAAGGTACGACTTTCAAACAATGTCTGCGAAATTTTTAAGGCATTTTTATGCTCTTCAGCAGACAAGCGGGCGTTGCGGCTGCTCAGCGCCAGTCCGTCTTCCTCACGGACAATGGGACATCCCACAATCTCCAGCGGATAGTTCATCTGCCGAACCATCTCGCGGATGATGGCAAGCTGCTGGAAATCCTTCTCGCCAAAGTAAGCGCGGTCCGGCTTCACGACATCGAACAGCTTGCTCACAATCTGGCAGACACCATTGAAATGTCCCGGACGGAAGGCGCCTTCCATCACCGTATCCAGTGGCGCATAACTGAATTGGCGGGCATCCGGCTCCGGATACATCTCCTCCACGGAAGGGGCAAACGCAAATGCAGCACCGCAATCCTCCAGCAAACGGCAGTCGGCTTCCAACGTACGGGGATATTTCATTAAATCATTCTTATCGTTAAACTGAGTGGGATTCACAAAAACGCTCACTACGGCAACATCATTTTCCGTCACGCAACGTTTCACCAATGAAGCATGGCCGGCATGTAAAGCACCCATTGTAGGCACCAGGCCTATCCTTTTTCCTTGGGCTCTCAAAGCCGAAAGTGCGGCTTGCAAGTCCTTAATAGTATGTACTATTTCCATTTCAACTGGTTAAATAATTTAAGTTTCGCATATCTCTGATATGCTGTCGGTAAACAAGTCAACAAGACTACGAGGAGAAGCGATTAAACTTTCCGCCTACATGTTGTTTGCAAAACAAGCAGACAGAAGCTCTTTGTACACTTGTTTACTTGTTCACTGAAAGCAAGTTCTTGAACTTGCGAAACTTGAGTTTAATAAAACTTTCAAACTTTCGCAAAAACGGTGCAAAATAAACCATTATTTGGCAGATTATGAAAAAATATCGCAAATTAATGCATAAGTCCAACAGCATTCTGCCGCCTTCCGCATCTTTTTTCACACTGACACACAAGCAGTTAACAATTCATAAGGATTTATAAACCGAACTCGCTTGCCTTTTTGACCGTTTTTTTTTATATCTTTGCAAAATAATTGAGAACATTGTTATTATGACAAAGGTGAACAAGGTTTTATTTATAACACAAGAAATTACCCCCTACGTCTCTGAATCCGAGATGTCCCTTGCCGGCAGAAACCTGCCGCAGGCTATCCAAGAAAAAGGTAGAGAAATCAGAACATTTATGCCCAAATGGGGAAATATCAACGAACGCAGAAACCAACTGCACGAAGTGATACGCCTCTCCGGCATGAATCTCATCATTGACGATACAGACCACCCGCTTATCATCAAGGTTGCTTCCATCCAATCCGCACGGATGCAGGTGTATTTCATCGACAACGATGACTACTTCCAGAACCGCCTGCAAGTAACAGACGAAAAGGGTGAAGAGTATGAAGACAACGATGCCCGCACCATCTTCTATGCACGTGGCGTACTGGAGACCGTGAAAAAACTACGTTGGTGTCCGGACATCATCCATTGCCACGGATGGATGACCGCCTTAGTGCCTTTGTACATCAAAAAGGTTTATAAAGAAGAACCTTCTTTCAGAAATTCTAAAGTCGTGTTCTCTCTCTACGAAGATGAATTCAAACAGCCCTTCCATTCCGATTATCCTTCCAAACTGATGCTGAAAGGCATCGCCAAGAAAGACGTTGCCGGACTGAAAGAGCCCATTACCTACGCCACACTCTGCAAACTGGCAACAGACTTCTCTGACGGTATTATTCAGCAAAGCAGTCATGTCAATGAGGAGGTGATGAAATATGCACGCGAATCCGGGAAACTGATATTGGACTATCAGGATCCTGAAAACTTCGTCGAAGCCTGCAACAATTTCTACGACCAGGTTTGGGAAGCCGAACAGAAATAAATTATAGACTATTAGAACAATGAAAGCAAGACATATAGGAATCATGCTGATGGCAATCCTGACCCTCTTTGGATGTGATGACACCACCAATACATTGGGTCTCGGAATGCTGCCCGACTCAGACGGAATGTCGGCGCATACCGCAACTTTCGACGTGACAACACGCTCCATAGCCGTTGACTCCGTATTCGCCAAAACAAGCATCGGCTATGTAGGCAAATTCTCAGACCCGGAATTCGGTTACTATGAGACCAGCTTCCTCACCGAACTGAATTGTGTCGATAATTTTGCTTTTCCTGAAGTATATACCCCGACCGAATGGGATAAAGACGGAAATCCGACCAAAGCGACAGGCACAATGGCAGGCGACTCCATTGTTTCCGTTCAGTTGATAGTTTACTACGAAAACTGGTTTGGCGATTCCTTGAACGCCTGCCGGATGAGCGTATATGAATTGGACAAGAAACTTGATAAGAACCGCTACACCAACATCAATCCGGAAGAGTTTTACAACAAATATGACGATAAGCTATTATTAGGCCGTAAAGCCTATTCCGCTTACGACACCACAGTTCCCGATTCCGTAAGAAATGAAACCAACTCCAGTGGCAACAAGACTTATAGCCCGAATGTAACCTTCCTATTGGATAAGAAAGAATTCGGAGAAGAAAGACTGCTGAAGGTCTATCGCCAGCACCCGGAATACTTCAAGAATGCTGCTTCCTTCATTGACAAGGTATTCAAAGGAGTGTACGTCAAGAGCGATTATGGCGATGGAACGATTCTATATGTTGATCAAGTAGGCTTGTTGGTACAACTCCGTTTCCACTATGTGGATGAGGAAACCGGTGTGGCTCTGAAGAAAAAAGACGGAACAGACTCCTTATACTATTCCTACTACAACAGCGAGAAGAATATTCCGCTGATGTTTGCCTCTACTAAAGAGGTTATTCAAGCCAACCAATTCTTGAACAGCCAATTAATCAAAGAAAAGGTAAACGAATCAGAGCATACTTACATCAAGTCCCCTGCCGGAATCTTTACGGAGGCCACCATACCATACGATGAGATATACAACCAACTCTCTCAAGATACACTCAATGCCGTGAAACTGACTTTCACCAATTACAACATAACCAGTAATTACGAGTACAGCATGAGTGCCCCCACCAACGTATTGCTCCTCCGTAAAAAGGAGTTGAAAAGCTTCTTTGAAGGAAATAAAGTCAGTGATAATATCACCTCATTTACAACAACCCATAACGCTTTTGCGACCAACCAATACACATTCAGCAACATAGCCCGGTTGGTTACGACCTGCATCAACGAAAAGCAAACCGCCAAGCAGACTGCCAAAGAGGAGGCCGGCGATTCATGGAACGAAACCCAATGGGAAGAGAAGTGGGAAAAGGCCAACGAAGATTGGGACAAAGTATTGCTGATTCCGGTTTCAATCACCTACGACAGCAATACGAGCAGCAGCAGCTCAACCATGACAGGCATCCAAAACGACCTCAAACCGGGATATGCCAAACTGAGAGGAGGCTCGGAATCTCCATTGAAGATAGAGGTAACATACACAAGTTTCGGCAAGTAACGAACAGACTGATATCAAAAAAGGGTTGTGCATGGCACAACCCTTTTTTTGATGAATACGGTTCAACCTCTGTCTTTTTCATTGAAACCTGAAGATTATTCGATTGCTCATCTTACCAGATTCTATTTTAATTAAGGAATTCACTATTTTTACCTATATGAATCCACGACACTAAAAACGCATAAACTAAAGAGACTGCTCCGGTATTCATCAATGGATTTTCCATTCCGGAACAGTCTCTTCTTCAGTCAATGATAAGGACTTACAAATTTTATGTTTATTTCTCCTTCACTGTTTTCTTTCTGCCAGCAGTTTTCTTTGCAGCTGTTGCTTTGGTTGCTTTTTCAGCAGTGGCTTTTGTCTCTTTCTTGTCAGCAGCTTTTCCCTGTTTAGCCTGTGCCTTTTCCATTTTGGCTGTCACCGCAGCCAATTCCTTATGTAACTCTTCTATCTCGGTACCTTGGTTTTTGATAGTAGTCAACAGAGCACTCAACTCTTCATTATCAATATCTACCGGATAGAGAGAATCCACACGTTTGATGAAATCACCCAAGATATTCATATAGTTGGTGAAAGCATCATAAGGAGACTCGTAGATGCCACGGTTCAATCCTACGCCACTATGCTTGGTAGTCATAAAGCGGAAATTATTACTTGCCTGCAAGTAGTCCCAATCTTGCTTGATGCGACGGTCATCGCAAATATGAACACGTTCGGCAATGCTGTACAATTTTTCAAACGCCTCACGCTGCATCACGTTACCCAACCAACAGCTGGTATCTCTTTCTTCGTCCACCCAAGACATCGGATAAGGAACATCCAATTGAGAAACAGATTTCAGTTTAGTTACGATTTCTGTCGGCGTAGAGAAAGTGATGCCCTTCTCCTTAGCGCAATACGGCAACGCTTTCAGGAATTCCAGGATATTGGAAGAAAGCGGTTGAGACATACCGATGGAGCACAACTCCATAAAGATGTTGATAACCTGTTCCTCTTGAGGCAGCGCATCAATCCAACCGATGTATTTGTCGGCAAACAGCGGATACTCGTTCCATTCAGAATTCGAAAAACGCAGGCTGATATCATCGGACAACTTGAAATCACGCAACAATAACTTCAAGTTCGGGTTCATAGCACAATGATACACATAGTGCGGGCTCTTCCAACCCAATACATGCTTGGCACCTTCAGTCAGCACACCTTTGAAGCCCATGGAAGCAACCATCGCTCCAATCTCGTCATTGTAAATCAAACTGGAGTTACGGAACACCTTCGGCTCTTTACCAAACATTTGCTTCATCTTAGTGCTCTGACGCATGACTTCTTCCTTGAAACATTCTTCGTTGGCAAGAGCAGAAAGTCCATGAGAATAAGGCTCGGCAAGAAATTCACAACAGCCCGTATCATTCAACTGATGTAACAAATCGATAACGCCTGGTGCATAAATTTCCAACTGCTCCAAAGCCACACCCGAAATGGAAAAAGCCACTTTGAAAGCGCCGTTTGAATTCTTTATCATTTCAAGCAACGTGTTCAATGTCGGGATATAGGAACGTTCAGCAGCCTCATTGATGCTGAATTCGTTGGCATAATCATCATAATAATAATGATCATTGCCAATATCAAAGAAACGATAACGTTTCAGATGGATGATTTGATGTATTTCAAAATAAAGACAGATAGTTCTCATTTCTATTATTGTTTTTGTTATTTACCATAGTTTCTTAATACTTCCTCGTAGAGGGCACGGATTCTCAAGCCTACTTTTTCCCAAGTTATGCCATCCACCTCCTTTTTGCCTTCTTCCTGCAAATATCGGAAGAGAGCCGGATTCGTACAGATGGAATAAATGGCATCGGCCATTGCGTGGATATCCCAATAATCAGTCTTGATTACCTTTTCAAGGATTTCACCACATCCCGATTGTTTGGAGATGATGGAAGGAGTTCCACACTGCATCGCTTCCAACGGAGCAATACCGAAAGGCTCGGAAACGGAAGGCATCACGAACACATCACTATTCTTATAAACCTCGTACACCTGCTTACCTTTCATAAATCCGGGGAAATGGAAGCGGTCTGCAATACCGCGTTCGGCAGCCAAATTAATCATAGCGTTCATCATATCGCCCGAACCAGCCATCACAAAGCGGATGTTGCGGGTACGTTTCAAGACAAGCGCTGCAGCTTCCACGAAGTATTCGGGACCTTTCTGCATGGTAATACGTCCCAAGAACGTAACCACTTTCTCCTTGGAATGGTCGGGACGAGGAATATCCTGATATTCTTGTGAAAGCGGATAAACGGCATTGTGCATGGCAAATACCTTCTTCGGATTCTGATGATACTGTTCGATAACAGTGCGACGGGTCAGCTCTGATACACACATGATGCAATCGGCATAATCCATACCATTCTTTTCCATTGAATAAACCGTAGGATTCACCTTGCCACGCGAACGGTCAAAATCCGTAGCATGTACGTGGATGCAAAGCGGTTTTCCGCTCACCATCTTCGCATGTACGCCTGCAGGATAGGTCAACCAGTCATGCGCATGGATAATATCAAACTCCTGCTGACGTGCCACCACTCCGGCAATGACAGAAAAATTGTTTATTTCCTCATGCAGATTTCCAGGATAACCGCCAGCAAAATCCATACAGCCAATGTCATTGACATGCATATAAGAGAAGTCGGAATAAATATGATCGCGGAAAGCATAGTAATCTTCCGGAGTCGTATGCCCATTCAGGCGTGACTTCAAATAATCATAATCAACATCGCGCCACACAATGGGCACTTGATTCATACCTACTATCTTCAAGAAGTTCTCCTCGTCACCGGTAGGTCTCGGCATGCAAAAAGTTGTTTCAACATCCCCCTGCAAACTCAATCCCTTAGTTATTCCGTAAGAAGCAACTGCAAGACCACCATATATTTTGGGAGGAAATTCCCATCCAAACATTAAAACTTTCATCTTCGTTCCTCCTTATTATAAATTATACTTAGACAATAACTTCAAGATACGTAGAATTTCTGCCGTATTCATGGCAAATGACACCGCACCTCTTCCAATAAACGGAGGATTACCATCGAAGAGTTCGGGCACTGCACCAATACAATGGGAAGTCATCTCATCTTCCATTCCAATCAAATACCTTTCAACGAACGATACACCGCTCAGCTTATAGATACGCAAGTACGCCTCCATATAGAAGCCCATCAGCCACGGCCATGCCGTACCTTGGTGGTAAGCATAGTCCCTCTGTATCTGAGGACCGACGTAGTTCGGATTATATCCGCCACTTTTAGGACTCAATGTACGCAGTCCCTTCGGAGTCAGCAGCTCTTTCGTCACAATATCGAGCACTTGCTTCTTCTGTACTCTATCCAAAGGAGAGTAATCAAATGCCACGGCGAATATCATATTCGGACGAACACTCCAGTCCATCATGTAGCCATCGACGTAGTCAAACAGATAACCATATTCATTTCGGAACACTTCCACAAAGGACTTTCCGGTCACTTCTGCCCGTGCATCCAAATCATCGGCAAGTGCCACATTTCCTCCTTCACGCACCATATCGGCCACAAAGCGAAGAGCATTGTACCACAAAGCATTCACCTCCACAATATATCCGGTACGAGGAGTAACGGGACGACCATAAGCCGTGGAGTTCATCCAAGTCACAGCCTTGTCCCTACCATTCGCATAGAGCAATCCGTTATCATGCAGGAAAAGGTTGTCATGCCCGCGTCCAATGATAAAGGACATAATGTCTTCCAACAGCTTTCCATACTTCTCACGGCAATGTTCACGCGATGTTTCCTTGGCATATTGCTGCAACGTCCAAACAGCCCACAGCAATACGTCGGGATGTTCCATTTCATAAATCTTATACGTAATAGTTTCCCCGTTGATGAACTGGCGGATGGCTTTTTCTGCGGTTTTCATCACATCTTCAAACTCATCCTGCTCATCAACAGCCAGCGTCAATCCGGGCAAAGAGACAAATAAGTCACGGGCACGGCATTTGAACCAGGGATAACCGGCAAGCACGTAATGCTCGTCCTCCTGCTTGTTGTGGAACTGGTGCGCAGAATTCTTCATACAATGGTAGAAGCTGTCGCGCGGAGTACGGTCGGCGACTTCCGCCTCGAAAGTCTGTTTCAATTTACGGGTAGAAACTTCGGAGATACCGGCAGAGAAGACAACGCTTTCACCTTTCTTGATGTCCACTTCAAAATATCCGGGAACATACAAGTCTTCATTGAAATCGTAACCGCGTTCTTGCTCCTTAGGATATTCTATTCCGCGGTACCAATCAGGCTGAAAATGAAATTCGTTCTTCTTATTGAGCTGCATGAAAAGTTCCGGATATCCGGGATACATACAAGTCTTAATACCATTCTCCACAAGTTGGTAGTCACGGCTTGCCTGCGCATTTTCGTGTGTATATTCACGCACGCTACGGAACGCCAGGAAAGGACGGAAACGGAGTGTCGTTGCAGAATGGGCATCAACCAAGGTATAACGAATCAGAATTCGGTTTTCATGATGCACGAAAATTTTTTCCTTACGAAGAATTACTCCTCCCACACGATAGGTAGTAGCAGGGATATGCTCACAATCAAACTCACGGATATACTTATGTCCGTTAGGACTATAATGGTTCCCTTGATATTTGTGCAACCCCAGATTAAACTCCGCACCGTGCTGAATTACTGTTTCATCCAAAGAAGAGAGCAGCACATGATTCTCATCGTCCAAGTTGGGGACAGGAATCACCAACAGACCGTGATATTTGCGTGTGTTACAATCTACAATTGTTGTACAATGATAGGCCCCCGATTTGTTCGTCCGAAGTATCTCCCTTGGCAAAGATTCTTGCAGATTAATCATCAGGGTCTTGTCAAATCGTAAATAACTCATAGTTATGCATTATTTAAAGGTTAATTATTTCGGTGTTATACACTACAAACGATGTAGTAATGCCCAAAAATACGAATTAAAGTTCATAGACAAAATAAAAAGTTCACTTTTTTTCGATTTTATTCAAATATTCCGTAGTATTGCGCCCAAATAAAAATAAATGTGCGAAAGATGAAACATGATATACACAGAATGGTACTCGCCACGGTCATCCCTTTGTTCCTGTTGTTCACCCTATACACTATGAAATTCCTGGAAACAGGGATGGACTGGAATTTCTCCCATCTGGGCGTGTACCCAATGGAGAAGCGGGGCGTGTTCGGCATCTTTGCGCATCCATTGGTGCACAGCAGTTACAAGCACCTGTTCGCCAACACCATTCCGTTGTTTTTTCTGACGTGGTGCCTATTCTATTTCTACCGCCACATCGCCTCTTATATATTCTTCGCTCTTTGGATAGGTTGCGGAGCGCTCACCTTCTTGATAGGAAAGCCGGGGTGGCACATCGGAGCAAGCGGTCTCATCTACGGACTGGCCTTCTTTCTGTTTTTCAGCGGCATACTGCGCAAGCACGTGCCACTCACCGCCATTTCCCTCCTCATTACGTTCTTATATGGAGGATTGGTATGGAATATGTTTCCTCAATTCGCCAAAGCCACCACTTCCTGGGAAGGACATCTCAGCGGAGCCATAGCAGGTACACTATGCGCCGTATGCTTTATGAACTACGGGCCACAACGTCCCGACCCGTTTGCCGAAGAAGAAGAGAATGAAGAACCTACAGAAATGAAAAATGAAGAATCTCAAGAAATGAAAGAAAAAACGCTATAGGGAAAGAGGAAAGAGAAACGACTTGCAATCTTTCCAAAACTTGAAGAAATAATAAAAAAAGCCAAAAGAGAGACAAAGAGTTCATAAAGCACCTTGAGAATGGCTATTTTTGTTTCAAAACAGAAGAATCAAGTCGTTATGAATACCATGTTTGATACCCTGCTGCAATTGCCACTCTTCCAAGGACTCGCACAAGAAGACTTTACCAACATTTTGGAGAAGGTCAAACTAAGTTTTACCAAACATAAAGTCGGCGAAACCATTGTGAAAGCTGGTGCCCCCTGCAATCAACTGCTATTCATATTGAAAGGCGAAGTCTCTTCAACCACCTTTTCAGCGGATACCTTATTCAGCATCACGGAATACCTTCAAGCCCCTTGCGTCATAGAACCGCAATCCATGTTCGGCATGAGCACCTCTTACGTCTCCACTTACACCGCCCAAACAGAGACCCACACCGTGAGTGTAAGCAAGGCTTTTGTCATGAATGAGCTGTTCCGATATGACATCTTCCGCCTGAATTATATGAATATCATCTGTAACCGCTCACAAAGTCTGAACAAACGCTTATGGACCAAAAGTTGCGACAACCTTGAGCAGCGCATCGCCCGCTTCATCTTGATGCATACCGAACGCCCCATCGGCAAAAAGAGTGTAAAAATAAAAATGGAAGAACTGGCAAAGGCCATCAACGACACTCGCATAAGTGTATCAAGAGCTTTGAACAGCATGCAGGAGAAAGAATTGCTGGAGCTACATCGAGGCGAAATAGTCATTCCTGAAGCGAAAAAGCTGTTGTCTTTTTAGACACAAATAACGCAGATAAGACAGATTTCATTTTTATGACTACCAAAGAAATCTGTATCATCTGCGTCATCTAAAAAAACAGTATTTTCACCAACCAATTATTCCCACTCGATTATTTATGTTAAAATGTTACTTGATATTATAACTTTATTATCAATACTTTAACTCTTTATTTTGCTCTTTAAAGAGCGAACTGGTGTCAAAAACTGGTGTCATTTAATAGATTTTAAGAAGCATATTGTCTTTTCTGTCTAGTCCCCATTGTACTTGCCAAACTTCACCTGTAATAGTATCTAATAATAAAAATGTCCAGATGTTTTCTGTCTTTTGTAATTCAAATCGACCTATTGCTGATTGGTCTCTGAAAGGTCCAGCAAGCATTTCTCTACTAACATAAGTTTCAAATCTCTTATTATAAGATGTGTGCCATTGTACTTTCCATATTTGTCCAGTCTTTGTATCCAATTTTAAGAAGTTATAAGTATTATGAGTTGAATATAACTTATATCTTCCTATAAGTTCATTATAGTTAATTTCGATTTGCTCAATTTCATCATCAATGTTATCTATTATAGTATCAGTATGAACAATTGAAATACTATCATTTGTTATTTGACCAAATGAGAAGACTGAACTATAAATAAAGAGACAAAATAAAATTAAAGTTTTCATATCATATTCTTTTATAGGTTACAAAACTAAGAAATAATTGTGAGTTTATCAATTATTGTATTATGAAAGATTATTTTGAATACAAAAATGGCTGGCGCTGGGATATGA
>NZ_JAICZW010000169.1 GCF_029057325.1 Bacteroides sp. | reverse complement strand
CTTAATTTTCCCCCTCACTTTCGCCTTCGCCTTATAGATCAGCACAAAGAAGAAGGGCACCAGCACGATGCCGAACACAATGGCAAATATCATTCCGAAGAAGACTCCCGTGCCAATCGCCTGGCGACTTGCCGAACCCGGACCGCTGGCCAGCACCATCGGCAGCATGCCCAACACGAATGCCAGCGAAGTCATCAAGATAGGACGGAACCGAAGTTGGGCGGCATGGATGGCCGATTGTATCAAATCGCCCCCCTTATCCACCTGCACTTTGGCAAACTCCACAATCAGGATGGCATTCTTTGCCGCCAGTCCCACCAGCATGACCAGACCTATCTGGAAATAGATATCGTTCTCCAATCCACAGACCACCACTCCCAAATAAGCGCCCAATGCCGCCACCGGCAAGGAGAGCAATACAGCAATGGGTACCGTCCAACTCTCATATTGCGCTGCTAAAAAGAGGAACACGAACAGAAACACCAGCGTCAGCACAAGCCCCGTCTGCCCTCCGGCTTTCTTCTCCTGATAAGAGAGACCGCTCCACTCCAGGCCAATGTTGTCCGGCAAGTGGCGCTGGGCAATCTCTTCCATCTTCTCCATCGCCTGCCCGGAACTGTAGCCCTGTGCGGCAGAGCCTCGGATGACAGCCGTGGTAAACATATTGAAGCGTTTGATGCTGCCCGGTCCGGTGGTGTAAGAAGCATTTCCCAAAGCGGTCAGCGGAATCATCGCCCCGTCTTTTGCCTTCACGAAGAAGAGGTTGATGTTATCCTTGTGTTCCCGATAAGGGGCTTCCGCCTGGATATATACTTTGTAGATACGATTGAACATGTTGAAATCGTTCACATATACCGAACCCGTATAAGCCTTCATGGTAGAGAACACATCTGCCAAAGGCACTCCCAACATCTTCACCTTATCGCGGTCCACGTCAAAATAGAGTTGCGGAATTTCCGATTGCAGTGAGGAGGAAAGTCCCGTCAGTTCCTTCTGCTGCCGGGCATAGTACATCAGCGTGTCCGCCGCCTGCACCAGGTCATCGAAGGTGGCATCGCCACGCGCCTCCAGCTGCATCTCGAAACCGCCCGAACTGCCCAACCCCGGAATCACCGGCGGTGTGGAGAGATAAACCTTGCATTCGGGATATTCCTTGAACTCCTGCTCCACCTTCTCCATAATTTTATCCAAAGAAATCCCCTTGCGCTCCTCCCACGGTTTCAGGATAACCGTCAGCTCACTGCGTGCCTGGTTGCTGCCCACACGGGGGCTACTACCCGTCACGTTCTGTATATAGGCGACATACGGATTCTTCTCCAGATATTGCACGGCACGCTCCGTCACCGCTCGGGTCCGTTCCAGGGTTGCCCCTTCCGGCAGTTCCAGTTCCACCTTGAAGTAACCCTGATCTTCGGCCGGCAAGAAGCTAGTGGGCACCAGCCGGTGGATGATAAAAATGGCAACCAACACAACTCCGAATGCACTCATCAGACGGCGCGGATTTCGGAGGACACGGTTGATGACAGCCACATACTTGCGGTTCCCTATGTTCAGCCACGCGTTGATTTTGCGGAACACGATGTTTTTCTTCTTGCCGCTGTCAGGCTTCAAGATGAGCGAACACAGCACGGGACTGAGCGTCAAAGCCACCACCGTGGAAAGCAGTACGGAGACAGCGATGGTGATGGTGAACTGGCGGTATAGCTGTCCGGTGATACCGCTCAGGAAGCTGACCGGCACAAACACGGCGCAGAGCACCAGTGAGGTGGCAATCAAAGCGCTGGTCAATCCGTTCATCGCCTTTTTGGTCGCTTCGTAAGGAGACAGCTTTTCGGTCTCCATGAGATGCTCCACATTCTCCACCACCACAATGGCGTCATCCACCACAATGCCGATGGCAAGAATCAATCCAAGCAAAGTCAGTATGTTCAGTGAGAAACCGAAAATAAGCATGAAACCGAAGGTACCAATCAGGGAAATGGGTACCGCCACAACCGGTATCACCGTCGCACGCCAACTTTGCAAGGAAAGAAATACGACCAACACGACCAGCACCAACGCCTCGAACAACGTCTTATACACTTCGTGAATGGATTCGGAAATATAGGTAGTCATGTCAAAAGGAATCTCATAACTCATCCCTTCGGGGAAATTCGCACTGATTTCCTTCATGGCATCCTTTACATTCTCAGCCACCTCCATGGCATTGGACCCGGGCAACATATAGATGCCAAGCACCGCCGCATTCTCACCATTAATGCCACTCTCCGTGCTATACGAAGAGGCTTCCAGCGAAACACGTGCCACATCGCGCAGCCGGATGACAGACCCGTTAGCATTGGCGCGGACCACGATGTCCTCAAACTGCTTCACCGAACTCAGGCGGCCCTGTGTGGTGATGGGAATCGTAATGTCAAGCCCCTTGACCGGCTGCTGCCCCAGCACGCCTGCGGCAGATTCCCGGTTCTGGTCCTTCAGGGCATTCTGCAAGTCCTGCACGGTCAGTCCGAAATTGGCAAGCTTGTCGGGCAACGCCCATATCTGCATGGCGTAATAGCGGCTGCCGATATTGGACACACGCCCCACCCCGGGAATGCGCCGCAACAAGTCGAGCACATTGATGGTGGCAAAGTTGCTCAAATAGATTTCATCGAACTTCGGATCACTGGAGGTCAGACAGATAGTCATCAGCTGGCTGGGTGCCTGCTTCTCTACGGAAATGCCATTCTGTATGACTTCGGCAGGCAGACGGCTCTCCGCCAGCTTCACGCGGTTCTGTATCTCTACGGCAGCCAGATCGGGGTCGGCAGACACATCGAAAGTGACCGTAGCCGAGAAGCCGCCGGAATTGGAACTGTTGGACTCCATGTAGAGCATCCCCGGAGTACCGTTTATCTCCTGTTCGATAGGAGTCGCCACCGCCTGCGAGACAGTCAGCGCACTGGCTCCCGGATAGGAGGCACTGATTTTCACCACGGGTGGCGTTATCTGCGGATATTGGTCTATCGGCAGCATGGTCAACCCAATAATACCGACAATAACAATCACAATGGAGAGTACCGCCGAAAATACCGGACGGTCTATAAAGAAAGAGACTTTCATGGCACTGTTACTTTATGGGGTTAGTATCTTTGGTAGGAGCAGGTGCAGGTGCCTGGGCACGTACCTTCATGCCCTGAGACAATTTATGGAACCCTTCGGTCACCACTTGCTCACCGGTTATCAATCCTCGTTCCACCACCCAATGGTTGCCAAACTCGGGACCCAATTCAATGAACCGCTTTTCCACGGTAGAGTCTCGGCGCATGGCAAAGATGTAGGCACCGCCCTTCTCTATCGTCACCGCTTTCTGCGGAACCGTCACCGCCCCTTCGCGAACGTCCAGCAGCAACTTCACCCGCGTAAACTGCCCCGGTAGCAACACCCGGTCGGGGTTCGGCATTTCCGCACGCACAGAGAAGGTTCCGGTCTGTGGGTCCACTTGAGGTTCGGCAAAATCCACATATCCTTTGTAAGGATAAACGGTATTGTCAGCCAACGTAATCGTGATGTTCGGCTGCCAGGAACGTGTGGAGTCTTGACGGCCTATCTCGATATTGCGCTCTTTGCTCTTCAGATAGTCCAACGCCGTCATGCTGAAGTCCACCAGCACCGTATCGCTCTTCACGATGGTAGCCAGCAACGACTTGCCGCCCGGTCCTACCAATGTGCCCAAATCCACGTTCCGCTCACTGATGTGCCCCGACAGCGGAGAGCGTACCAGCGTATATCCCAACTCCAACTCCGCCTGGTCCAAATCCGCCTGGCTCATCGCTACCGAAGCCTCTGCCGTCTCGTAGGCTGCCTGCGCATTGTCCAGATCCAACTGGCTGGCAGCATTTTGCGCATAGAGCGGGCGGATGCGTTCCAAATCGCGTTTTGCTTTCAGAGCCTGCGCCTCGTCTTTTTTCAGTTGCGCACGGGCTTTGTCGGCCTTCGCCCGATACTGGTCCTGGTTTATCACAAAAATCACCTGGTTTTTGGAGACATACGTCCCTTCGGCAAAAAGCATTTTCTCCAGATAGCCTTCCACGCGGGCACGGACCTCCACAAACTGCTGGGCGCGGATGCGTCCCACGTACTCTCCGAATATCTCCACGTCTCCCTTTTCTACAGGTTCCACAATCACTACCGGCATTTCCGGCTGAACCTTTTCCCGCCAAGTCAGAAGAAAATAGCCGGCCAACAACAGTGCCAGACACGCCATCGCCAACAACACTCTCTTCTTCTTGAATTTTCTCTCTTGTTTCATAAAAAATAGTTTCATGCTTATTCGTTTTCTTTATTAAACCCTGTTTCTTTTTTGTAGAACAACTCCGAGGCCAAAAAGTTCCGGCTTTTTCAAGAAACACCATACATCGCTATGTATCAGCAAGAAAGGAGATATAAACGACAGATACCGGCGAAGGCTTCCCCACCCTGTGTTGGGGAAAATATCCACAAAAGTGAGGCTTTAGTCCACAACAAAATCATCCTACAGAAGAGACCTGCGCATCTGTGCAAACAAAAACATGGTCGCCACTCTTCGGAAACATTGCCACTTGTAAACAAGAACATCCTTGCCACCGTACAGAAACATTGCCGAAAAAGGGAAGCGGAAAAGGCGGGAATAATGGAGTCGGCGATACAAATCCATACTACCAGTTGATTGATGTCGCAGTATTGAAGGCCTGCATATATGTAAACATTTCTCACTTACCACATTCGCTTCAGGGTTCACCAAGGTTCAGGGTTCACCTTTGCCCCTTCCTACAGGCACATTTTTCTTATAAAATACTATATATAAGTATGTTACATTCAAATATTCACTTTCAGCATTCATAGAAAAAGATTCTAAGAAATCTTCAACGGCCTTGTCACTATAAACATTTATATACAAAACAAAGCAAAAAAGAAACGTATTGTTCCACAGGTTAAACAAACAATGAAACAAATTTAGTTCATCACTCCGAATATCGGATGCCCCCCCAAAAAATTGGCTCATCCGGAATTTGGAGTGATAATCGGGTTGAAAGCCCGCTAATGATAGAAAGCGTCATTGCGCGCCGTCACTCCAACTATCGGATGACCCCAATTCTTCGATAAATTTAATCATTTTTTAGGACATATTTTACCTCTCACACTCCCTGTTTTCACTGAAATAAAGTTCAAAGGTGAACCCTGAACCTTGGTGAACCCTGACCCCTTTCGTATTCCTCACAAACAACATACAGCACAGTGATAATCAACGCTATACAAAAGCACAGTTTTTTTCCTCCGTAAAATGCAGCACAGCATAGCATACGGGATGTAGCGCGAGAAAAACACGCTTTCTCATTAGAAAATTATTTACTAGCACCTATTGATTGAATGAAAGGCTCATCCGGTATTCGGGATGATAGTCGGGCTTCCAGCCCGCCAATAACAGAAAACGGCATCGCATCCGTACCTGAAATCATAACAAGATGTTAGTGCTGACAAGGTTTCCGGACAGCCTCCCCCTTCAACTCCTGCAAATGAAAAAGCCGTGAACACTCTACACGGTTCTTTCATTTAGGACTTGCACTTATTTTCAGCCGCGGAATTGAGCGGATAAAGCGGATTTTATTTTTATCAGCTGAATATACAATCCGCCCAATCCGCTAAATATGCGGGTAACTATTCACCTATCGTGGCATATATAACGTATTCATTTTCAATGTAGGGATGCACCCCGGTGCATCCGAAATGCCAGCCGATGGCATGCAAATAAGCGGCTACACCAAGGTACAGCCCTACAAAGCTGTTGAATTTCAATCAGGTAAAATAGCTGAATAGTTACATCCGCGGCTGAAAAATGAAAAGAAACCGTAAATGAAAAAGCCGTACCGCTTGATAAAATAAAACAGGTAAAATTTGAGTTTTTCCGCAAAGAATGCCTATATTTGCGAATATTATTAACCCTAAGAGGCTGAAACATGGCAAAAACAGCCTCTTTTAAAAACTACAGAATTATGGCAAGCAGAAGAAACTTAAAGAAAAACATTAATTATATCGCAGGCGAATTGTTCACCGAATGTCTCGTAAACAGCCTGTACGTACCCGGAACAGACAAGCAGAAAGCCGATGAACTGATGGCTGAGATTCTGAAGATGCAAGACGAATTCGTAAGCCGCATCAGCCATACAGAGCCGGGAAATGTAAAAGGTTTCTATAAGAAACTTCTTTCCGACCTCAACGCGAAGGTGGACGAAATCATTGATGCAATGGGCAAACTGAAATAAGATGAGGAAAGCCCTTTATAGTTTCGTTTATCATCGCCTTTTGGGCTGGAAGAGCCACGTGACCGTGCCCCATTATGACAAATGTGTCATCTGTGCGGCACCGCACACCTCCAATTGGGACTTGTTTATCGGCAAGCTGTTCTATGGTGCGATGGACAAGAGAGCCAGCTTTATGATGAAGAAAGAGTGGTTCTTCTTTCCGTTGGGACTGATATTCAAAGCCATCGGAGGCATACCCGTGAACCGGGGACGCAAATCTTCATTGGTGGAGCAAATGGCGCAAAAATTCGCTGAAAGCAAGTCGTTCAACCTCGCCATCACCCCGGAAGGTACCCGCAAAGCCAATCCTGAATGGAAGAAAGGATTTTATTACATTGCCCTGAAGGCAAACGTGCCCATTGTACTTATCGGTATTGATGATCCCTCAAAAACCATTTCCGCCACAAAGGTGGTCGTGCCTACCGGAGACTTTAAAAAGGATATACGCGAAATAAAGCTCTACTTCAAGGAATTCAAAGGAAAGCATCCCGAGAACTTCAGTATCGGAAACGTATAAACATCCCCAACCGTATGGATGCCCTGCGAATAAGCATACTGCAAACAGACATTGTTTGGGAAAATAAACAAGAGAATCTCCGTCGTCTCCGTGAAAGGTTAAAAACCCTTTGCGGAACGACGGAGATTGTCGTTTTGCCGGAAATGTTTTCCACTGGTTTCAGTATGGATACCGCCCGTCTGGCCGAACCGGTGGACGGGGAGACCATCCGCACGTTGCGCCACTGGTGCAAGGAATTCCAGCTTGCCATCACCGGCAGCTACATTGCTTGCGAAACGACCGCCCCTGAAACAAATACGGCCTGCTCTCTCCAGGAAAAGTCTTCTCCTGAGAAAACCCTTTCCTTCTTCAACCGCGCTTTCTTCCTCACTCCTGAAGGCGATGCCTGGTATTACGACAAACGCCACCTGTTCCGAATGGGCCGTGAGACGGAACATTTCACAGCCGGCAACCAACGCCCCATCATCTCCTACTTCGGTTGGAACATCCGGCTGCTTGTTTGCTACGACTTGCGTTTTCCGGTCTGGAGCCGCAATACGAACCAGGCATACGACCTGCTGATTTATGTAGCCAACTGGCCGGCCTCCCGCCGCAAGGTTTGGGATGTCTTGCTGCAAGCCCGCGCCTTAGAGAACCAGAGCTATGTCTGCGGTGTCAACCGCATCGGAACAGACCCACAAAAACTGCCGCACAATGGCGGCAGCGTAATCTATTCTCCGAAAGGCAAACTGCTTGCAAGCGTCCCCGATGATGAAGAGGGAGCTGCAACAGCTGTGCTCAACCGCTCCACACTCACCTCTTTCAGAGAGAAATTCCCGGTATGGAAAGACGCGGACAGCTTTTCTATTTCCGCAGATAATAGTTGATGGTGGTGACTACCCGCACACTCTTGATGTAAGGTGTATTGGCATCACGGTCGGAAATGGAGAATTGTCCTTGCGAAGCGTTCCGTATCTTTCCTAACTTGCTGTCCGAATCTTTGGCGAACTTCTCGGCAGAGGCACGCGCATTCTTAGTCGCTTCCTCTATCATTTGCGGCTTGACATCATTCAGGCCGGTAAATTCGTAGGAGACATTGTATCGGTAATCACCTCCGCTGATGGCAATGCCCTGTTTCAGCAGTTCGGCCTGTTCGGACATCAGCCGGCGCACCTTATCCACGTTTTTGGAAGTAACCGTAATGACAGAAGTTGCATTGTAACGATAGGGAATATCGTGATTGCCATAACGCTCGGCGTGCATATCTATCACTTCGGGAGGAGCGATGGATATCTCGTCCTTCATAATTCCGTTGTTCTCCAGAAACGCCACAATAGCCTTGTTCTTCTTCTCCATATTGGCATAAAGAAGGGCAGGATCATCGCCAATGTCCTTATACATCAACGGCCAGACAACCTTGTCGGCAGGCACTTCCATCTCCGCCAACCCTTTCACGGTCACAATGCGTTCCTTGTCTTTGAAGTCATTGATACCGTTTTTTATCATTGCGCCCAGCATAACGATACCGATTGAAAGAATAATCGCTTCACTTTTCAAATTTTTCATACGCTCATTATTTAAGTTACTTAAAAGCATCCATAATCGCCGTGGGACGTCCCTCTTCGGTAAAGGCACCTAACCGGTATTGACTTGGCTTGCATTCCGGCTCCCAATAGAATACCCCTTTGCAACGACCATCGGTGTTTTCTTTACACTCTTTCAGAATAAGTGCCAACTGGCGTTTGCCTTCGGCGAGAACAGAGGTGCTTGCCAGATTGCCCTGGTCATCGGCACACTCCATACCGGTCTCTACCACCATGACATCGCAATTATACTTTTTGCTCAACGCCTTGATGTTATTGATGCAATCTGTAATAACGGCATCGGCATTCGCATACCCGGGCTTGTCATTGCGCGACCAATAGGGATAGAGCGACATGCCTATCATGTCCCACTTGCCACCGTTCTTCTTCAGCTCGTCAAAGAACCAGTTGAACAAACTGCTGTCCCATCCGTTGTCAAGGTGAACAATCACAATGGCATCGGGGCATACCGACTTCACGGCCTCATAACCGGTAGCGATGAAAGCACCGAGGTTCGCCCAGTTCTTGGGATATACC
>NZ_JAICZW010000168.1 GCF_029057325.1 Bacteroides sp. | reverse complement strand
GGAAGCGCCCCCGACAGCTACGACCGTCTGGGCAACCTCCTGGGTACAGACGATACAGACCGCCCCTGGGTAGTAGAGTCTTCAGCAGGACTCTCCATCCGCACCAAAGAGTGGAAGTACATCGACCCGAACGATGGCGAAGCCATGATTTCATGGGGCCCTAAGGTGGAAACAGGAAACCTGAGCACACCTCAACTTTATAATATGGAGAACCTAGCCGAAAAGGAGAACGTGGCGACACAATATCCGGAAAAAGTATTTGAGATGCAGACGATTTTGCGTCGTGTGAAGAATCAAACCATGAAAATGGAATAACAGTGAAGACAGAAGAAACAAACAGCCCCCTCCTCCACCTCCAGCGGCAACAGCTCCTGCTCCGTATGGAATATGAATACGAAAAGGAGGAGTTCCAGCGGCAGACCGAGAGCATGGGAGTAGCTCGCAAGGTAAAGCGAGGCCTCTGTTGGTATCCGGCCCACCTGGGACGCGCCTACTACAACTCGCTGAACCAGTTGGTGCTGGAAATCACGCGCACCGAGGACACCGACATCGAGCACAGCTTCGAGTTCGGCCGCCCTGTCTGCTTCTTCCGCCAGTCGGCTGACGGGAAAATCGCCTACATGAACTTCGCCGCCACCGTCAGCTATGCCGACGAGACCCGGATGGTGGTGGTGATGCCCGGTGCCGGAGCTGTCCTGGAAGTGCAGGCAGCCGACCGCCTTGGCGTGCAGCTCTACTTCGATGAGACCTCCTACCGCACCATGTTTGAGGCGTTGGACGATGTGCTGCGCGCCAAAGGCAACCGCCTTGCCGAGCTGCGCGACATCCTGTTGGGCACCGCCAAAGCAGGATTCCGCGAACTCTATCCCGTCCGCTTCCCTTGGCTGAACGCTACGCAGGAGACCGCTGTCAACAAGGTGCTGTGCGCTCGCGATGTTGCCATCGTGCACGGCCCTCCGGGAACGGGAAAGACCACCACCCTCGTGGAAGCCATCTACGAAACCCTGCACCGCGAACCGCAAGTGCTGGTCTGCGCCCAAAGTAACACCGCCGTCGATTGGATTTCGGAGAAGCTGGTGGACCGCGGCGTCAACGTGCTGCGTATCGGCAACCCCACCCGTGTGAACGACAAGATGCTCTCCTTCACCTACGAACGACGCTTCGAAGGGCATCCGCTCTACCCCGAACTGTGGGGCATCCGCAAGAGCCTCCGCGAGATGATGGGACGTGTCCGCCGCGGCAGCTACGACGAGCGCGAATCCGTGCGCAACCGCCTCAGCCGCCTGCGCGACCGTGCCACGGCACTGGAAATACAAATCAACGCCGAACTCTTTGACGGGGCACACGTCATCGCCTCCACCCTCGTCAGCAGCAACCATCGCCTGCTTGCCGGACGGCACTTCGGCACGCTCTTCATCGACGAAGCCGCACAGGCACTGGAAGCCGCCTGCTGGATAGCCATCCGCAAGGCAGACCGCGTGGTGCTTGCCGGCGACCACTGCCAGCTTCCGCCCACCATCAAGTGCTACGAAGCCGCTCGCGGCGGACTGGAACGGACGTTGATGGAAAAGGTGGCTGCCGGCAAACCCGTCGCCGTCTCCCTGCTGAAGGTGCAATACCGCATGCACGAGGAAATCATGAAATTTCCCTCCCAATGGTTCTACAACGGAGAGCTGGAGGCAGCTCCCGAAGTGCGCTACCGGGGCATTCTGGATTGGGACACTCCCATCAGCTGGATAGACACCTCCGGCATGGACTTCAAGGAGAAGTTCGTGGGCGAGACCTTCGGGCGCATCAACAAGGCGGAGGCGAACCTGCTGCTGCAACAGCTGAAAGCCTACCTCCTGCGCATCGGCGGCAACCGTATCTTGGACGAAAAGATAGACTTCGGCATCATCTCCCCCTACAAGGCGCAGGTGCAGTACCTCCGCCACCTACTGAAGTCGGACGCCGCCCTGAAGCCCTACCGCCACCTGTTCACGGTGAACACGGTAGATGGTTTCCAGGGGCAAGAACGCGACGTCATCTTCATCAGCCTGGTCCGCGCCAACGATGAGGGGCAGATAGGATTCCTGAACGACCTGCGGAGAATGAATGTGGCCATCACCCGTGCACGCATGAAACTGGTGATATTGGGCGAAGCGGAGACCCTGAAGCATCACGGATTCTACCGGAAGCTACTGGAATTTATTCAGGAGATAGGGTGAGGGGCATTGCCTTTCGGGCACAAATAAAATCAGGCGGCAGAACTTTTTTCATGCAGCGGTTGTTAGTAAAGGTAAAACGGAACAGCCCCACGTTCCACTTCACCCTGACGGGACACAACAGACCTCACCCTCAACAAATCCAGCCTGACCGCCACCGTGTCAGTCATGGTACTCGCCGATATCCTGGTCTATCAGTTGGAGGTCGGGCTTGTAGGGCAGCTCCTTCCACGCAAGTATGTGATAAAGCCCACAACGAGCAAGTTCCTGAAGGAGGTGCTCTATACGATAACGCATTGAAAATGTTCAGGATGGGGATGGGAATATCGGTTTCATTGGTCTATCCACTCCTTAAGCCGCTGCGCTTTCTCCTTGCTGACAATAATTTCTGCCTTCGGATACCCTTTCAGGCGAATCACGAGCTTGCCTCCGAAGTAGTTGCCGATGAAGAGGAGGTGTTCTATGTTGACAATGTACTGGCGGTTGGCACGGAAGAAGCGGTTGGGGTCGAGCTGTTGCTCCAGTTCGTCCATCGAGAGGTTGACGCTTTCAGAGGTTCCGTCATTAAGGCGTAGGTACACAGTTTTGTTCTCCGTTTCGATGTGGTTGATGTCTGCTGCACGGACTGTCTTATATCCGTCACGGTAAGGCAAAAGGAAGCGTTCGCGATAGCGGCATTGGTGCTTCAGTAAGGTATCGAAAAGCAGCTGGAGATTCTCATCGGCATAATTCCTGCCTGTTTTGATGGCTTTGTCTATGGCTGCTTCAAGCTCATCGGCATCCACTGGCTTCAGGAGATAGTCGAAACTATTGAACTTGAAAGCCTGTACCGCATATTCATCGTATGCGGTGGTGAATATGATGGGGACGGTTGCTGGGGCGTATTTCAGAGCCTCGAAACTCAGGCCGTCGGTTAGGCGGATATCCGCAAGGATAAGGTCTGCCGCCTTGCCAGATTGGAAAAACTCGACCGTCTCTTTTATGCTTGCCAGTGGGCCTTCGATTGTGAACGTTGTGTCAATGCCGTTCAGCAGTCTTATGAGGCGCATGGCGTTGCGCTGTTCGTCTTCAAGAACCAATATCTTCATGTGTCATGATGTTTTTAATGATGGGCAAACTCACCGAATAGAAGTTTTCGGTATTCTCTATCTTAACCTTTTTGTCGCAGAGCAAGGCGTACCGCTCCATGATATTTTTATGTCCCAAGCCCGTTGATTCCATCCGCAACAGCAAAGGAGATTTAAGATTATGCACAGTAATGTAGTCATCCGATGACGTGATGGAAATAAACAGCGGATGCTCCATTGAGAATCCGTTGTGCTTTATGGCGTTCTCTACAAGAAGCTGCAATACGGCCGGAGGCAGGAATCCCTTACATTCCTTGACCTCCGGACTTATTTTCGCAATGATACCTCCGCCGTGACGTACTTTCATCAGAAACAGGTACGAATCCAGAAACCTTATTTCGTCTGCAACGGGTATCAGGTCTCTGTCTAAATTTACAATAATGTACCGGTACACTTTCGACAGGTTGTTCAGGAACTTCCCGGCAAGCCCCGCATCTTCCTCAATCAGCTCCAGCAGGTTGTTGAAGTTGTTAAACATGAAATGCGGGTTGATTTGCAGTTTCAGGGAGTTGAGTTGTGACTGCAAGGCGATTTCCTTTTCCTTCATCAGCGCCATTTCGAGTGCTTGTTTCTCGTCACGTGCCTTGATGTAGGATTGAAGGTAGAATGTGTTGGCATAAACACTTGACAGGAATGTGGCTATCATGGCAAAAGTATATGCGCCTTTCATGTTGAAAAGTTCATCAATGGCACTGTTTCCGGTTTCGCCCCATAGGAAGTTGAAAAGGGAAATCATGCCGAAAGCCACCAGATTGTTGAGCATCAACAGACACGAAGCATAGACGATGACCCTAATATAAGAGGCTTTGAACGGGAAAACTTTGAATACGACATAGCAGAATCCCAACGAGGTGTATGTGAAAAGCATACACAGCAAGAAGTCGATGAGATAGTCCGTCACCGCTATTTCCTGCAACTGCCGGGAGGTATCATCATCCAGAACCAGCCAGATGATGATATATAGCGCGTATGATACGGTTGACAGTAGCAGCCCGTTCTGCCAGTTTGTTATTTTTGTACTCCTTTGGTGCATATCCGCGATAGTTATTTCGTGGCGACAAAGATACGACTTTACTTCTTGATTTGACAGGATGGGACTGCCCGAAACGGATAAAACGGACTTTGAAGCGGACAAAAGGAATATCGAAATACAAGGTGTGTTGCATCTTGCATCAGTCGAAGTGCCACTTTGACCGCTTCGAAGTTTCACTTCAAGAAATTCCTCCTTTGAGAATTTAAAATGTTGATTTGGGCGGTTCAGGCATAGACTCTTCCGTTTCAACCGGATTCTGCTATTACTGCTGAACCATTACGAATAATTTTGGCGTCTGTATATAGGAAAAATGCAGCCTGATAAAGGCTGAATGACCTTATTAAAAACAATCTTTCATTTTTATCAATTATGGCAACAAATGACATCAAGTATGTATTGAACGTCCAGTTGGCGGACAATACGGTGACAGTGGAGAACAAGGACGACAAGATTGCCGTGCTGGTATCGGCAGGCGCGGCGGACTTCCAGCGCGTGGTATCGGAAATCATGGAAGTGAATCCCGGATTGGAGCGCGAGACGGTGGAAGCGGTACTCAACCTCGAAAAGCGTGTGGTGAAGAAGCTGCTGCTGACAGGCTTCCGTGTGAATACGGGACTGTATAATGCCGTCATCCAGCCCACAGGCGTGGTGGACAACAAGACATGGAACAAGGAGAAGAATTCGCTCTACGCTTCGTTCACGCAAGGCGCCGATTTGCGCGAGGCGATTTCCGCCACTATGGTGAACATCATCGGCGAGAAGGGCAATGCCATGTATGTGGCAGGCGGAGTGGATGCGGCTACCCGTGCGTCGGGTTTCACGGCTACGGCAGGGCGCAACTACACGCTGACCGGTGCCTACATCAAGGTGGCAGGCAACGACCCGTCCGTGGGCATCACGCTGACCTCCTCGTCGGGCGTGGTGACGAGAATCACCGAAGATATGTGGGCGGTAAACAAGCCTTCGCAACTCATCTTCCTCATCCCGGCAGGACTGGCCGACGGAGCGTATGAACTCAAAGTAACCACGCAATTCAGCGGCACCAACACCTTGCTGAAGACTCCCCGCAGCGTGACGCAGACCCTCTACATCGGCAAGGCTCCCACGGGCGGCGACAATACGGGTGGCTCTACAGGAGGTGGTGTCGACGAGAATCCGTTGGGATAAAAGTCGTTTTTTTTTGTTCTGGCCAAGTAGGGTTGTTCGGTATGACCAGATAGCTCTATTTGATTCAACCAAATAACTCTATTTGGAGTGCCTGAATAGCTCTATTCAGGCAAAGCAAGCAAAAACATAACAGATATATCAACTCATTGACTATTCGGTTCTGGTATGAAGAAGATTCAGAAATTGAAAATCTGCGGCATCAATCTGACAGCATATAGTGTGGTTCTTGTCATCATGTTGCTGTTGTCTGTTTGCTCAAAATCATACGGGCAGGAAAACCGTGTACTTTCCTTTGACCGTGCAAAGCAAACCGTGACGGGCATAGACACGACCAAACTGTCGGTTTATGAACATGAGAAGGCATTTTTGTCTCCACATTTTGATACCATTCCCCAAATGCCCGGAACGCTTTTGGACTTTCGTCCCGATTATACACAGAGTTTTCCCGTTGACCGTTCATCCCTACATAAAGGCGAATACAATGTCGGCGGGATTATCCATCGGTTTAACAAAGTGGATGTTTGGGGGCGAGGCAGACAAGAAAACATCATAGGAGTCGGTGTATCGAACTATGCCGAAGTCAAAACGGTGTATTCTCCAAACGAGAAATGGGAATTGGGGCTGTGCCTCTATGCGAACAAACTAAGCATCCCCCGTTCGAGTAGCAATACATTCGGAATCGGCACCGATGTTTCCTATCAATTCCTCCACCAAACATCGCTCCATCTCTTCGGCACCTATTATCGTACCTACTTTCCGGGAGTAAAACCGATGCAGAGGCTGGACGGCTACCATTATGGCGGCTACCTCTCATTCGATTTGGCAGAGCGGTGGGCAATGGACGTGGGCATGAGAAGCTATAGCGGCAATGGGTCTCACCAGCAATGGACTGTACCGATAATACGTCCGTCGTATAAGCACAACGGGCGCGAAATAAACGCGGATTTTGGTGGAATGTTCCAGCAAATCGTGAAAGGTCTATTCTTTAATCATTGATAATATGAAACAGGAAAAAAGCAAAATAACGACTGTTGCTATATGGATTCTGCTATGCGGATGGATAATGTGCATGAGTTCATGCGGAAGTTTGCTTTATAATCCATCCAACAAAGCGGAACAAGTGAAGATAGTCATTAAATAACCTAAAAACAGACTTAACAAGCTTATGGAAGAGAAAGTAAAACTGATATTGCCTTTTCCCCATTTCTTGTGGATGATTGGCACTAAAGCTGAGATTTTCAAAGAAAATACGGCATCGCATGAGATGCTGACGAAACAGGAAAACATCTCTCAAACTGATGCCGAAACGATTTCAAGAAACGGAATAAACGCCAATGACAGCCAATAGATAGGAAAAGAAATGTCCTGTTCGATGGACGTAGCATAAACAACGATGTTAGTAACCATCGTTTCACCCATGAGTTTTTCGTGTCCGCCGGATATAGTTTCTGAATGCTTTTCACTTTTTCGGAAGCCGTTTCCGTCGTTTCAGAAGCGGTTTTCTCCGTTTCGATGGAATGCCGATTGTCTGCACAATGGGCACAAAATATCTTTGCACCCAAAATTTGCGATAATATGATTATTGAAACAGAACATCTCATCATCAGAGACTTCCAGAAGAAGGATGCCGCAGGTTTATTGGAATACCTTTCCCATCCGCGTGTCAATTGTTTTGTCGGCGACCGCCTGTGCTCCGAAGAATCGGCACTGGCTTATATATCCAATTCGCCTAAGGATATGCTACGCTATGCCGTGTGTCTGAAGGAAGACGATTCCATTATCGGTGATGTTTTCGCCTTGCGCGAATATACCGACACATTTAATGTAGGCTGGCACTTCAGCAAACGTTTCGAAGGCAAGGGATTGGCATACGAAGCGGCAATAGGACTGCTGGATTATCTTTTCCATAACATCGGCGCACGGCGTATCTATGGATTTGTAGAAGACGATAATCAGCGGTCAAAAAGATTGTGTGAACGTCTCGGAATGAGACATGAAGGATGTATGAAGGAATTTATTTCGTTTGTATGTCATCCCGACGGCACACCATGCTATGAGGACACCTGCATCTATGCGATACTGAACAAAGAATGGAAAAGCAATAAAAACAAATGAAGAATATAGGAACATGGATTGCCGGCATCACGGCAACAACCCTGCTGGCTGCTTCATTGACAGCCTGCAAACAGGAACAGCAAGGAGAGGAAACGGGACAGGCACTGCCCGTCATGGTGGTTTCTTCCCAACCCATTGAATTGGAAGAAACCTATTCCGCTTCAATTCGCGGACGACAGGATGTGGACATCATACCTCAAGTATCGGGTCGCATCATCCGCCTGTGCGTGAAAGAGGGAGAGCAAGTAGCGACAGGGCAAGTGCTGGCTGTCATAGACCAGATGCCCTATCAAGCTGCGCTGCGCATCGCAATCGCCAATGTCAGCGCGGCACGGGCAAAAGTGGAAACAGCGCGTATCGAACTGAACGGCAAACAGTCGCTGTTCGATGAAAAAGTCATATCCGATTACGAACTGTCTGTTACCCGAAACCAATTAGCCGTGGCACAGGCAGAACTGGAACAAGCAAAAGCTCAGGAAGCAAATGCCCGGAACGATTTGTCATACACCGAAATCAAAAGTCCGAGCAACGGGGTTATAGGCACGTTGCCTTACCGTATCGGCGCACTCGTCGGTCCCACCATCGAACAACCATTTACAGTGGTGTCGGACAATTCGGAGATGTATGCCTATTTCTCCATTTCGGAAAACAAACTTAGGCAGTTCGAGACCCGATATGGGTCTATTGACAGAATCATAAATGAAATGCCTCCGATTAGCCTTCAACTTAACAATGGTTCCGTCTATGGGAAACAAGGGAAAATAGAGACCATCAGCGGAATTGTCAACCCAACGACCGGTGCCGTACAGATAAAGGCGCTGTTTCCAAACACCGACAGGCATCTGTTGAGCGGAACCATCGGCAACGTCATCCTGCAAGTGTTGAATACGGATGCCATCCTGATTCCCATGACCGCCACCGTGGAACTGCAGGACAAGATTATCGCCTACCGCCTGAAGAACGGAAAGGCCGAAGCTGCCTACCTGACCGTGGACCACCTGAACGACGGCAACTATTTCGTTGTAGAACAGGGCTTGTCCGTAGGCGACACCCTCATCACCGAAGGTGTGGGGCAGCTAAAGGAAGGAATGATTGTCACACCTAAAACAACAAAGCCATGAACCTGCGTTTCTTCATAGACCGTCCGGTGTTTTCGGGCGTTATCTCTGTGGTGATAGTCCTGATGGGCATTATCGCCATGCAAGCCCTCCCCGTGGAGCAATATCCCGATATCGCTCCGCCCACCATCAACGTATGGGCCACCTATCCCGGCGCGAATGCCGAAACGGTGCAGAAAGCCGTGATTGTTCCGCTGGAAGAGGCTATCAACGGCGTGGAGGACATGACCTATATGACCTCCACGGCATCCAATACAGGCGATGCTTCCATCAACATCTATTTCAAACAGGGTGCCAACGCCGACATGGCGGCGGTCAATGTGCAGAACCGCGTGAATGGCGTATTGAGCCAACTTCCAGCAGAAGCGACTAAAACCGGAGTAACCACTGAAAAACAGCAGAATGCTGAGTTGCTGACATTTGCCCTCTACAGCCCCGACAACCGTTTCGACCAGACCTTTCTGAATAATTATGTGAAGATTAACGTGGAGCCGCGGCTGAAACGTATCGGCGGTGTGGGAAAGACACAACTGTTCGGCTCCAACTACAGCATGCGTCTCTGGCTGCTCCCCGACAAGATGGCGCAATACGGACTGATTCCCGACGACATCTCTGCTGTGCTGGCAAGGCAGAACATCGAGGCGGCAACCGGTTCGTTCGGAGCCAATCACCCCACGGCAAACGAATATACGATGAAGTATCGCGGCCGCCTCTCCACCGCGGAAGATTTTGGCGAACTGGTCGTGAAGTCGCTGCCCGGTGGCGATGTGCTTCGGCTGAAAGATGTCGCCGACGTGGAGTTGGGCGATGAATTCTACAACTATTCCACCGAGGTGAACGGACATCCGGCTGCCATGATGCTCATCAATCAAAAAGCTGGTTCCAACGCTTCGAGCACCATCAATGAGATTCACGAGGTGCTCGATGAAATTGAACACGATCTGCCGGAAGGGGCAGAGTTCGTGGTGCTGACCGATACCAACAAGTTCCTGTATGCCTCCATCAATTCTGTCATACGGACGCTTATCGAGGCGATACTTCTGGTTATCATAGTGGTGTATGTGTTCTTGCAGGACATCAAGTCCACACTCATTCCCACGGTTTCCATCTTCGTCTCCATCATCGGTACGTTTGCCGTGATGTCGCTGATAGGCTTTTCCATCAACCTGCTCACGCTTTTCGCCCTTGTGCTTGCCATCGGTACGGTGGTGGACGATGCCATCGTGGTGGTAGAGGCGGTGCAGGCGAAGTTCGACGAGGGCTACCGGTCGCCGGTGCTTGCCGCCGATGATGCCATGAAGGGCGTTTCGTCCGCCATTCTTACCTCTACCATTATCTTTATGGCGGTGTTCATCCCGGTGGCAATGATGGGCGGTACTTCCGGGGCGTTCTATGCCCAGTTCGGTATCACGATGGCGGTTGCCGTGGGCATATCGGCTATTAATGCCTTTACCCTTTCACCTGCATTATGCGCTTTGTTCCTGAAACCTTATATTGACGAGTACGGAAACACGAAGAACAATTTTGCAGCACGCTTCCGCAAGGCATTCAATGCCGTTTTCGAGCGTCTGAGCCGCCGCTATGTACGTGGTGTACTGTATATCATCCATCGCCGGTGGCTGTTGTGGGGAACGATTGCCGCCTCGTTCGGGTTGCTGGTCTTGCTGGTCAATATCACGAAGACAGGACTTATTCCGCAGGAAGACACCGGCACGGTGATGGTAAGCATGAACACAAAGCCCGGTTCCTCCATGGCGCAGACCAACAAGGTGATGGCGCGTATCAACAGCCGTCTTGACAGCATCCCTGAGATTGAGTACAGCGGAGCGGTCGGAGGATTCTCATTCAGCGGTTCCGGTCCTTCGCAGGCCATGTATTTCATGACACTTACAGATTGGGACCGGCGCAAGGACGAAGGGCAATCGGTGGATGACGTGATAGGCAAGATTTATGCCGCCACCGCTGATGTTCCCGATGCCACGGTGTTTGCCATGTCGCCGCCGATGATTGCCGGCTACGGCATGGGCAACGGTTTTGAACTCTACTTGCAGGACAAGACCGGTGGCGATGTCACTGCATTCAAGAAGGAGGCGGACCGATTCGTGGAGGCATTGTCCCGCCGTCCCGAAATCGGAGAGGTCTATTCGTCTTTTGCCGCTGACTATCCCCAGTATTGGGTGGACATTGACGCGGCGAAATGCGAGCAGTCGGGCATATCTCCTGCCGATGTGCTGTCCACGCTCTCCGGCTACTATACCGGGTCGTATGTGTCGAACTTCAACCGTTTCTCCAAGCTTTATCACGTCACCATGCAGGCACCGGCGGAGTACCGCATAAATACGGAGTCGCTTAACCGGATGTACGTGCGTACTTCCGACGGCAGCATGGCACCGTTGAGCCAGTTCGTGCGCCTGACCAAGACCAACGGGCCTTCCGACCTTACGCGCTTCAACCTTTTCAACGCCATCGCCATCAACGGCTCTCCGGCATCGGGCTACAGTTCCGGCCAGGTCATCAAGGCGATTGGCGAGACGGCACGTGAGGTGCTTCCCGCCACTTGCAGCTATGAGTTCGGAGGCTTGTCGCGCGAGGAGAGCAAGACCACCAACAATGCCGCATTGATATTCGTACTCTGCATGGTGCTGATATACCTGATACTTTGCGCCCTCTACGAAAGCGTGTTCATCCCGTTTGCCGTGTTGCTGTCCGTGCCTTGCGGACTGATGGGGAGCTTCCTGTTCGCGTGGCTGTTCGGGCTGGAGAACAACATCTATATGCAGACCGGACTGATTATGATTATCGGACTGCTTGCCAAGACCGCCATCCTGCTGACCGAATATGCCGGCAAGCGGCGGTCGGAAGGCATGACGTTGGCACAAGCGGCATACAGTGCGGCAAAGGTTCGTTTGCGTCCCATCCTGATGACCGTCTTGTCGATGGTATTTGGTCTTATTCCGCTGATGATGGCTCATGGCGTGGGTGCCAACGGTAGCCGCTCGCTCGCCACAGGCGTAATTGGTGGCATGACAGTGGGCACATTGGCATTGCTGTTCCTTGTGCCATCGCTGTTCATCGCATTTCAATATATTCAAGAACGAGTAAAACGCAATTAAATGAAGAAGATAATCCTATCCATAATATCCACCTTGATGCTTACCGGCTGCGGCACATACAGCCGGTACCATCGGGCTGACATCCCGACAGAGAATCTGTATCGGAACATCCCGGAAGATATGGATACAACAACCCTCGCATCCATGTCATGGCGAGAGATGTTTACCGACCGGAAACTTCAGTCCCTGATTGAAACAGGACTGCAACAGAATACCGACCTCAACGTGGCACGCCTGCGGGTTGAAGCTGCTGAAGCCGCACTGATGACAGCCAAACTCTCCTATCTCCCCTCATTGGGAATGAATGCCGAAGGTGGAGGTAGCCGTTATGACGGGGCAACCGCAAAGACATATAATGTCGGGGCGGCTGCAAGTTGGGAACTGGATATATTCGGCAGGCTCACGGCTGCGAAGCGTGGCGCGGTTGCCGCACTGCAAGGAAGCCGTGACTATCAGCAAGCCGTGCAGACACAGCTTGTTGCCACGATAGCAGACAGTTACTATACCCTTGTTGTACTTGATGCGCAAAGGACGATAAACAATCGGACTCTGGAAAACTGGCGGGCTACCGTACGCACGCTCGAAACGTTGAAAAAGGTGGGCAAGGCGAATGAAGCCGCTGTATTGCAGGCAAAGGCAAACGTGATGCAACTTGAATCATCGCAATTGGCTATATGCAAAAGTATCTCTGAAACAGAAAATGCCTTGTCTGCGATACTTGCCATGCCGTCACACTCGATTGAGCGGAGTAATTTGGTTGAAGCATCCTTCCCTGATACCATCTCTATCGGAGTTCCTTTGCAGTTGCTTGCCAACCGTCCCGATGTGCGTCAGGCTGAAATGGAACTGGCACAAGCGTTTTACGCCACCCATGTAGCCCGCTCAGCCTTCTACCCCAATATCACTTTTTCGGGCACAATGGGTTGGACCAACAATGGAGGCGGAGCAATCACCAATCCCGGACAATGGCTGCTTAACGCCATCGGCTCCCTGACACAGCCGTTATTCAATCGTGGTACAAATATCGCCAACTTGAAGATTACCCAAACCAAACAGGAAGAAGCCAAACTATTATTCCAACAATCATTGCTGAACGCGGGGAAAGAGGTGAACGATGCCTTAACCGCCTGGCAGACGGCTAAGTCGCAATATGAGATAAACACCCGGCAGGTTGAGACCTTGCGTGAAGCTGTGCGAAAGACAGAACTGCTGATGAGCCATTCCGGTACTACCTATCTGGAGATATTAACTGCCCAACAGTCGCTCCTTGAAGCGGAGACAGTACAGTTACAAACTTGCTTTGACCGCATACAAGGCATCATCAAACTTTATCACGCATTGGGAGGAGGCAAGAGTTAAAGGAGAATATCAGATTGCTTACGATTGTGATTACTGCAAAAAATTAGGGATGAACCTCGCAGAGCAAGCGCTCCGCAAGGTTCATCCCTAATCCTATTATATCCCTAACCCTCGATTTTAGTTGTTCTCCGGACGAAGCTTGCGCACCGTGACAGCCGTCTGCCACATCTCGCTCTCGCGCAGTGCCTTCAGCTCTTCGTTCAGCTTCTCGCGATAGTCGGGTTTGGAGTTGCTGTCGATGGAAATCTGAGCCTCGTTGCCCGACTTCACGCTGGCATACAGCTGCTGTACTACGGGCTTGATGGCATCGTGGAACGGAGTCATCCAGTCCAATGCGCCGCGCTGAGCTGTTGTGGAGCAGTTGGCATACATCCAATCCATACCGTTCTTTGCGAAGAGCGGCATCAAGGATTGGGTCAGCTCTTCCACCGTCTCGTTGAAGGCTTCGGAAGGAGAGTGACCGTTCTCACGCAACACTTCGTACTGTGCCAATAGCAATCCCTGGATGGCACCCATCAGCGAACCACGCTCGCCGGTCAGGTCGGAAGTAGCCTCGCGGATGAAGGTGGTCTCGAACAGGTAGCCCGAACCGATACCGATGCCCAAAGCGATAGTCTTGTCGAAAGCCTTGCCCGTGGCATCCTGATAGATAGCATAAGAGGAGTTCAGGCCACGGCCTTCGAGGAACATGGTGCGGAGGGAAGTACCCGAACCTTTCGGAGCCACCATGATGACATCGATGTCTGTGGGAGGAACCACACCCGTGCGGTCGTTCCACGTGATTGCGAAACCGTGGGAGAAATAGAGCGCCTTTCCGGCAGTCAGGTAGGGCTTGATGGTGGGCCATACGGACATGACGGCGGCATCAGACAACAGGCACATAATAATCGTACCTTTCTGGCAAGCCTCTTCGATTCCGAACAACGTCTCGCCCGGCACCCATCCGTCGGCAATCGCCTTCTCGTAGGTCTTGCCCGGACGCTGTCCTACAATCACATTGAAACCATTGTCGCGCAGGTTGCAAGCCTGGCCCGGACCCTGTACGCCGTAGCCGATTACTGCAATCGTTTCGTCTTTCAAAATCTCACGTGCCTTTTCCAAAGGAAACTCTTCGCGGGTCATTACGTTCTCGATAACACCGCCAAAATTCAATTGTGCCATATTCTTTTTTAATTATTAAGTTGTTAGTTTCTTTAGTTATAGGGTCGGGAGTCATCGGGAGTAAAAAGCCGATAACTCATCCTGTCAAATAAACGCTACTTTCGAGCGGCAGACCACTTCGCTACCGTTCTTCCTCACCTCCACTTGATAAACGTCCTCACCGGCATCGTCCATAAAGAAGGAAAGTTCGTCGCCGTAATAGCTTTCGGCAACGTATGCCATCTCGAAGCGACGAATGCGCTTCGAGCGATACATCTCTATCGGGAAGAGGTCGAGAATGTGCTCAATGTAGCGGATGCTGTTCACATGCCCGTTGATGTCGATGTCGCTATACTTCGCCGTCAGAGAGGCGACCAGCTCGCCGGCAGAGACCTTGATGCGCGAAGGCTTCTCGATGGGGCAAGGCTCGTCGCACACATAATCCACGATGCTGCCCCCATGAAGCGTCAGCAAGTCGGCCGGCTTACGGGTGTTCAGGTTAATCATCGCCCAGACGGAGCGTGCGTAGCCTATTTTCTTTCCATCCTTGTCGAGGAGGGCGAAATTACGGTCGGTGAAGAGGCGATAGACATTCTCCACCCAAGTCTGGATAGAGAAATCCTCGTACTGGTAGGGCATCTCCTCCAGCTCGATGGCCAGCCGGGAGAGCACCCACGTATAGTTATCCTCGTTCAGCGTAGCGATGCCGAAGCCGCGGTCGGTGGCATGAAAGCCGGCGCAGTTCAGCAAGTGGTTGCCTAATACGCCTAAAGTGAGCCGCCCGGTGAAATCCACGTGGAAGGGCTCTGCAACGAAGGAATAGGTACCTATCTTGTTGTTTTCACTCATGATTCTTGTTCTTGTTTGTTTTGACGATATTTGGCTTCGCGTTCAGCAAGGTACTCGTTGACCCGTTCGAAGCAACTGGTCGTTATCGCCACGCGCCCCGAACGAACAAACTGGAGCACGCAGTCCAGCGCCTGCAACTCGCCATACAGGTTGGTTATCTCCTCGCTCATGCCGTTCTTCTCGACAATGGCAAACACTGGGTTCACCTCCACGATGCGCGCATTGTACTTGCGGATGACTTTGGACACCTCAGGCTTCTGTTCCAATGTGGGTGTCGTAATCTTATAAAGCGCGATTTCGTGCTGGTAGATTTCGTCATCCGTGAAGTAGTGGGCTTGCAGCACATCTATCTTCTTAGTTATCTGTTTGGTTACCTTCTCGATGGTATCCTTGTCCGTCCAAGCGGTAATGGTGTATTTATGCACCCCCTTGATGGAGGAAGCTGACACGTTCAGGCTTTCGATGTTTATCTGCCGACGGGTGAACACAGCAGTCACCTGGTTCAGCAGACCGGCAATGTTCTCCGAATGGACGATAATAGTATATAGGTTTTTATCCATAAAATTCGATATTCAATGAAAGAATTCGCAAAGCGATTAGCATTCCAGTAACATTTGGTTGACCGAACCACCCGGAGGAGTCATCGGCATCACATTCCCTTCCTCTTCCACGCAGGCTTCGAGCAGAAAGGGACCGTCTGTGGCTATCATTTCGGCAATCGCTTCCTTCAGTTCCTCGCGGTTCATCACGCGACGTGAGGGGATGCTATAGGCGGAAGCAATCTGCATATAGTCCGGGTTCACCATCGGGGTGAAGGAATAGCGGCGGTTGAAGAACATCGCCTGCCATTGTCGGACATTGCCCAGGAAGTTGTTGTTCAGCAGAATCATCTTCACCGGCGCCTGCCGCTCCATGACAGTACCCAGCTCTTGCAGGTTCATCTGCAAGCCGCCGTCACCCATGAAGACGCAGACCGTACGGTCGGGTCGTCCGAAAGTGGCGCCGATGGCAGCCGGAAGCCCGAAGCCCATCGTGCCCAAGCCTCCGGAGGTGACAATGCTACGCTCCTTGCTAAACTTGAAGTAACGGGCAGACATCATCTGGTTCTGCCCTACATCGGTCACCAGGATAGCTTCGTGACGGGTAGCCTCGCTCACGGCACGCACCACCTCGCCCATGCTCAATGCCGCTCCTGCGGGATGCAACTCAGGACGGATGACTTTCTCCTCCTCCACCTCCTCGTAGCAACGGAAGGTGTCCAGCCACTCCTGATGGGTAGCAGGATGCAGTAAGCGGGTAACGGCGGCCAGCGTCTCTTTGCAGTCGCCCAAGACGGCGACATCAGTCTTTATGTTCTTGTCTATCTCGGCGGGATCAATGTCGAAATGGATAATCTTCGCTTGCGGGGCGTAGGTGGCAACATTGCCAGTCACGCGGTCGTCAAAGCGCATGCCTACGGCGATGAGCACATCGCACTTGTTCGTATTGATGTTCGGTCCCAGATTGCCGTGCATACCCAGCATGCCTTTATTCAGAGGATGGTCGGTGGGCAGCGCCGAGAGTCCCAACAGGGTGCATCCGGCGGGCAGTCCCGCCTTCTCGATGAAGGCACGCAGTTCGTACTGCGCCCCTCCCAGTTCCACGCCTTGACCTACCAGCACTAAGGGGCGTTGGGCACCGTTTATCAACTCGGCAGCCTGCTGTACGGCCTCCGGATTCGTCTCGGGAACCGGGAGATAGCTGCGGACATAGTCCACCGTCACCGGGACGTATTCGGTCTTCTCCACCTGGGCGTTCTTGGCGAAGTCCAGCACCACCGGTCCCGGCCGTCCGCTCTTTGCCACATAGAAGGCGCGCGCCACTGCCCATGCCACGTCTTCGGCACGGCGAATCTGATAGCTCCACTTCGTAATGGGCTGCGTAATGCCCACCAAATCAACCTCCTGAAAGGCATCCGTACCCAGAAAGCCCGTGCCCACCTGACCGGCTATCACCACGATGGGCGTGCTGTCTATCATGGCATCGGCAATGCCCGTGATGGTGTTGGTGGCTCCCGGTCCGCTGGTGACCAGGCAAACACCGACTTCGCCCGACACCCGTGCAAAGCCCTGCGCGGCGTGGGCGGCTCCCTGTTCGTGACGGACCAGTATGTGGTTCAGAGTTTTCCGATGGTCGTATAAGGCATCGAATACCGGCATGATGCTCCCCCCCGGATAGCCGAAGAGGGTCTTCACACCCAGATGTTCCAATGAGCACATTAAGGCTTCTGCGCCTGTTATTAAATTTTCCATTGCTTGTTCCTTTTTTAATCTATTAATCTCACCGCTCCTTTGTCTGCCGAGCTTACCATGCTGGCATACGCCTTCAGTGCCTTTGACACTTCACGCTGACGGGTGACTGGTGTCATGGGGCGGACAGCAAGCTCCTCGTCTGTCAGCCGGACGTTGATGGTGCGCTCAGGGATGTTGATTTCGATGATGTCTCCATCCTGAATCTTGCCGATGTTGCCACCGGCGGCAGCTTCGGGAGAGATATGCCCGATGCTCAAGCCGGAGGTTCCGCCACTGAAACGGCCATCGGTAATCAACGCACACTCCTTGCCTAAGTGGCGGGACTTGATATACGAGGTGGGATAGAGCATCTCCTGCATGCCCGGGCCTCCCTTCGGTCCTTCGTGGGTGATGACCACAACATCACCGCTGACCACCTTACCGCTTAAGATGCCGTCGCAGGCAGCCTCTTGCGAGTCGAAGACTTTGGCAGGTCCGGTGAACTTCCAGATGCTTTCGTCCACGCCGGCAGTCTTCACCACGCAACCGTCTTGGGCAATGTTTCCTTTCAGCACGGCCAGTCCGCCGTCTTTGCTATAAGCGTGCTCCAAGTCTCGGATACAACCGGTGGCACGGTTTCTGTCAAGCTCCCCATAAGAGGCGTTCTGAGAGCCGAGCACCAGATTGAATTTTCCGGCGGCGGCACTGGAGTATTTTCCGATAGCTTCCTCGCAGACGTTCGGGCGGGTGATGCTGTAGCGGTCTATCGCCTCGGCCAGCGTCATTCCGTCCACGCGGCGGACACGGGTATCTACCAGCCCGCCTTTGGAAAGCTCGTCCATGATGGCGATGATGCCGCCGGCACGGTTCACGTCCTGCACGTGGTACTTCTGCGTGTTGGGTGCTACCTTGCACAAGCAAGGGGTCTTGCGGGAGAGCAGGTCGATGTCATCCATCTTAAAGTCAACTCCCGCCTCGTGCGCCACCGCCAGCAGGTGAAGCACGGTATTCGTGGAGCCGCCCATGGCGATGTCCAGCGTCATGGCGTTCAGGAAGGCCTCGCGGGTGGCGATGCTACGCGGCAAGATGCTGTCGTCGCCCTCTTCGTAATATTTATAGGTATTCTCCACGATCAGGCGGGCGGCATCCTTGAAGAGCTGCTTGCGGTTCTCGTGTGTGGCGACAATCGTGCCGTTGCCCGGGAGGGCTAGTCCGATAGCCTCGTTCAGGCAGTTCATGGAGTTGGCGGTGAACATGCCCGAGCAGCATCCGCAGGTGGGACAGGCGTGACGCTCGATTTGCGCCACCTCCTCGTCGTCCACATTCCGGTCGGCGGACTTTATCATGGCATCAATCAGGTCCAGGTGCTGCCCGTTCCACTCTCCGGCTTCCATCGGTCCACCCGAAACGAAAACGGTGGGAATGTTCAGCCGCATGGCTGCCATCAGCATACCCGGAGTAATCTTGTCGCAGTTGCTGATGCAGACCATGGCATCCGCCTTGTGGGCGTTGACCATGTACTCCACGCTGTCGGCGATAATGTCGCGCGAAGGGAGGGAGTAAAGCATACCATCGTGCCCCATGGCGATGCCGTCATCAATGGCAATGGTATTGAACTCGGCGGCAAAGCAGCCCTGCTTTTCAATCTCCGCCTTCACGAACTGGCCTATCTCGTGCAGATGCACGTGTCCGGGCACGAACTGCGTAAACGAATTGACGATAGCGATGATGGGCTTTCCCATCTGCTCCTTCTTCATGCCGTTGGCAACCCACAGGGCGCGGGCGCCTGCCATGCGTCGGCCTTGGGTGCTGAACGAGCTTCGTAACTGATGCTTCATATCTTGATTCCTCCTTTTTTATAAACCAAAAAGCCTCTCCCACTGCTGTGAGAAAGGCTTCCATAAATATCTTCCATCTTACAAATACATACACAAACCTTTCTCACGCTCTTGATGCCACCACCACGACGCGAATAATGTGCAGGACTGCCAGGTTGATAGATGTATGTAGATTCATAACTTTATTCTTCTTTTTTGTTTCAATTGCGTGGCAAAGGTAAGGGCTTTTTTAGAATCTGCAAACAAATCGAAGAAAAAAATAGCAGAAATATAAATAATCGTAAGAGAACAGAGGGGTGAAAATTTATTTTTATCATATAAATGAGTTTTTGGCGTCCGGGAATGTTACCGGTTTTGCACGCCCGAATCCCGGCTATTTGCCGTGAATTATTAATATTCAGGACAAATTCACAACTCACAGATTATCAATCATACAAAACGATTTTAATATTCTTTAATAAGTTTCCTGCTCAGATTTATTTTCTGCAAACAAACCGAGAAACTCAAAAACTTACAAACTAAAAGCCACAAAATGTTTTTTTTTAATTTTTTCTTTTTACATTTGTGCTGTATAACACAGTTGTGCAACACATATGGTTAAAGTAAATTTGTCAAATATCAATGTTCCGGAACTGATTGCCAATATATGGAATCCCCTCAACGAAGAGCAACGGGAGTTCCTTGCCAATCACTTCACGCTCCAAAACTATAAGAAGAACGAGGTCATCCATTGCGAAGGGGAAACGCCTACCCACCTGATGTGCCTTTTGAGCGGGAAAGTAAAAATCTATAAAGACGGCGTAGGTGGCAGAAGCCAGATTATCCGTATGATTAAACCGGTGGAATACTTCGGCTACCGCCCCTATTTTGCAAAGACAGACTACGTGACAGCCGCTGCCGCATTCGAGCCTTCACTTGTTTGCCAAATACCGATGACCGCCCTCACAACGCTGCTTCATCAAAACAACGCACTGGCCATGTTTTTCATCAAACAGCTTTCTATTGATTTGGGCATTGCCGACGAACGCACCGTAAACCTGACACAGAAACACATCCGCGGACGGTTGGCTGAATCGTTGCTGTTCCTCAAAGAGAGCTACGGACTGGAAGAAGACGGCTCCACCCTGAGCATCTACCTCTCCCGTGAAGACCTTGCCAACCTGTCGAACATGACAACTTCCAATGCCATACGTACCCTGTCGCAATTTGCCACCGAACGGCTGATTACCATCGACGGGCGCAAAATCAAAATCATAGAAGAAGAAAAGCTTAAGAAGATAAGCAAGATAGGATAGAGATTAGAACAGAACACAGAGGCACGAAGACACAGCGATTAACTCCTTTCACTCTCGGACAACTTCCTTAAGCTCTTTTAATCTCAGTGTCTTCGTGCCTCCGTGTTTTGTCTTCATCCTTAAATCATCCCCTTGGCAGAGAGATATCTTTCAGCTTCAATCGCTGCCTTGCAACCGCTTCCGGCAGCCGTAATGGCTTGCCGATAATGCGGGTCTGCCACATCTCCGGCAGCAAAGACTCCGGGCACATTGGTACGCGGCGTACCGGCTTCTGTAATAATATATCCCACCTCATCCGTTTCCAGATAAGGCTTGAAAACATCCGAATTGGGTTTATGACCGATGGCAAGGAAGAAACCGTCTATCGCCACGTCGTAACGTCTCTCGTCTGCCTCGCCCATACGTTGCACCAGATGCACGCCTTCCACTCCGTTCTCACCAAACAAGCCTACCGCATTGTGTTCGAACAGCACTTCAATCTTCTCGTGGTTCATCACGCGTTCCTGCATAATCTTGGAGGCACGCAGATAAGGCTTGCGGACAATCAGATAGACTTTTGACGCCAATCCGGCCAGGTAAACAGCCTCTTCACAGGCTGTGTCGCCGCCGCCTACCACAGCCACCGTCTTCTTGCGATAGAAGAAACCATCGCAAGTGGCGCATGCACTGACACCCATGCCGGCATATTTCTTCTCGTCATCCAAGCCCAAATATTTGGCGGTAGCACCCGTGGCAATAATCAAGGTCTCCGTTTCAATCACCTTTTCATCGTCAATCGTGAGCTTATAAGGTGCTTTGCTCAAATCGGTTGCCGTTACCACGCCATAGCGCATATCCGCACCAAAGCGTTCCGCCTGCTTCCGCAAGTCTTCCATCAATTCAGGACCGCCGATGCCTTCGGGATAACCCGGAAAGTTTTCCACATCGGTAGTGGTGGTCAACTGGCCACCGGGCTGCAATCCGGCATAAAGTACCGGCGAGAGATTGGCGCGTCCCGCATAAATGGCAGCGGTATAGCCCGCAGGACCGGAACCGACAATCAGACATTTCACTTTTTCTGTTTCCATCTTTTTTATTTATGATTTATAATTTATAGTCAAACAGGTGTGTCAAAACATGCATCTCACTTTCTTTTAGGCACGGATTTCACGGATTCTTTAAGAAAAAAAACGTGTAAATCCGTGTAATCCGTGCCTAATATCTATCATTTCATTGTCCTTTTCTTGTTTTGAATGACTTCTGTTAACTCCCGACAACTCCTTCTTTATCCATTACCTCAGGTCAATGATTTCCGCTGTGGGATACTTCTTTTTATCGAAAACAAAAAGAGCATCCGGATGGTTCTCGCCGGAGCGGTAAGAATCAATGCTTATCACAGCCGTCTCCCCTCCTCGCTGCGTGGTGCTGATACGGACAGGACGATAGCTGTCTTTCGTCATATACACCACGACGGACTGCAACTCGCGCCTGCGGTCTGTAGCGGTCAGCCTCACTCCATACAGATTGCTCGACCGAGACGCATCCGTCTTCTCCAACGCCAGCCGATAGCCTTGCTTATAGATGGATAGCAGGGCGTATGGGTTGATGGTCTGCAACTCCTCTGCCGTTGGTTCGGAGATGTTCACCTCATCGGCAGAAGCCAGGTAGCTCCATTGCGTATTCCCGTCGAACCACGTAGTCATATCCTCCGACTCCAGCAAGAATTTGTCGCCTTTCAGGCGGATGGTTCCCATAGAGGCTCCTCCGGAGGCATGGATAGTGAAAGCCATCGTCACCCCGCCCGACTTTCTGAAAGCCTCGGCGGTGCGGTCCAATATCGTCCGCGCGTCCGGTTGCTGTGCCACAGCAGGCAATAGGCAAGCCAACGCACCTATTATGTATAGCAGAATCGTCTTCATCATTATCATTGCAGATTGTTCAAGCGCATTTCCAAATCGGTTTCATCCATGCAGAGCACATCGCGAGGCTTGCTACCCTGCGTGGGACCTACGATGCCCACCTTCTCCAACTGGTCCATAATACGCCCGGCACGGTTGTAGCCGATGGAAAACTTACGCTGAATAAGCGATGTGGAACCTTGCTGATGAATGACCACCAGACGTGCCGCATCTTCAAACAGCGGATCCAGACGTCCCATATCCACATCCCCCACTTCACCGCCGGCATTCTCGTCCACATACTCGGGCAGATAGAAAGCGGTGGGATATCCCTGCTGATGGGAAATGTATTTGGTAATCTCTGCCACTTCGGGCGTATCGATGAAGGCACACTGCACACGAACCGGATCGGCCCCCTGCAAGAACAGCATGTCACCGCGTCCTATCAGCTGGTTGGCTCCTGGACGGTCAAGAATGGTACGTGAATCCACCATTGCCGACACACGGAAAGCGATACGTGCCGGGAAGTTCGCCTTAATCGTACCTGTGATGATGTTGGTAGTGGGTCGCTGCGTGGCAATAATCATGTGAATACCCACGGCACGCGCCAACTGGGCGATACGGGCAATAGGCAATTCCACATCCTTGCCGGCAGTCATAATCAAGTCGCCGAACTCATCGATGACCACCACGATATAGGGCATGAACCGATGCCCCTTCTCCGGATTCAACTTACGGTTGATGAACTTCTCGTTATACTCCTTGACGTTGCGCACATGGGCGGTTTTCAGCAAATCATAGCGGGTATCCATCTCCACACAGATAGAGTTCAAAGTCTGCACCACTTTCGTCACATCCGTTATGATGGCATCCCCTCCATCAGGCAGCTTCGCCAAGAAATGATGCTCGATGACGGAATAGATGCTGAATTCCACTTTCTTGGGGTCCACCAGCACAAATTTCAGTTCTGCCGGATGCTTCTTATACAGCAAGGAGGTGATAATGGCGTTCAGGCCCACAGACTTACCCTGACCGGTGGCACCGGCAACAAGCACGTGGGGCATTTTGCAAAGATCCACCATAAAGACTTCGTTCGTAATGGTCTTACCCAATGCGATGGGCAATTCATAAGTGGACTCCTGGAATTTCTTACTGCCGATGATGCTCTGTCCCGACACAATCTTCGGATTAGAGTTCGGCACCTCGATACCGATAGTACCCTTGCCTGGAATAGGCGCGATGATACGAATGCCCAATGCGGCAAGGCTGAGAGCGATATCGTCTTCCAGTCCGCGTATTTTCGAGATACGCACGCCTTGTTCGGGAGTAATCTCATAAAGAGTCACCGTAGGTCCTACCGTTGCCTTAATCGTACTGATTTCGATGCCGAAGCTGCGCAATGTATTGACAATCTTGTCCTTATTTGCATTCTGCTCTTCCATGTCGATGGTAGGGCCGTTGTCTTCGTAATGCTTCATCAGGTCTATCGTAGGGAAATGGTAGTTTTCCAAATCCAGACGAGGGTTATAGGGTTCGGTTTCCGTTCCCACATACTCCTCTTCCACCGATTCCTCCACCTGAAATGCCGGTTCTTTCTTCTCCGGCACTTCCCGGAAAGAGGGCACGGGGTCGGAGGCGGGTGTTTCAAAAGTCATGGTGACATCGGCATTGTCGGCATGCTCCGGCTTCACCTCTTTTCCGGCATTTCCCAAATCAAGCGTGATTTCTTTGGAGTCGTCTTCCTCCTCTTCTACCGGTGCTTCCGATGGAAGTACTGGTTCCGGTTCAGGCTTTGCAGGAGCAGGTTCGGCAACGCCCTTCTTCTTGTCCACACCCAATGTATCGAACTCTTCCGATGGCTTTCCGGAGGCATCCGCCTCTTTCTTCTCACGCTTCAGGAAACTAAGGCTGAACAACTTACGCAGCCATACAATGGTTCGTGAGCTCAGATAGATAAGGAAACAAACAGCCGTCGCCAGCAGAATCAGCCACACGCCCGGCACACCTACCTGCGACACCAGCCACCGGCTGACATTGTAGCCATGCAGGCCTCCCAAATAGAGGAAAGAGTCCTGATAGTAGTTCATAAACACAAAGCCAAAGAATACCGAAAACCAGACCAACAACAGCGCACAAACGATGAACCACTTCCACAAGCGCACCACACGCACCTTCATCAACTTCAATCCGGCCGCCACCAGAAAAACAAGGATGAAGAAAGAGGAAATGCCAAAGCAATCATTTATCAGATAGCTGGCCAATTGTGCGCCACGCGAGCCTGCATAATTCTTCACACCGTTTCCCGTAGAAGCCAACTCCTGGGCCGTGCCACCATCCAAAATGCTTTGATCCGCCGCTCCCGTAAAGAAGAACGAGGAAAAAGCGAGTAATAGATAAACAGAAAAAATGACGAATATCAAGCCTATAATGAAATGTACCGTCTCGTCCTTGAGAATTGCCCATGCCTTGCTAAAAAAAGAAGGCATCTTTTCCGTATCTTTGATTGTAGAGTCTTTCTTTGCCATATTCTTAATAAGATATCTGTGAAAACTGATTGCAAAGATAGTGAAAGGTGAGAGCAGAAGCAAAAAAACGAAGCTTTCATTTTTCGATTATGCCGAACCGCATCCTATCTTCACGCAAAGCGCAAAGATAATAAATAGCCTCCAAAAGAAACCCGCCATTGAACTCAAATTTGTCAATGGCGGGCCATTTAGCATCCTTTTGCAGCAAGTTACTTCGCTTCCGTAATCGTACAGATGCTGATGCGGTTCCAATCCGGTTCGGAGAACATGTCACCGACTCCTTGTCCTTCGGCAGCAATGCGGGCGCCGTCAATCTTATACTTCTTCACAAGGATGGACTTCACAGCCTCGGCACGGGCTTTGGCGAGTTTCTCGTTAAATTCGAGTTTTCCTTCGGGAGAAGCATATCCTTTGATGACCACTGTCGCGGCGGTATGCTTGTTCAGGTAGCTTGCCACCCGCTCTACATTAGGCAACTGGGAAGCATCGACCGTCGATTTCCCTTGGCGGAATGTAACGACAGACTCCGGAATGCGATTGGTCATAACGACGGTCTCGACCTCCTGTGCACGACACTCTTCCAATGCACTTCGCAAGTCGCTGGCTTGTTGTGCCACGGCATTCAGCTCCATATCCTTGTCGTCGAGCTGCGCACGCAAGAGGTTGACCGCTTCATTCAGCTCGCCAATTTCCACAGGGTCGTACGCTCTCACGGTTGTGAAGTGACGCGCTCCGTTGCTGCCTGTGAAGTGATAGGTCAATCCTGCCATCAGTTCAAACATCGCATGGTTGGCATTGAAACGGCTCTTCGCCTTGTTAAAATCGCCTTGCATGTCATAGACAACGGCAGGCTTGATGCCGATGGTCCACGCTTTCTCTTCACCTAAGTTGAAGTTCAAGTTCAGTCCGAGGCGCGTCGTCCAGGAGTTCGTGTCGCCACCGCCGTTCTGATAGTTGTGCAACCAGCCGATACCGGTCATCGTCTCGATTTCAAAAGCCCGCGGCTCACCGGTATATCCGCCAAACAGGTTCATCAGGTTGACCGTACCGAACGCGCTCACGTCGGAAGCGTCGAAAGCGTTCTTGCTGTCAGTAGTGTTCACATACCCCATTCCCTGAAGTCCCAAACCGACAATGGGCGTAAGTTGTTTACTGACTCCGACACCGAAACCCGGGCGGGCATTTTTGAAGAAAGCGCTGTGGGTAAGAGGGGTTACGGCACCGGCTTTCAGTTCGATGGACCAGTTGTCACCAATACGTGTCCCTTCAAGGGCTTTGCGGTCAGACTGTGCGTGCACGGCAAACATGCCCATGCTCATCGCTAAAATTAAAATAGACTTTTTCATAATTAAGTAAGTTAATGATAATAATATAGGTTTATTAGTTATAAATGCTTTCCCGGATCATGAACTGCTCTATCACTCATCCGTTCTTTGCCTTAGTAACAGCATGCGCAAAGAGATAGTTCAGAAAACGAGGAGGTATTTAACAACTATTTAGAAACCGCCATCCCATTGTCCAATCGCCGGCGGATATGAAAGTTGCGTTGGAACCTGCGTTCCATCTTTCACAGAATGTAAAATATTTTTTCGCTTCCTTTCTAAATCCGACACATTCCGGCGAAAAAATGTCCTTTCCATCGTTTCCCCCTCTTCTCCCTATCCGCTCCCTGTCCCACCCCTACCAGGGCCTATTCGGCTTCGGACGTTCTTCGGACAAACTCCACTCCCTAGG